>CALKVG010000091.1 GCA_937998045.1 uncultured Myxococcales bacterium
GAGCTCGAAGAGCCGAAAAAGTCGATCGCGGCGATGACGAGGCGCGGCCCGTCGGTCTGCGAGTCGACCCCGACCGGCTGAAACGAGAACTCGAAGGTGATCGTCGACGGAGGAGCGGGGAGCTGAGGGAAGAGCGTGCGCAGCGCGAGGTTGAGCGTAGTAGCCGTGCCGTAATTCTGCACGGCGACGGAGTTCGGAGCCGAGACCGACGCCGTCGGGTCGAGCACGAGTTGGCCGCCCTCGCCCGTCATCGTTACCCAGGGGAAGGGGAGCGGCTTTTCGTCGAAGTCCGCGCAGAACGCAGGCTGCGTGGGAAGAGCGCTGCAGTAGCTGCGCGGGGACCCGCCTTGAAGCCCGGAGTAGTCCGCGGTGAGGCCACACGCGGGCGCGCAAAGCGAGAGCGCAACCGCTGCGACTGCTGACAGCGCGAGGATGAGGTTCCCTCTCTTGAAGACGGTCGGAGCCGCGGTTGCCATTGGGGGATGCGGGGGGCAGCGTAACAGCGGTCTCCGCCGAAGGATGCGGGTGGATCGTGCTACGGTTCGGGGCGAATGGCGTCGCAGGCGCCTCGCGAGAGGGCTCGCTCCTACGTGATGCATCGTGCCATCGCCTCGGGTGGTATGGCCACGGTACACATTGGGCGACTCTTTTCGTCCGGCGGGTTCGCCCGTCGGGTCGCGATCAAGCGCCTCCACCCACACCTGGCGGGCGACCCGGAGATCGCCGCAGGGTTCGCGGAGGAAGCGCGCCTGTCGTCGCGCGTCGCGCACGTCAACGTGGCCAACATACTGGACGTGGTCTCCACGGGGGGCGAGCTCCTGCTCGTCATGGACTACGTGCACGGCGAGTCTCTGGCCAGGTTGCTGGCCACCTCACGCCAGTCGGGGCGTCCCGTCCCGATCGCGATCGTGGTACGGGTGCTCGCCGATGCTCTGCACGGACTTCACGCCGCCCACGAGGCGACGGCCGAGGATGGCACGCCGTTGCGCCTCGTTCACCGCGACGTTTCTCCTCAGAACATCCTGGTGGGCGCCGACGGCGCCGCGCGCGTCGTCGACTTCGGCATCGCCAAGACCATCGCGTCGGCACACAGCACGGGCGACGGGGAGGTGAAAGGCAAGATGCCTTACCTTTCTCCCGAACAGCTCCTGCGCCGCGCCGTCGACCGCCGCACCGACGTTTACGCCGCCGGAGTGACGCTGTGGGAAGCGCTCGTCGGCAAGCGCCTCTTCACGGCCGACGACGAGCCCACGCTGTTCACCAAGATCCTCGAAGATCCGGTCTCTGAGCCCAGCCGCCTCGATCCGCGCATCCCGCGGGAGCTCGACGCCGTCGTGATGCGCGCGCTCGACAGGGATCCGGACCGGCGCTTCGCCACCGCCCGGGACATGGCCGTTGCTCTTGAGGCGATGCCGACGCTCGCGCTGGCCTCCGCGGTCGCGGAGTGGGTCGCGGACGTCGCACGCGATTCGCTCGCCCGGCGCTCCGGAGTCATCGCGGACATGGAGCGAGAGGCCCTCGCCGAGGTCGGAGACGGCCGGAGGCACGTGCACGCGCCGTCCGCGTCGGTCGTCTTCCGCGACACCGGCTCGTCCGACGAGGCGCTCGTTCTCCCGCGAGGTCCCTCCGACGAGACGACGCGCGTCACGCACTCGGCGAAGCCTCCTCACTCGAGGCGGAACCACCGCGTCGCAGCCGCGACGGTCGCGGTCGCGCTCGCAGGCGGCATCGTCGGGATGGTGTTGCTCGGATCGTCCCGCCGCACCGCCGCTCTGCACGCGCAAGGACCGACCAGGCCCGCCGCTCCCACTGCATCGGGCACTTCGCCCGAGGCCCCGGTCGCCCTCTCGGGGTCGGCCGCGATCGCCGAAACCGTAATCTCCGGTGCGCCGGAGGCCGGCCCGGTGACGGCGGCCACCTCGACGTCCACCGCCTCTCCACGAGGCCCGGAGAGATCGCCGGCATCACCCCCGGCGGCCATCCCGCCGCTGCGTTGGTGCAAGGTGTTCGATCCCGATCGGCGGATCTTCGTGATGAAGACGATGCGGGTCGCTCGATGTCCGTGACGCGCGGCGCGGCGCTCGGCTTGACCTTCGTCGTCCCCGCGCTCCTCTCCGCCGGCTCCTCCGCGCTCGCCGGCGACTCAGGCGCTGCGGCCTGCCAGGCGGCGTACGAGGACGCGCAGCTCCTCCGCAGGAGCGGCAAGCTGATCGAAGCGCGGGAGGCGGCCCTCGTGTGCAGTCGGCCGTCGTGCCCCGAGGTCGCTCGCAGGGACTGCGCGGGCTGGGCGGGAGAGATCCAGCGCGAGGTCCCGTCGGTGGTCGTAGTCGCGCAGGACGAATACTACGTCGACGAGCACGGCGCCCGCGTCTTCGTCGACGGCTCCGAGCGCGCGGAGGCGGCGTCGGGGCGCGCGTTCGAGCTCGACCCGGGCGAGCACGTGTTTCGCCTCGAGCGCCCGGGCTACGAACCAATGGAGCGCGCGATCGTCATCGTGCAAGGCGAGCGCGATCGCATCCTCCGCTTCCCGCTGCGCGCGCTTGCGCCGCCCCCGCCGGCACCGGCTCCGCCGCATGCTTCGCCGCCGCAGGAGCGACCCATCCTCCACGAACGCCGCACGTACCTGCCCGCGATCCTCGCTGCCTCGGGGACGGCCGCTGCGTTCGGCGTCTCCGCGTGGCTGGGCCTCACCGGCCGGAGCGATCTGTCGGACCTGCGTTCCACGTGCGCACCGGCGTGCACCGACGCGCAAGTCGATCCGGTCCGCCGCAAGCTCGTGGCTTCGGACATCGTGCTCGGCGTCGGCCTGGTCGGCGCAGTGGTGTCGGCCTTCTTCTTCTTCCGGCCTCCCCAGATCGGGCCGGCAGCGCCTCCGACGATCGGCGTGATTCTCGTTCCGGGGGGCGCATCGCTTTCGTTGGGTGCGGCGCTATGAACGCCGCTCAACCGGTGTCCGAGTCGTCGGGATCCTCGGGCGCGATCGACTCGGCGAGTCGGCCGCCGGCGGACGCGATGAGTCGTTGCATCGACCGGCGGTGCACCCCCGCCAGCTCGGCCGCGCGGGTCACGTTCCCTCGCGTGCGCCTCAGCAACGCCTCCGCATAGCGGCGCTCGAACTGCTCCATCCACGCCACGCGCGCATCCTTCAGCGGCAAGTGGATGGGTACCACCAGCTCCGCATTCAACGTCTCCCCGGGCGAGTGCTCGACGGGCTCCCCCGCGCGCGACAGCGTGACGGTGCGTTCGATGAAGTTCCTCAATTCGCGCACGTTTCCCGACCACGCGCGCGACTGGAGGGTGGCGGCCAGCCAGTCCGGCAACGGGTCCTCGCTCTCGCTGAAGCGCTCGTAGAATCGTTGCCCGATGACCGGGATGTCCTCGCGACGAGCGCGCAGCGGGGGCAGCTCGACCTCGACGACCGCCAAGCGATAGTAGAGGTCTTCCCGAAAGGTGCCCTGGTTGACGCCCTCGCCGAGCGAGCGGTGGGTGGCCGCGAGTACGCGCACGTCCACCGGGCGGGGCACGTTGGAGCCCACGCGCCGCACCTCGCGCGTTTCGAGCGCTCGGAGCAGCTTCGGCTGAAGGGAGAGCGGGAGCTCGGCGATCTCGTCGAGGAAGAGCGTCCCGCCGTTGGCTTCCTCGAAGAGACCCTTGCGATCCCCGTGCGCTCCGCTGAACGCGCCGCGCACGTGCCCGAACAGCTCGCTCTCGATGAGGTTCTCGGCGATCGCGCCGCAGTCCACGGTGACGAACGGGCCGCGCGCCCGGCGCGACGCAGAGTGGACCGCCCGCGCCGCGAGCTCCTTGCCGGTCCCCGTCTCGCCGTGGATGAGCGCCGTCGTGTCGGTCGCGGCGAGCCGCTCGAGGACCGCGTACACCCTGCGCATGGCGAGGCTGCCGCCGAGGAGCTCGCCGAACCGGTCGCGCTGCGACACCGGGACGCGCATCGGAGCGTCGCTGGCCTCGAGGCGAATCGCGGTCGCGCCGACGCGGAACACGCTCCCGGGCACGAGCTCGGCCTGGAGGATGCGTACCCCTTCCGCGAACGTCCCGTTCGTGCTCCCGGCGTCGACGATCTGGACGACGTTGCTGCGTAGACGAAGCTCGCAGTGGACGCGCGATACCGCGCGGTCGGTCAGCCGCAGGTGATTGCTCGACGAAGTTCCCACTCGCGTGACGCCCCCGGTCAGCCGCCCGCGCATGCCTCGATCCGGACCGTCGATGACCACGAGATCGATGGCGGCGAGCGGAAGCGACCTGCCGCTCTTGGGGTCCTCGCCCAGGACGGTCGTCACGAAATCTTCGGCGTCGTGGGACATCCGTCCACAGGATACCGCGGCCGCCGCTCCGTGGCCGGGCCGACTGGTGGCCTAACGGTACGGGCGGGATCCAGTGCGGCGCGTGTCGCCGCAGCAGCCCGCGGAATCGGCGCGGCGTCGAGCGCCCCGGTTCGCGCCGTTTCCCTTGAATTTCAGCGCTTCTGGCTGGATCGGGAGGTGCACCAAGGGGGAGCATGCATCGGGTACGAATCGGTACCGCGACCCTCCTGACGGCTACGGCCCTCGCCGCAGCGTGCGGCGGCTCCTCCCCCAGCCCCGGTTTCGACGGCACCTCGAGCGACGGCGGAAGCTTCGCGACGGCGGACGGGGGATCGGGCGATGGTTCGGGGTTCGGGACGGACGGGAGCGGCGTCGTCGTTCCGCCGTCGGGTCCGGTCACCGATTTCCCGGCGCCGGTGTACGACCCGAGCGCCCCGTCCAACGCCGGCTCGCTCTTCGGCGCGCCGACGCAAGGCGCGCAGAGCGGCGGACCCTGCCTGGTCGAGCCGGAGGGAGACGCCCTCTATCCGCAGAACTGGCTGCGGCCCCGGTTCCGGTGGGTCGCCCCGAGCGCGCAGAATCTGTTCGAGCTTCGACTGCACGTGGCCAACCAGACGCAGGACCTCGTCGTCTACACGTCGCAGAGCTCGTGGACGATGCCGAAGGCGATGTGGGACGCCCTGCGCACCCACTCCCCGGGGGAGACCATGACCGCGAGCGTCCGCGGCGGCGCCCTTTCGGGCGGCGCGCTCACCGGCGAGGCGCTCGGCACCCAGACTCCGATGGGAATCGCGCCGGTCCCGGCGACGGGCGCGATCGTCTACTGGACCACCAACGACATGGCCACGGGCAGCTCGATCCTCAAGGGCTTCTCGCCCGGGGACGAGAGCGTGGTGACCGTCTTGACTCCGGCGCAGTACTCCCAGTCGCAACGGACGACGTCCGTCTGCATCGGCTGCCACACATCGACGCCCGACGGCGAGTTCGTGGCGTTCACGAGCTCGACCGTGGCCAACCCCGGCCCGACGACGCCTTGGCCGGCCGGCGTCGCGCTCATCGATTCGAAAAACGGCACGGTGGGAAACGCACCGACGTTCCTCGGGACCGCCGGAGGGCAGGCGCTCGCCCGCTACAACCAGGGCGGAGTCGCGTTTTCCCGCTCGCACTACACCGACGGCGACCGCCGCGCCGTCGTCTCGTACGACGCCAATGGCGGCGGCAACCCGATCACCCTCTCGTGGATTGACCTCGAGGCGACCGACCCTTCGAAGGCGACGGGCGTGATCGCGCGCAACGGGGACACGCAGCTCGCCGGAGCGCCGAGCTGGAGCCATGACGGGCAAACGATCGCCTACGTCTCGACGACTCGAATCTGCACCGGTCGACTCGGCAACTGCACGCCACAATACGACGCTCCGCAAGACGTCGGGTCGCGGGCGGAGATCTTTACACTACCGTACGCCGGCGGGGCGGGCGGGACGGCGACGCCGCTGAACGGCGCGTCGGATCCGTCGTGGCAGAACTATTATCCGGCATTCTCACCGGACGATCAGTTCATCGCGTACAACCGCAGTCCGAACGACGCCAATCTTCACGATCAGCCCGCCGCCGAGGTATTCGTTATACCGGCCTCCGGCGGAACGGCGACACGCCTCGCGGCCAACGATCCTCCGCAGTGCTCCGGGCAGACGAGCCCGGGACTGGGCAACAGCTGGCCGAAGTGGGGCCCCGACGCGCCGCAGGCGAACGGCAACACGTACTACTGGCTGATCTTCAGCTCGAAACGAGCGGGCCAGACGACACAACTCTTCATCACGTCGATCGTGCACCGCGCCGATGGCTCGCTGGAGAACCACGGGGCGATCTACCTGTGGAACCAGCCCGCAGCGGAGAACAATCACACTCCAGCCTGGGACACATTCAAGGTACCGCCGGTGCCTGTCCAGTGAAGCTCGGAGTGTCTCGGTAAAAATTGAAAGCTTACCGAAACATCGACGAGCAAGCGATTTCGGTTCACCGTTGATTTTGACTTCTGTTTGTCTTGTCCATTCGTCTTTGTTTCGGATATGAGTCCGGAAGTCGGAAATATGGGCACTCGAACTCAGAAAGACGAGACGATGAGCACACGAATTCGAGGGGTCTGCGGGTTGATTGCAATCGGGGCCGTCATGGCGAACTGCATTGCGCCGCCACCGGTCGCGCAGTGTCCGTGCTCGGGCACTTCTTCGGGCTCCAGCTCGAGCGCGAGCTCCGGCGACTCAGCGTCGGCGAAATCGTCGAGCTCGGACACGAGCACGGCCGCACCGCCGGCGGTGAAGCCGACCGGCACGGTGATCTCCGACGGCAAGTCCAACATGGTCAAGAGCGTCGACCCGCCGGGGAGCTGGTTCGTCTTCAACGACAAGAGCGTCAAGGGCAAGATGACTCCGGAGAGCACGGGCGACTTCGCGTCGTCCGCGCTGGTCGCCGGAGGCATTCACACGCAGGGCAAGGGCTTCACCGACTGGGGCGGCGGCATCGGCGTGAACTTCGTGGGCGCCGATTCGCTGACGCCGCTCGACGCCTCGGGCTACAGCGGCATCAGCATCAAGGCGTCCGGCTCCACGCCCATGCACGTGGGCCTCGCGACGATCGCGACGATGCCTGAATTCGGCAAATGCACGAAGTGCTACGATCACTTCGCCACCGACATCACCGATTTGAGCAGCACACCGAAGACGTACAGCTTCAAGTGGTCGCAGCTGCATGCCTCCGGATGGGGCGCGCCGAAAGCGTCGCTCGATCCCCACACGCTGATCGGGCTCAATTTCACGTCGAAGGGCGGCGTTCCCTGGGATTTCACGATTAGCGAAGTGTCCTTGCTGCAATAGGGCGCCATGAAGCGCCTCTCCCTCAGGGTCGCGGCCCTACTCTTTCTCTCGCTCGCGGTGGCGGTCTCCTGGTGGACCGTGCGCTCGTCGCGCGAGGCGAACGAGGACGGCCGCGAGCCGATCGTGTTCTGGGCTGGCTGGATGATCGGCGACGACATTTACGCCGCCATCGACCGCTTCGAACACGTGCACCCGCAGTACCGAGTCGTCGCCACGACCGGAACCGCGCAGGACGCAGTGGGAGACGCGCAGAGACTCCTGTCGGCGATCGCCGGCGGCGTTCCGCCGGACGTCGTCTTCTTCGATCGGTTCGCCATCGGCGAGTGGGCGTCGCGGCACGCGCTGGAGGACCTGACGCCCTATCTGGACGCGCAGGATCCGGCGGATCCGGAGCGCCTCGATCTCAGCGGCTACTACCCGTGGGCCGTCGAGGAAGCCAGCAGTCGGCCGCCCGGCTCGCTGGAGCCGCGCCGGATTTACGGTGTTCCGACCGCCGTCGACGCGCGGTTCCTGTACGCGAACCTGGATTTGATCCGCCAGGAGGGGATGACCGACGAGCGCGGAGAGCCGAAGCTCCCGACGACGTGGGGCGAGCTCCGGGAGTACTCCAACCGCCTCAGTCGATTTCGCGTGCCGGGCCGGCCGGACAGTGGGCTCGTTCGACTCGGGTTTGCGCCGAACTACGGCGACAGCTTCCTCTATATGTACGCGTTCGAGGCAGGCGGACGGCTGCTGAGCCCGGACGGCCTCCGCGTCACGATGGACTCGCCGGAAGTGACGCGCGCGCTGCGCTTCATGACCGACGTGTACGACGACCTCGGCGGAATCGCGCAGGTGAACGCCTTCCAGCAGAGTGCGCAGCTCGGGCCGCTCGATCCCTTTCTGAAGGGACAAGTAGCCATGAAGATCGACGGCACCTGGTACCTGGAGACGCTGGGCGACTGGAAGCCCGATATGAACTTCGCGCTGGCGCCGGCCCCGATGCCGGAGGACCAGCTGGCGAAGGGCCGCGCTCCCGTGACGTGGGGGAGCGGGTGGTCGCTCGTCGTGCCCTCGACCTCCCGGCACAAGCAGGCAGCCTTCGAGCTCATTCGGTACCTCCGGACGTGGGACGTGGTCGCGATGCTCGACCGGAGCAAGCGAGAGCGAAAGCAGAGCGAGGGGCGTGTCTACCTCCCGACCGTAGACGCCGACCGTTGGTTCGCTCACCGGCTGTTCGAACAGGACGTGTTCGACGACCGGGCCATGCCGGAGACCTTTCGCAGGGCCTACCGCTCGCTCGCCGAGCTGGTCGACCACCCCGAGATCCGTCCCGTTTCACCCGTCGGTCAGGTCCTCTGGCGTCAACAGATACGCGCCTTCGAGGCTGCGGTCGCCCACAAGTACGCGGCCGAGGCCAGGGCCAGCGGACAGGACGAAGTGCAGCTTGCGCTCACGCGCATGGCGGAACCCGTGCAGCACCAGCTCGACGAGGCGACCCGGCCGCTTCCGCCGAACGTCGTCCGCTGGTCGCCCTATTTCCTGGTCTACGGCGGCGCGGTGCTCGCGTTCCTCGCCGGCGTCGTCGTCCTCACGCTGCGGCGGAGACGATCGCACGGCTACAGCTTGCAACAGACGGGCGCCGCGCTCCTCTTCGCGAGCCCCTGGTTCCTCGGGTTCGCGGTCCTGACCGGCGGGCCGATCGTATTCAGCCTCGTACTGAGCTTCACGCGCTACGACATCCTCACCGACGCACGGTACGTCGGTCTCGCGAACTACCACGACGTCATCGCCGACCCGACCTTCTACAAGAGTTTGCTGAACACGGCGTACATGATCCTGCGGATTCCGCTGGTGATGGGGGCAGGGCTGGTCATGGCACTCTTGCTCAACACCGGCGTGCGCGGCCTGTCGCTGTATCGCGCCAGCCTCTACCTGCCGGTGACGATGCCGCTCGTGGCGGCCTGCCTTCTTTGGACGTGGATCTTCAATTCGCGCGAGAGCTTCCTCAACGAAGGGCTTCGGTTCCTTTTCGACACGGCGCCCGCGCGCGCGATCGAGTGGGTCGCGGATCGCTTCGCGTCCCAGCCCGTTCGTCTCGACGCGCCCTTGTGGCTGCAAGACCCGAAGCTCAGCAAGTTCTCTCTCGTCCTGATGAACGTGTGGGCCGCCGGCGGTGGCATGGTGATCTGGCTCGCCGGTCTGCAGTCCATTCCAAGGCAACTCTACGAGGCCGCGAGCATCGACGGCGCCGGACCCTTTCGCCGCTTCTGGCACGTCACGGTGCCCATGTTGAGCCCGTACATCCTCTTCAATTCGATCGTCGGCGTCATCGCCACGATGCAAGTCTTCGCCGAGGCATACGTGATGACCGGCGGTGGCCCGGTCGATTCGACGCTGTTCTACGCGTTCTACCTGTTTCGGCAGGCGTTCCAGTTTTTCCAAATGGGCTACGCGAGCGCGCTCGCCTGGATCCTCTTTGTCGCCGTCCTCCTCCTGACGCTCCTCCAGCTGCGAGTCAGCAAGCGATGGGTTCACTATGATCAGGCTTGAGGGCGCCGTTCTCCGGCCCGTCGACCACGCGCCGTTTCACGTCGCACCGGTCGCGATGGCGCGCGTCGGACGATGGATGGCGCGCAGGGGCTGGGTGCACGTCCTCCTGCTGACGCTCGTCGCCGGCTGCCTGTATCCGCTCGCCTGGATGTTCCTCGCGAGCGTCAAGACCGACGAGGAGCTCCGACAAGGCAACGCCCTTCCGTCGCTTCCCGTCTTTAGGGTCCACTCGCCGTACGTTCGTCCCAGCCTCGCCGTGATTCGCCCTGACGAGGTGCGAGCGGTCCGCTTCTCGGCGGCGCTCCCGGCCTTGCGCGAGCTCACGACCTCCGCGGTCGCGTCGGCCTTGCCGGCGCGCGTACCGCCCTTCGTGGATCCGGACGTGTGGGCGGCGTCCAGCTCGTCCGCGCTCCTCAATCGCGCGGTCTCGCAGCTCCCCCGCCAGGCCTGGGACGACACCGACGAGGTCCTCGCGGCCCAGTACCGCGTGCTCCTCACACCCGACGCGGTGTCGAACGCAGTGTCCGACCAGCTCTCGCGCTTCGAGCTGTCGAACCTGGCGCTCGCGTCCACGGACGGCCAGCTCTTCTCGCTCGCTTCCGGAGCCGACCCGGCGACCTGGCGAGTGGAGTCCGGCAACGCGTCGCTCGTCCCGTCGGGCGATGCGCTGCGCCTCGATTACCAGTTTGGATCGACCGACGACCCGCCCGTCGTGCTCGTCCACGACTTCGCCCTGCCCGACGACGTCCAGGCGTCCGACATCCATAAGCTCGTCTTGTCGATCCGCCCCGACGACAGCTGGCACCGGATCGACGCCAGCCTGGAGGTCGGCGGTGTTCGCTGGAAGTCCGCGCGCCCGACGTACCTCGCGCAGAATCGCCCGCAGAGCGTCGCGTTCCAACCACCGGGCTTCGACGATAAGACGACACGCCCCCGCACGTGGGTTCCGCTGCGTATCGACGGAGCCAGCGACCGCCGGCGCAACGCGCGCTTCGCGCTCACCCTCTCGCCGACGTCTCAGGGGCAGGCCGTCTTCGCCAAGGTTCAGCGGAATTACCTGCGCGCCTTCGATTCCGTTCCTTTCCTCCAGTACATGGGGAACAGTCTGCTGCTCGTCGGGCTGACGACCGCCGGCTCGCTCTTCTCGAGCGCGTTCGTCGCCTACGCGTTCGCCCGTCTGGAGTGGCCTGGACGCACGACAGCTCTCGTCTTGCTGCTTTCCACGATGATGATCCCGCCGCAAGTGACGATGGTCCCGTCCTTCGTGGTCTGGGAGAGACTCGGCTGGTACAACACGCTGAACCCCATGTGGGTCCCCGCCTGGTTCGGGAGCGCGTTCTTCATATTTCTGATGATTCAACATATGAAGACGATCCCTCGCGAGCTCGAAGAGGCTGCGAAGATCGACGGGCTCGGGGTCGTACAGACGTGGTGGTACGTGATCGTCCCGCAGCTGAAGCCCACGCTGGCCGCCGTCGGCGTCTTGAGCTTCCTCGGCGCGTGGAACGAGTTCATGGGACCCCTGATCTACTTGCGCGATCAAACGAAATTTCCGCTCAGCCTCGGCCTCCTGGGGATGCGCATCGATCACGGCGCGGACTGGTCGATGCTCATGGCGGCCAACATGTTGATGACGGTCCCGTCCGTCGTCGTCTTCTTCTGCTTCCAGCGCTACTTCGTCGAGGGAATCACGGTCACCGGAATGAAGGCTTGACCGAAGTCGGAGCCAGTTGGAGAGCGACGTCGAACATGCGGCTACGCAAATCGTTATCCTTCGCCATCGCGTTCGTCCTCACGCCCCTTGCGGTCGCAAGCGCGGTCGCAGGCGCGGCATCGTGCACGAACGGGGGCAACTCCGGACAGTCGGTGCCGGACGCCTCCATCGTCCTGGAAGTCCCCTGGTTCAACGGGCTTCTCCCTGCCGTCGACAACAACACGGGAAACGTCATCCTGCCGTCGCAGCCGGTGTATCCACCCATACACAACGGGGTTCCGGATCCCGGTTCGACTACGGGTTCTGCGGCCTGCGCTGCGCTCGTCGGTCTGGAGTTTTCCCAGGCGTACTTCGACACGTTCGAGCCTTTGCCACCGCCTAAGGGTTTGCTGAACCCTCCTCCGCAGGTGGGCGTCGGCCAGGCGTGGACGTCGTTCGACGACCTCACCAAAAACTCATTTCACGTTCCCGGGGACGTCGCTGCATATTCGGGAATCTCAGGCGGAGGGACCATTGCCCCCCACACCGCTGCGACTTACGGATTGCCAGCGGTCGAGGAGGCGCCGCCGTCGTGCGACGGCAAGCCGAACAACTGGTCGCTGCACTTTCGTGGCGGCCTGTTTCGCAACTGGGGCGGCGGCGTCAGCCGGGTATTCACGGATCTTGGATATGCCCTGCAGGATATGCAGGGCGCCACGCAGCTGTGCGACGAGGATGCGTCGATTGATATTTGCCCTCCGCAACCTGCTCCAGGAGCCACGGTCGATAGCGCCGGGCTCCCCACCACGACGCCGGACGGAGGCGCCTACGCGGAAACACATACTTTCATTGATGTCTCGGCCTACGAGGGGGTCGCCTTCTGGGCCCGGGGCGGCCCGGAGGGGCAGAGCCCGCTCCTTGTCACGATTACCGACAATTTCACGAGCGATCGCCTGGCGCGCCAGAACCAGAAGTATTGCCGGCGTCTCAAGCAGTGCTGGTCGGAATGCATAAACGGGGCGCCGTGCTCGCCCGACATGCCCGAGGCGAGCACGCCGGTGTATCGCTGCTTCAACCCCGACCCCAACGTCAACGGCGGCGAGGTCCCGAACGTCGCGAACGACGCGCTCCTCGATCTCCTGTATCCGCGCTGCGGACCGAGCGCTTGCAATTTCCGGCAAAGCTACCCCGATCCCGACTTCGAGGGGAAGAGTTGCCGGCCTTATACGTTCCCGGCGGCCGATATCAGCGCCGAGTACTGCTACGACGAGGGTGATCCGCCGCCTCCGGATCGCGACGAACAGTGCCTCGACGGATGGGTCAGGACGGTGCCGATCGGCACGGACTGGCAGTTCTACGCGATTCCTTTTTCGGATATGCAACAGGGCGGGTACGGCAAGAAGGCGCCCTACTTCAACTTGAAGGCGGTCGACACGATTGCCTTCAGCGCGATCGTCGGATGGTCCGATGTCTTCGTGGACAACGTCACCTTCTACCGTCACACGAAATAGACGTTGGCGCGCGCCCTCCCCATGATCATCCACAGCCGCTTTTCGGTGCGCCGCCGGTCGGTGCGGTCCCCGCGGGCACTCGCGCTTGTCCTGGGCGCCCTGCTGCCTTTGTGTCCGTCCGTCGCGCGCGCGCAGACCACGCCGCAGCCCGACGACGGCTCGGACCAGGCGCAGTCGGGATACATTCCGGGAAACCGGAGGGTCCTCGGCCTGGGGCTCTCGCCCTACTCGCCGCAGACGCCGGCGCTCCCCGGTGGATTGACCACTCCACCGGGCGCGCCGGGCCCCTCGGACGAGTGGACGTTCTCGCTGCGCGGATTCATGAGCGCCGCCCTCCGCGCCAGCGCGGGCGGCCGTGAAGACCCAACCTCGGACCAGAACTCCTTCACGCTGCACACGCTACCGCGCGTCGTGGACGTGTACGGGGCTTTCAGCGGAACGAACAACCCGCAGGGCAGCTGGGTCGACCTCACGTTCGACTACGGCAATTCCGTCGTCGCCGCCCACGCGAAGATCACGACGTGGAAGCCGGAGGGCGCCGTCGACTGGACCGCCCTCGGGAGCCAGAACTTCGTCGACGAAGCGTATCTGACGTACAACGTCGTCCCGACCGGGCCGTTCAAGCTCAAATGGACCGCCGGCGCTTTCCGCAACATCTACGGCGGCCTCGGTCAGTACAGCGTCGGACAGTACAACGCGCAGATCATCGGGATGCCGTTCGGTCTCGGCGAAACGCTGACCGCGACCTACGACGTCAACGACACGTGGACCCTGCACCTCGAGCACGGCTTCATGGGCCGCCTCGGCAAGGTCCCGGCGGGCGTCGTTCCGACCCTCGACAACGGCGCCGCGAATCCCGCGATTCCCTCGAGCTGGGTGAACCACGTCCACGCCGGCTTCGCGCTCCGCGGCGACATCCCCGTCGTCGTGGGCCTCCACTACCTGCAGAACTTTGCCCTGGACGAGCGCGACCAGCAGGACGATCCGAAGACGTACTGGATCGACGAGTCCCATCGTCCGGATCCGAAGATGGACGTGTACGGCGCCGACGTGCGCATCATGGACAGCTGGCTCGGCAACTTCGCCGCTGCGGTGTCGTACGCGAACGCGTACTACGCCGACCTGCTCACCGGCTTGAACTTCTTCGGCTCCTACACCGGCGACCAGATGACGAAACGGTTCCTGGGGCCGCGCGGCGGGGGTACCGGTCAGATCCTGGTCGCGGGCGCGGAGTATTCGCTCGGTTGGGGCAGGCTGCTTCGGCATCCCGAGGGGTTCGGGGGAGACGCCCCGGATCTCACGACGAGCATCTTTGCCGACGCGGTCTCGGTGTCCAGCCATGACCCGGACTTCGACGGCCGCAAGATGTACAAGTTCGGAGCCGAGGTCACCTACCGCTTCTTCCCCTGGCTGGCAGTCTCCGGCAGGGCGGATCACGTCGTCCCGAATTCGAAAGATTCTCTCGAAACTTTTGACGTCATAAGTCCCAAGCTGATCTTCAAGAGCGCGTGGATCACGCACGAGCAGGTCACGCTCGCCTATTCGCACTGGTTTTACGGAGCCCACACACACGCTGAGTTCCCCGACGACTACACGCGGGGCCAGCTCGATCCGGACATGTATTCGCTGACATTCGGGATGTGGTTTTAGCCGATGCGGCTCGGTTCTCCCGCTGGGTTCATGGGGTTCTCAAAAATGCTGTCACCGATGGCCAATCGAAGACTTCGAACAAAACGCGTCGCCGCGCTCGTGGGGCTAGTCGCAGGCATGTCCGTTTCTCGTGTGTCGTTAGCGCAAGACAGCGGAAGCAACGGCGACGAGAAGCCCCCGATATCCCTCGGACTGGCCCCGGGAACCCCGCAGGTGGGCGCGTTGCCCGGCGGGCTCACGCCGGCTTACGGTCAAGCCGCCGCCGACGAGAAGGACTGGCGCTTCGACTTCCACGGCTTCCTCACGATGCCGCTGCGCGCCGGCATCAACGAGCGCTCCGGCGTCGTGACGACCGAGCAGCACAACGTCGTGCTGCACGCTCCGCCGGTCGTGCCGGACTATCCGGATGCCTTCACGTACACGAGCGTCGTGCCGCAACCCTACGCCCAGCTCAACTTTTCGTACGGCAACTCGCTGGTGACGGGGAACGTCTTCATCCTGGCGCGCACCGCCGCAACCGCCGCCACGTTTCTCGATCCGCCGGCGGAGGCGGGGATCAGCGACGCGTTCATCACGTTCCACCTTCCCAACCTGGGTGCTCATGCCCAGATCGAGGCCAACGTCGGCGTCTTCACCAACCGCTACGGCGCCATGGGCGAGTACGACGAGGGACGCTACGGCACCCCGGCCATCGCCCAGATCAACGGCGCCGGCGAGAACATCAACGCGAAGTTCGCGTTCGGAAACTGGCTCGTGGCGCTCGAGCAGGGGATCCAGGGGCAGCTCGACAAGCCGCCGAACGGCATCCTGGCGGCGGGGTGGAACGGCTTCGCCGATCCCAACGTCGGATCGGGCTTCGCCAACCACCTGCACGCCGGCCTCGGGTACATGGGCATCGCCACCCTCGGCCTCCACTACATCTCGGGGTGGACGCAGGACGATCGCGCGTCCCAAGGAGTGCAGCCCGACGGCTCCATCGACGTCCTCGCGGCCGACGCGCGGTTCTCGCTCAGCCACTTCGGTCACCTGTACTTCGCCGTGTCCCGCGCCCACGGGAACAATTCGCGGCCCGTGGGGGGGATAGTTCAGGTGCTCAATACGATCGGAGGGCCGGGCCTGATGGAGGACTACCTCGGCCCGAGGAGCGGAGGCACGGGGACGCTCTTGACGGTCGCCGGACAGTACGACCTGAGCGTCGGCCGCCTCTTGCGATATCCCTACGCCTTTCACGGAAACGCCCCGGACCTGGTCTTCAGCATCTTCGGGATGCAGACGCACGTCGCGAGCCTGGACCCGGCCTACGACAACGTCACAAAGCGCAAGTACGGGATCGAGAGCGGCTACGGCTTCCTCCCCTGGCTCGCGGCGTCGTTGCGGCTCGACCGGGTCGAGCCGAGCGACAAGGACTCGTCGCAGACCTTCGATGTCGTCTCGCCTCGCCTGATCTTCCGCAGCAACTGGCAAGCCCACGACCAGGTCGTTCTCCAGTACTCCCACTGGTTCAACGGCTCGGGCGTGGTCGTCCGTAACGGCTATCCGGCCGTCTACGATCCGACGATTCACCCCGACGAGAACGTCGTGTCGCTTTCGGCGAGCATGTGGTGGTGAGCGGAAGCGAGTCATGGCGCGCGTAGTCTTGCGCAACGTCGAAAAGACGTATCGGGGCGGCCTCAAGGCCGTGAAGAACTTCAGCCTCGACGTGGCGGACCGGGAGTTCGTCGTCTTCGTCGGCCCGTCGGGCTGCGGCAAGTCGACGACCCTGCGCTGTGTGGCCGGGCTGGAGGACGTGACCTCCGGCACCATCCACATCGGGCAGCGCCTGGTCAACGACCTGCCGCCGAAGGACCGCGACATCGCGATGGTCTTTCAGAACTACGCGCTCTATCCGCACATGACGGTGTTCGAGAACATGGCGTTCGGGCTCTCGCTACGAAAGCTCTCTCGAGACGTCATTCGCGAAAAGGTGAATCGAGCCGCCGGCGTGCTCGGGATCCGCGAGATCCTCGACCGAAAGCCGAAGACTCTCTCCGGCGGTCAAAGGCAGCGCGTTGCGGTCGGCCGCGCCATCGTTCGCGATCCCAGCTGCTTTCTGTTCGATGAGCCTCTCTCGAACCTCGACGCGAAGCTTCGCTGCGAGATGCGCGCGGAGATCAAACGGATTCACCTCGATCTTCAGAGCACGACGATCTACGTCACGCACGACCAGGAGGAGGCTATGACGCTCGGGGATCGCATCGTCGTCATGAGGGACGGCGTCGTGCAGCAGTGCGGCGCGCCGCTCGAGGTGTACCACTCCCCTGCCAACCGGTTCGTGGCTGGCTTCGTGGGGGTCCCGTCCATGAACTTCCTCGAGGGGACCGTCGAGCGCGCGGGAGGCCGACTCTGGTTCGACGAGGGCTCCGGTCGTATTGGCATTCCCGGCTGGGCCGAGCGAGCGCTCTCGACCAAGATCGGCGATCGCGTCGTCCTGGGCGTACGTCCCCAGGCGATAAGGAACCACGTCGGCTCGGCGAGCGAGGGCTTCGACAGCGTCCTGAAGATGCGCGTCGACGTCGTCGAGTATCTGGGGGACAAGATGGACCTCTACATGTCCACGCCGAAGCACCCCCACATCGTGGCGCATCTCGACGCACGGCGTGGCACCGATCGCGGCGATGGTCTCGCGATGCGTTTGGATCCCAACCGTCTCCACTTCTTCCTGGCAGACGCGGGCGGAGCCGTGATCGCCAGCGCACCCGCGGCCGAGGCCCTCGCGCCGCAAGAGCAGCCGTCGTGAACCGTCGAGAGCGATCGAGGGCGACCTTGAGCGTCGGCAATCTCGATTAGCGCAAAGCGCCGCGGGCCTCGACTGCGCGCCCGGGGGCGGTGGCAGCCTGAGAGCGGCTCTCGCAATATGGTAAAGCGTCTTCTTTGACCGCGATTTTCTTTGACTCGAGGGCGGTGGTTAACAAGGCTATGGACCATGGACGCATCGTGCCTTCGCCTGCACGGCTGGACCGCGACGTGCACGCTCACGGCGATTGCTGAGCGCGAGAGCCGGGTGAACACGCCGGACTGCGCACGAAGAGTTTCGATCGAGGGTCGCACTCCCGTTTCCGCGGGATAATCGGAAGCACCGATGTTCAGCCCCCTTGGAGACGTGGTGTTCTGGGAAAAGACCGGACACGGCGTTCTGCTCGGCGTCGGTGACGAGAAGGTCCGCGCCGACGTCCTCGCGCCCGACGTGCTGCGACTCAAGATCTCGCAGGCGGGCCATTTCGACGAAGCCCCAACGTTCGCCGCAAGCTTCGTCGTGCGCGAGCCGCCGTCGTTCCGGGTCGTCGACGACGGGGAGAAGGTCACGCTCGATACCGGGGTCATGCGGCTGACCGTCACGAAGCGCCCCTTCTCGATGCGGGCGCACCGGGCGGACGGCTCGGTGATCTTCGAGGACGCGATCGACGACAGCGGCGCGTGCGGCTACGTCAGCCTCAACGACTCGTTCATCGTCACTCGACGCATCGGGCCTCACGATGCGGTCTACGGTCTGGGCGAGAAGACCGGAGGGTTCGACCGGCGCGGTCGACGATTCATTCTGTGGAACACCGACGTCCTCGCGCCCGATGTTCTGCGGAAGAACCGCCTCGACGAGGCAGACGCCACCCTCAAGGGGCAGAGCACGCGCTTCGACCCGTACTACTCCTCCGTCCCGTTCTTTTACCACTGCCGCGCCGGCGCCGCGGACGCCAGGCTGGCCGGCTTCTTCGTCGACAACGGCTACAAGGCGACCGTTTCGTTCCACGAACGGGGCTCGTACACGTATCGCTTTTTCGGCGGCCAATACACGGAGTACGTATTTGCCGGACCGAAGATGCGCGACATCCTCGCGAGTTTCACGCTCGTGACGGGGCGAATGGGCCCGCCACCGCTCTGGGCGCTCGGCCACCACCAGTGCCGATTTCATGATTACACGCAGGAGGACATACTCTCGATCGGTCGCTCTTACCGTGACCGGCAGATCCCCTGCGACGTTCTGTGGCTCGATATCGGGTACATGGACGGGTATCGCGTCTTCACGTGGGACGGCCGAAAGTTCCCCGAGGTCCCGGACATGGTCGGCCGGATGACGTCGGACGGATTTCGTCTGGTCACGATCGTCGACCCCGGCGTCAAGGCCGAGCCGGGCTACGGCGTGTTCGACGAGGGGCGCCGACGCAACCTCTTCTGCAAGACGGAGGGGGGGCAGCTCTACATCGGGCAGGTGTGGCCGGGGCGCACCGTCTTTCCGGATTTCGCGAAGGCCGACGCCCGCGCGTGGTGGAGCGACCTGACGGCGAAGCACGCCGATCGCGGGGTGGCCGGCGTGTGGATCGACATGAACGAGCCGGCGACCGGCGACGTCGAGCCGTTCGAGATGCGCTTCGACCGCGACGGCGCCAACCACCCGCACGAGCGCTACCACAACCAGTACGCGCTGCTCATGGCCATGGCCACGCACGAGGGCATGCGCCGCGCCCATCCGACGCTGCGGCCGTTCATCCTGAGCCGAGCAGGTTTCGCCGGCATCCAGCGGTACGCCGCGCAGTGGCTCGGCGACAACGTCTCCGACTGGGACCACCTGAAGATGAGCGTCCCCATGGCGATGGGGATGGGGATCTGCGGTCAGCCGTTCGTCGGCGCGGACATACCCGGGTTCTCGGCCAGCCCCACCCCCGAGCTGGCGGTCCGCTGGATGCAGTACGGCGCCCTGACCCCGTTTTGCCGCTGCCACAACGAAGCGGGCGAGCGCGACCAGTATCCGTGGTCGTTCGGGCCGGGGGTCGAGAAGCGGTTCCGCGCAGCGCTGGAGCTTCGCTATCGCTTGCTCCCGTATCTCTACAGCACGTTCGTCTCGGCGAGCGAGACCGGCGACCCGATCCAGCGTCCGCTCGTCTACGACTTTCAGGACGACCCGCACGCGCGCGAGACCGAAGACGCGTACCTCCTCGGCGAGGCGCTGCTCGTCGCGCCGGTGCTCGGGCCGGGACAAACGGCGCGCCACGTTTACCTGCCGCAGGGGACGTGGATCGACTGGCACACCGGGGAGCGACACGCCGGAGGGCAGTTCATCACGGCGAGCGCACCGCTCGATCGGATTCCTCTCTTCGCCCGCGGAGGCTACGTCGTCCCCACGCACGCCATCGCTCCGAGTTCGACGATGAACCACTACCCGGAGGTCCTCGAGCTCCACGTGTTCGTGCCGGACGAGGACGGCGACTTCTTCTCGAGCCTCCACGAGGACGACGGGGTCTCCGATGCGTACCTCAAGGGCGCGTACCTTCGGACGAGCCTGCGAGTCACTCGCCGACGCGAACGGATTCGCCTGTCGTCTCGCGTCGCCGGCGCCGGCTTTCCGGAGTTCCGGCGGCGTGCCTTGCGGATCGTCGTCCACGGCTGGTCCGGCGAGTCGCTCGAAGTCCGCGGCGTCGAGAGCGGGACTCGAGGGGCTCGCGTCGACATCGACAACCACGGAGAGCCCTTCGAGCTCTCGTTCTCCCTCGAGAGCCGAGGGGCGGCGCAATGACCGCGCTACTCGGAGGCCGCGCGCGTGGTGATGGGAGACGTGAGCTCGCTCGCGAAGCGAGGAGGAATGGTCCGGGTGACGTCCGTTCGGTCGGCGCGCTGGGCGTCGATGCTGTCCTTCGCGGCGCACAGCACCTCTCTCACGTCGAAGCCGATGTGCTCCACACCTTCGGCCAGTCCGATGGGCCGGGGCCAGTTGCAGTGCGCCAGGACGTAGACGTTCTTGCCCGGGCGGCGCTTGGCGCGCTTGAGCCCCACGAGCAGCGGCTCGACGAGGTTGTCGTCGGTCACGAACACCGCGTCCGGCCGATCGATCCGATCGAACAGGAGCTCGGTGATGCGTTCGCATCCTACGGGCGCGACGTGCAACGCCCACAAGTTGCGCTTCTCGATCCCCCTCTTCAGCAGGCACTCCTCTGTCCGGGCGAGGTTCGGCGCGTGCGGCGAGATGACGGCGACGCGCCGACCCTTGCGAACGAGCCGATCGCACGCTCGTTCGATGAGGCCGTTGAAGTCGAGGCTGAGCAGCGCCGCGTGCGGCAGGGGAGCCCAGATGGCGACGCGCGGCAGCCCGGGCTTCTGCAGGACGGGGAGAAGGTACACGGTGGCGGAGTTCATCAAGAGGAGGCCGGCCACCGACCCGTGCTCGACGGCCTCGCAGAGGCGCTGGTACTCGGGGTTGTTCGCCCGGCCGTCTACGCCGACGAGGGGGATCACCTCGCCGGCGATGCCGGTCTCCCCGCGTTCGATGAGATCGAGGAACGTGGCGAGAAAGCTCGTCCACTCGAGAGATCCCGGCTGCTCGCTGGTGACCCACAAGTAACGGTTGTCGTGGGGGAACCGGCCGGCGACGAAGACTCCGCGCGTCCCGTTGACCTGAACCAGCCCCTCTTCGCGCAGCGCGCGGAGGACCCTCGCCACGGTCGGGCGCGTCACGCCGAACCGCTCGATCAGCGCGTCGTAGGTGGGGAGCTTCTCCCCATGTACGCGCTCCCCCGACAAGATCTCGTGCCGCAGTATTTGCGTGATCCGCTCAGCCTTCCGAGACGGCATCGACCTACTCCAAGGTGTTCCTGCAAGCCTATATCACCGCGGGAGATTCGACATGAAGATCGCACCCAAGCGCCGTTTGACCCGATTGCACGCCGCCGTGATGGCAGCCATGGCCGGCCTTAGCGGGTGCATCATCGTGCATCCGGTGGACCCGCCGACCGGGGTGAGCCCGGCGAACGCATCGCCCGTCGTCGCCGCAGCGGCACCCGCCGAAGCGACCGCCCAGACTCCGAGCCCGTTCCATCTCAAGCCGGAGTGGCAGGGTCCCTGCGCGAAGACCGACACCGTCGACGTCAACCTCGGGAACTCTCCTGAGGCGTTCGTCCGCGCGGCGTACTGTCAGATCACCGGACAGGCCGCGCCGCCCAACGTCGTGGCGCAGTGGAGCGAGCGGCTGAAGACGGACGCGCACGTGCGCCGCGTGGACGTCGTACGCTCCCTGGCGGCCGATCAGAAGCGGACCATCAAGCTCGCCTACTCGGACCCCTGGGTGGAACAGCCCGAGCTCCTCGACCCGCCGGTCCACAAGGCCAAGCGGGACATCGGGGCGATCTGCATGTTCTTCTTCAGCTGCCCGGGCGGGACGAACTGCGGGATGGACTGGGCGAACACCCACGCTCTGGGGATGGAGAAGACGCACCCGCTTCTCGGGGGGAAACCGGGCGAGAGCGGCTTCTATACCCCCGAGCAGCCCGGCTTCTGGCGACGCGAACTGCTCGACGCCAAATACGCAGGATTGCAGTTTCTGCTCTTGAACACGTACGGTCCCGACATCGCCGACGGAAAGCTCGCCCCCCTGGCGAAGGCGCTGAGCGGCCTGGACCAGCCCGTCCAGATCGCTCTCTTCGACGATACCTGGGCCTGGGGAGAGCCTTACTTCGGGGATTTCTGGAAGAAGAAGCCCAATCTGCGCGACTCCGACGAGGCGGCAAAGACGCTGTACGAGGCGAAGTGGAAGCCCTTCTTCTCGCAGATCGACAAGCGCTACTGGTATCGGTTCCAGGGGCGACCTTTCATCTACTTCTACAACGCCGGCACTCTCGAGCCTCGCGAGCGATCGGCCAAAGTGCTCGCGAAGATGAAGGCGCGGTTCAAGGCCGACTTCGGCGAAGAGCCGTTCGTGGACGTCGACAACGCGTACTTCGCGGATAGCGATATGCCCGGCGTGGCGGACGCGCGGTACACGTGGGTGACGTTCAACCTGCCGGACAAGCTCTATCGGTCGCAGATGAACGGTCACATCATCGACCACGCGATGGTCAAGTGGGACGCCGTGGGGCGCGACAAACCGGGCGAAATCGCCACCAGCAAGGATCGCGTAATCAAGGACTCGGCGCTGCTCAAGCGCGTCCTGGACTCCTCTCACGACTCCGACATCCTCGTGCTGGCTACCTGGAACGACCTCGGTGAGGGCACGGGGGTCAACCGAAACTACGACTACTACTCGGGCGGTCGCTGGCTCGAGCCGGATCACTTCATGCGGATCATTCGAGATTCGCAAGCGAAGTAGTCAGCGCTCCCTCTCGTCGCGCGCGGGCGTGCGGCGCGAAGTCGGCGGCGACGCTACCAGCCGCTATTGCCCGAGCCGCGGTTGAACGTCCAGCCTGAGGCCTGGTTGTTCAGCCCGCCCGAGGCCGCGCCGTTGACCACGACGTTGCTCGCGTTCGCCGAGCCCATCGCGGACGGGTCCACCTGGATGCCGTAGGTCCCCGGGTTGGTGATGGTCACGCTGTCGAACGTGAGCCCCGTGATGGGGTCCTTCGGACCGATCACGAAGATGCCCGAGAAGGTGGAGTCCTCGATGTCCACCTCCTGAACCTGAATGCCGGTGATCGGCGCCGCGGCCTGCGCGCCGCTGATCGTCAACGACCCCCACGTCTTGCCGTACATCGCGCCGCCGGCGCGCAGGATGGTGTCGCGCGCCACGGTCGTCGTGCCCCCGAACGCGTTCGACTGGAATCCCTGGTCGACGAAGATGCCGTTGTACGTGACCACGTCGGTGCAGACGCTGTCCTGGATCGAGTTGTCGTTCCCGCCGTAGATAGCGAAGCAGTTCGCCAGCCACGGGATCTGCGCCGTATCGAATCGGAACACGTTGTTCGAGTTCGGCGGCGACGTCGCGACCGCCCAGGACGCGAACGCGTCGTCGCCCGTGTTGCGGATCTGCGTCTGCTCGACCACGGCATTCTTCGCCCCGTCGGTGAGGTTGATCCCGTCCGCGAAGAGGTCGCGGAAGCGGCACCCGTTCACCTCGAGCCCGTCGGACGGGGGCTGGCCGGCGATCCCCACCCACGGCCCCGTCGTGTAGTGCTCGACCCAGACGTTCTCGATCCGGCATCCCGGACCGAATGGGCCGCCCATCGCGTGAACGCTGTTCAAGTCGTCCCGCACCGTGACCTCGCCGAACATGGAGAAGTCCCGGAACTGGCAGCCGCCGGCGGCGCAGTTGAGCACGGCCTGCGCCCCGCGAAGCGTCGAGCGCCACATTCCGGCCCCATGGATCGTGACATCGTTCACGAGGAGCGGCGTCGAAGGGTCGTCGAACTCGCCCGGCGGCACCCAGACGACGCTCGACGCCGACTCCGCGGCGAGGATGCACCGCTGGATGGCCGGACCGTCGTCGGTGCCGTCGTCCGGAGTGGCCCCGCACTGCGTCACGGACACCGAGTTCGGCGGCTGCTCGAGCGCCGGCGCGACCTCCTCCAGGTCGACGAGGTCGATGACGTAATAAGGCGCGGAGTCGCCGCTGTCCTGCTGGAGCGAAATCGTCGAGCCTGCGGCGACGTCCGCCGGCAAGAGGGCACGCGCCTCGTCGTAAAAGTGTCGCGCGAAGCCGTCGCCGGGGTTGTTGGTCGTCGGGTTCGTCTGCGGATTGCCGTACGCCCAGGCGTAATGCGACGTCAGGTTGAGGCTCTGGACCCGCGACCCGTTGACGTAGACACCGAGGGTGGCGCTGATTCCACTCCCGTCGGACGAGTCGGGCAGGACGTACCGAACGACGATCGAATTGGCCTGACATATCGTGGTGAAACTCACGTATTGTCCGACACCGGCGAGCTTCACCGCGGTCCGTCCGGACGACTCCGCCGCGATGCTCTGGAAAACGTCGCTCGCGTTGGAGCCGCGCGCCGGGCCGATGACGGCGCCGTTCGTCATGCCGGCTTCTGCTTCGTATTCCTGGTACGGGACGTTGGCTCCGCGCGCCGGCGTCCCGGCGGCGGCGCAGTGCGGAACCGGTGCGGCGTCCGACGCCACGGCGCCAGTGTCGTCGCCCGTAGGGCCGCCGTCGCCCGAGGCGATCCCTCCGTCTCCGGTAGCTGACGAGTAGTAGCTTTCACAGGCAGGCGCGCTCGCAGCCATTGCGAGCGCGAGAACGAATTCGCGCTTCATCGATTCGCGTGATCTCCAATGCGCACGTACCGGCCTCGCCCCGAGCACTGCGGCGGCGCGTGTCCGCGTCTCCCGCAAAGTTAGCAAGATCTCGTCCAGCGGCCTCGGTAAAGGTCCTTTTTTTACCGTCGGACGCCGACGGTAAAGATGCGGGGATGACTACGTTCTTTGTGGCGATGACCCCCCACAGGACACAAAATAGAAACCGTCCGGTAGCGTTGCACTGGACGGTCAGGCGTGGCTGCGCCCACGCGAATCGTGGCGCACGCGCGCAGTAGCTCTTGGGGGCATCATGCCTTGTCGTCGTTCCGATCTTGGTCGTCGCTGCGCCGTCGTGACTCTCACCGCGGCGCTATCCGCTTGTGCGAGTGGTGCTCAATGGACGAATCCCGACGACGACGGCGGTAGCGGTGCAAGCGATTACGACTCGGGGACTACCGGATACGACACCGGCACTTCCAGTTACTACGATAGCTGGTACCAAGGCGGGCAAGACTCCGGGCAATCACCCGATACCGGTTTCGGCTCGTCGAGCGGAGACGACTCGGAAGCCCCCCTCGAATCGGGAGTATCGCCCGACTCGGAATCGCCGCTCGAGGCGGGCGGCGGCGGCGTCGACAGCACCGCGCCGCGGGACGCGCCCAGCGGGCCGCCGCCCACAGGACTCTCCGTCGAATACCAGGTCGCCGATCCGACCGCGATGAGCGCGTATATCGGCGCCACGCTGTCGATTCTCAACTCCGCTACGACTTCGGCGACGCTCTCCGGACTTTCGCTCCGTTATTACTACACGGACGAGGTCCACATGACTCTTCAGATGACCATCAACTGGTCTCACATCTCCACGACGGGCGCCAACGCGGACGTGAGCGTGAGCTCCTCGTTCGGGACGGTCGTTCCTGCCGCGACCAACGCCGACAGCTACGTCGAGTTCACGTTCTCCAGCGGCAGCCACCCCGCGCTCGGCATGGGGGAGTCGGCCGTGTTCGCGTGGCAAATGCAGGGACCCGACCCGGCGCACGACATGTACACGCAGACCAACGACTACTCCTTCGACGCGACGAAGACGTCGCTGGCGAGCTGGGACCACGTCGTCTTGCTCCAGGGCGGCACGGTCCTGTGGGGCACCGTACCCTGAGCGCCCCGCCTTTTCGTCGACCGGCGACCTGACGGCGACTACGAGCGTCTTCCGAAGATCGCGGTCCCGACGCGGACGATCGTCGCACCGCAAGAGACGGCGATCTCGAGGTCGTCGCTCATGCCCATCGAGAGCTCGGGCAACAGCGACCGCCCCCCGTGGAGGTTGCGCAGCGACACCAGCGTCTCGAAGCAGCGGCGCGCCCCGTCGAGGTCCCCGGGCGGAGGCATCGTCATCAGCCCGCGCAACGCCAGCGACTCCTCCGAACGCACCGCGCGAATCACGTCTTCGATGTCGCTCGGAGCGGCCCCCGGCTTCTGCGGTTCGCGCGCCACGTTCACTTCGATGAGCACCGGCATCGGCGCCCGGCGCCCCTCGCGCGCCGCGCGCTTGCCCAGCTCGCGCGCGAGCGCGGGCGAGTCCACCGTCTGGACGACGTGGGCGTGCCTGGCTACCAGCCTGGCCTTGTTCGTCTGCAGGTGCCCGATGAAGTGCCACTCGAGACCCTCCAGATCGGCGAGCGCCTCCGCCTTCACCGCGAGCTCCTGCGCGTAGTTCTCGCCGAACGCGCGCTGCCCGGCGGCGAAGGCCTCGCGGACGGCCTCCGGTCCCTTCTTTTTGGAGACCGCGACGAGGCGTACGCCCGCGGGATCGCGCCCCGCCGCCGCCGCCGCACGCTCGATGCGGCTGCGGACGCGCGCGAGGCCCTCCGCGACGCCGTCCCCCATTCAGTCCCTTCTCCTCGCGTACCAGACCATCACGTCGCTGTCGCGGTTGAGCGGCCCGCCGTGGAAATCCCCCTCGACGCGCTCCACGACGAAGCCGTTGTAGTGCAAGAGCGCCTCCCATTCCTGGGGGAAGAACTGCCGGTGGGCCAACGGCGTCGTCCAGGAGGGTACACCGGGAGAGACGGGCTCGAATTCCATCGTCACGAAGAGCACTTGCCGAACCGGGTCGTAGTCGAAAAACTCGCGGTTCTTGACGACGACGTCCGCGGTTGGGTGGCGAAATCGGGGCGAGGAGAAGGGCCTGGCGGGCGGGCGCAACAGGTCCTCGAGCCTTGGCGTCGAGAGGTCGGCCACGAAACGACCGCCCCGCGCCAGGTGCTGGCGCACGCGCGCGAGGAACCGCTCGACGTCGCGGCGCACGTAGAGATGTAGCACGGCGTTGAACGGCGCGATGACCAGCGGAAAGCGGTCGCGAAGCCGCACGCTGCGCATGTCTCCGCGAACGAGGCGCACGAGGCGCCGGACGTCCTGCGGCTCGGCGCGCAGCCGCGCGCGCGCGTCCTCGAGCATCGCGGCGGAGTGGTCCACGCCCACGACGGACACGCCGTGGCGCGCGATGGGAAGCGCCACCCGGGCGTTCCCGACGCCGTATTCGAGCACCGGACCTCGCGCGCGCCGGGCGAGGTCGACGTAGAGCGAAACGTCCTCGATGCGCCGGGCGTACGTCGCCGTGTAGTACCCGGGGTCCGCGTAGTGGGCGAGCGAGCCTACCTCGAGCTCGCGGTCACGGCGCGGCCGCGAGGCCTTCGTCAACCGAACTCGCGCCGATTCAAATCCTCGATGTACTCCTGCACCGCGTCGTGGCTCGCTCGGTCGTAGTGCACCTTCCCGGCCGCGATCTCGCGCAGGCCGGTGACCGCGGGCTTGTTCTTCGAGTGAACCAGGGACGCCGCGCCCTTCATGAGCTGACGGGTGCGCTGGGACGCAAGGACGACGAGGGCGAAGCGATTCTCTTCGCGCTCGAGGCAATCTTCGACGGTGACGCGTGCCATGGGTGTTTTCCCTCGGGAACGGGCGAAAGGGCGAGGGACCTTACTTCCAACCGCCCGTCTCGGCAAGTGTGCCGCGCTCGAGCTCGTCCAGCTCGCCCACGAGGGCCGGGCCGAAGTACCACGCGATCTCGTCCCGGATGCCCCGGTAGACGGTCGGCCCGTCGTCAATGCACTGCAGCGAACGATCTTCGATCTCGTTCGACGCATGCAGGAGCCCCTCGTCGAAGGTGACCGGAAAGAGGACGCTCACCATCGGCTTCAGCTCGTGGTAGTCGATACCTCGCTCCAGGGCGTACGAGTGGATCGTGCACCCCCGGCGCTCGCGGCTGCGGAACACGCAGGCGCCGCCCTCGACGCGCGTTCGCCGGTAGCTGCCTCCGGGAAACTCCGGGTCGTTTGTGGCCTCCTCGGTGAACCACCGCTCCTCGGGCACGCCGGTGAAGCGCTCCAGCTCGGACGCGTGGGCGCGCAGGCGCTCGACGTTCCGCACGTCGACGTCCACGCCGTACTGGCAGCACGAGTCGAAGCAATAGGAGCACTCCATGCAGCGCATGAAGTAGCGACGGACGAAAATGGCCGTGTCGACCCGAACGACGACAGGCACGCCCCAGCGGCACGCATACGATCGGCTCAGCACGCGAATCACAGCGAGCAGGGTACCATCCCGGCGTGGCCGGACCTGGCTCTCACGACGAGAAGGCACCCCACGACGACGAAGCCGACGGCACGGATCGTAGTCGCAACTCGAACGAGTTTCGCACCGCGTGGTGGCAGCGCCTCACCGCCGAGCGGTCGACCTACCAGATCACCCGCTTTGCGGTGCTCCGCCTGCTCGCGCTCGTCTACCTGGTCGCGTTCCTGTCGCTCGCCTTCCAGCTCGACCCTCTGCTCGGGTCCCATGGCCTCCTGCCGGTCGCGCGCTTCTTGCGGGAAGTGCACGCCGACCTCGGCGCGAACGCCTACTGGAAGGTGCCCACGCTGCTCTGGGTCGCGTCGTCGGACGGGGCGATGCATGCGGCCTGCTGGGCGGGCGTCGCTCTCTCGGCCGCGGCGCTCGTCGGGGCGACGAACGCGTTCGTCCAGCTCGCGCTCTGGCTCTTCTACATGTCGTTCGTCCACGTAGGGCAAATCTTCTACGGCTACGGCTGGGAGATTCAGCTCCTCGAGACCGGCTTTCTCGCCGTCTTTCTCTGTCCGGCGTCGAGTCTCCGCGCGATGCCGCCTTCGCGGACTCCGCGGATCGTCGTCTGGCTCCTGCGGTGGCTCGTCTTTCGCGTCATGATCGGCGCAGCGCTCATCAAGTTCCGCGGCGACCCGTGCTGGCGCGACCTCACCTGCCTCGACTACCACTTCGAGACGCAGCCGAACCCCAGCCCCCCGGCGTTGTGGCTGCACGCCGCGCCGCACTGGGCGCACGCCCTCGGCGTCCTCTTCAACCACCTCTGCGAGTTCGTCGTTCCCTGGTTCGTCTTCGCGCCTCGCCGCTGGCGGCACGCGGCCGGCGCGCTCCTCGTGGCCTTTCAAGCGACGCTCATCGTCAGCGGCAACCTGTCGTTCCTCAACTGGTTGACCATCGTCCCCGCGCTCGCCTGCTTCGACGACACGGCGTGGCTTCGCTTCGTGCCTCGCCGCTTCCGGGGCCGGGCCACCGCGCGCATCGAAGCGCTCGCGCTGCCCTCGAAGGCGCACGCGTACGCGACGGTGGGGCTCGCCATCGTCGTGGGCCTCCTCAGCGTGTTTCCGGTCATCAACATGACGTCGAGCGACCAGAGGATGAACCATAGCTTCGAGCCGCTGGATCTGGTGAACACCTACGGCGCGTTCGGCAGCGTCGATCGGACACGCTCCGAGGTGATCCTCGAAGGGACCACCGACGAAGACCCCGCCAGCGCTCACTGGGAGGAGTACGAGCTTCCTTGCATGCCCGGGCCGGTCGATCGCCGCCCCTGCGTCGTCACCCCCTACCACTATCGCCTCGACTGGCAGATGTGGTTCGTGGGAAACGGCGCGCCCCGCGGCCTGCCGGTCGACGCCGAGCCCTGGCTGGTCCATCTGGTCTGGCAATTGCTGCAAGGCGATGCCACCCCCAAGCCTCTCTTCGCCCACGACCCGTTCCCGGACGGCCCCCCGCGCTGGATTCGCGCGGGCATCTGGCGCTACCGATTCGTGTCACCCGGCAGCGGTGCCGGCTCGAGGTGGTGGGAGCGCCGTCGGATTGGCGAATTCTTCCCGCCGATCTCGCGGGCGCATCCCGCCCTGAAGCGGTACGTCGCCGCGTTCGGCTGGTAGGGCCCCTTCGCGCGTACTCTTCGCGTGCGGTGCCGGTGAGCCTTTCGCGCTGTCTGTGGTACGCTCGGGTGCCTTTTGCGCCGCGGCCGCGGCAGCGCGCGGCGAGGGGGCAGACTCGGTCTGGCAACACCGGGCCTTCTGAACGGAGCTGACGGCGAATATGAACGACGAGATTCGGGCAATCCTGAAGGAACACGGACGGCTGGCCGTCGACGTCGCGGGCCTCGCCGACGACGCCGATCTCTACCAGGCGGGGATGACCTCGCACGCCAGTGTGAACGTGATGCTGGCCCTCGAGGGGACGTTCGACGTGGAGTTCCCCGATCGCATGCTTCGCCGAGGGGTCTTCGAGAGCATCGCGGCGATTCGCGCGGCCATCGACGAGCTGAAGCAGGGCTGAGGTTCCGAGCAAGGCAGAGAGAATCGAAGGCCGAGAACGTCGAGGCCGAGAAGATCGAGGCCAAAGAACATCGAGGAAAGGGATTACCCGTGACCACCGAGTCCACCCACTCTTCTCACGTCGGCGTCGTCGCGCAGATCGCGCGCGAGATCGGGGCGCCCGCTGCCGATTCCGTCGACCGCGAGGCGCGCTTCCCGGCGGAGGCCGTCGACGCGCTAAAGAAGGCCCGGATGATGAGCGCGCTCGTCCCGCGTGAGCTGGGCGGCTTCGGGTGCGGGATGATCGAGCTCGCCGCGATGTGCGAGGCGCTCGCGCAGCACTGCGCCGCTGCGGGGATGGTCTTCTCGATGCACCACATCCAGGTCGCGAGCGTCCTGCGGCACGCGATGGGGCAGCCGTACTACCAGGCGTACATCCGCGACCTCGTCGAGAAGCAGTACCTGATCGCGTCCGCGACCTCGGAGGTCGGCATCGGCGGCGAGATGCGAACGAGCCACTGCGCCGTGCAGCGCCTCGGCGACGGCCGCTTCAAGCTCGACAAGGACTGCTCGACCATCTCATACGGCGCGCAGGCCGACGACATCCTCTTTCAGGCGCGCCGCGGGCCGGACTCCCCCCCGAACGACCAGATCTTCGTCCTCGTCCGGAAAAAGGACTATGCACTCACGCAGAAGGGCAGCTGGGACACGCTCGGGATGCGCGGCACGTGCAGCCCGCCGTTTTTGCTCAACTCGTCGGGCGAGGAGGGGCAGATCTTCACGACGCCCTTCGCCGACGTCGCGACCGAGACGCAGGTCCCCTTCAGCCACATCCTCTGGTCGAGCGTGTGGCTCGGGATCGCGACGGCGGCGGTCACGCGCGCGCGCGCCTATGTGCGCCAGCAGGCGCGCGCCAAGCCGGGGACGCTCCCGCCGGCCGCGCTCCGCCTCGCCGAGGTCTCGAGCATGCTCCAGACGATGCGCACCAACGTGCACGACGTCGCCAGCGAGTGCGAGGGGCTGATGCGCGACGAGAAGGCCGGGACCGCGGCGCTCTCGTCTATCTCCTTCGCGCTGAAGATGAACAACCTCAAGGTGTCGTCGTCCCAGGTCGCCGTCCAGATCATCCACCACGCGCTCTTGATCTGCGGAATCATGGGTTACAAAAACGACTCGAAGTTCGCCGTGGGCCGGCACCTGCGCGACGCGCATTCAGCCGCGCTCATGGTCAACAACGATCGCATCTTCGCGACCAACGCTTCGATGCTGCTCGTCCTCAAGGACGACTGAGAGGGGCTCATGGCAACGACCTACTCGGCGACGGATCTGTACGACGGCCTCGTCAAGCACGGGCTGATCATCCCCGTCGGGGTTCCCGGCATCTTCGGCAGAAACGCCGTGTTCGAGGACGTGCTCGCGCGGTTCGACGACTACGTGTCGCGCGTCGCGAAGGACGACGGCGCCGAGAAGATGCTCTTCCCGCCCACTCTGGATCGGAAGGTCTTCGAGAGGAGCGAGTTCCTCGATTCTTTCCCGCAGCTCGCGGGATCGATCTTCAGCTTCGCGGGGAACGAGCGGCAGCACGCCGAGCTCCGCACGCGAGTGCACGGCGGACAGCCCTGGGCCGACCTCCAGGTCATGACGGACGTCGTCCTTACGCCGGCGGCCTGCTACCCCGTGTACCCGAGCTTCACCGGCACGCTGCCCGAGAACGGCCGCCTCGTCGACATGCAAAACTGGGTGTTTCGCCACGAGCCGTCGCCGGAGCCTACGCGAATGCAGGCGTTCCGCGTGCGCGAGTTCGTCCGCGTCGGCAAGCCCGAGGTCGTCGTCGACTGGCGGAACATGTGGCTCGAACGGGGCCTGACGATCATGCGCTCGCTGGGCCTGCCCGCGAAGTCCGAGGTCGCCGCCGACCCGTTCTTCGGCCGCGGCGGCAAGATGCTCGCGTCGGCGCAGCTCGAGCAGCAGCTCAAGTTCGAAGTGACCATCCCGGTGATCTCCGAGGAGAAGCCCACGGCGGTGTGCTCCTTCAACTGGCACCAGGAGAAGTTCAGCAAGATCTTCGACATCAAGACTCCCGACGGCGAGACCGCCAACACCGCGTGCCTCGGCTTCGGGATGGAGCGCGTGTGCATGGCGCTCTTCCGTCATCACGGCTACGACCCGAAGACGTGGCCCGCGCCGGTGCGGGAGAAGCTCTGGCCGTGAGCGTCGCGGCGCGCGTCTACGCCGTGCGGTCGATCGACGCGTCGACGTACGTCCCCCACGATCTCCACCGCGCGGAGCGCGCGTGGGGAGAGTCGAACTGCTACATCGACGTATGGATCGAGGTATTGAACGCGCTCGAGTGCGATCCGCACGCGTGCCTGTCGTTCGTGCTCGCGATCGACTGGGAAGGCGACCAGTTCACGTTCTTCAAGCCGCCGCACGAAGACCTGACCAGCCTCTACGGCGTCGACGTGCAGGAGCTCACCGTCTACAAGCCGCTCGTCCAGAACGCGTACGAGCAGCTCCGCGGGGGGAAGATCGTTTTGGCCGAGTCCGACGCCTTCTTCCTCCCGGATACGGCGGGGACGGACTACCGGATGCAGCACACGAAGACGACCATCGGGATTCAGGAGATCGACGTCGAGAAGCGCACGCTCGGGTATTTCCACAACTCGAGCTACCACACGCTGAAGGACACCGACTTCGTCGGCCTCTTCCGCCTGGACGCGCCGCCCGATCCCACGTTCATGCCCTTCTTCGCGGAGTTCGTGCGGACGTCGCGGGTGGAGCGCCTCGAGCCGCGCGAGCTCGTCTCGCGGTCGACGGCGCTGCTACGCAAGCACTTGAGCCGGCGGCCGAGCGACAATCCGGTCACGCGCTTCGCCGCCCAGTTCCGGGAGGACGTCGAGCGCCTCAAGGGCGAGGGGCTCGCCGCGTACCACATCTACGCGTTCGCGACGATCCGGCAGCTCGGGGCGGCGTTCGAGTTCGCGTCGTTCTACATGAGGTGGCTCGCGAAGAACGGCGAGACCGGTCTCGACGAGGCGGCGGAGAACTTCGGCGCCATCTCCGACACGAGCAAGTCGCTCATCTTGAAGACGGCCCGCGCCGTCGGCGCGAAGAAGGCGGTCGACCTCGGTCCGATGTTGACGGAGATCGAGACGCGCTGGGCCGCCGGCATCGGGGGTCTTGCCCGTCGTTACGGGGTTTGACGAGATCACTTCTTGGTGCCCTACGACCACGAAAGAACGCGAGAAGTTGCAGGTGCGCGCCAAGCTTTCGCGGCGATGGGCCGTTCAGCGAAGACGGTCTTCGCCGCGGAGCATCCACCCGCTTCCCGACGAAAACCCGACGCGCGGGTAGTAATCGACGGCCTTCGGGGCTGCGAAGAGGAACACTGTGGCCTTGCCGCCGGCCTCCTGTGTCCGCCTCATGAGCTCTCGTCCGATGCCTTGGCGCTGGTACTCCGAATCCACCGCGAGATCCGAGAGGTACGTCGCGTAACAGAAGTCGCTCAGGCTTCGCGCAATCCCCACGAGGCGCTCGCCGTCCCACGCCGTCACGACCAGATTCGCGCGCTCGAGCATCTGTCGCATGCGCTCGCGGTCGTCGACGGGGCGCCTCTCCCCCAGCGTCGACCGACGGTACACGTCGATGACTTGGTCGAGATCAAGGTCGTTGCCGAGGCGATATTCGATCGTCACGCGAAGCGCTCGGTGACGTGGCGCACGAGGAGGTCGTGCAGCACGATCTGCGAGTCGAGCGGCGTGAACGTGTGATCGGCGCCCTCGATGATCTCGAAGCGAAAGTTCCTGATTCCACGCATCTTCCGGACGTCGCGCCCCAGGTGCTTCTCGATGTAGTCGATCCCTCCGTCGGTGAAGCTGAAGACGAGAAGAGACTCCACCCCGCGCTGGGTTATCGCGCGGAAGGCTTGCTCGATCTCCGTCTGCGGCTCGTTCTGACCGCGCGACAGCGCCGATACCCGCTTGACGCCGCCCTTCGCACGCGCGACGAGGCGCTCGCGGAGAACGCCCAGGACCGCGCGAACGTGGACCTCGCCCCGGATCGCGCGACGCCAGACCCGCGGATTGAAGAGCGCCCGCGCGTAGTACCGCGTGGACAGGAAGCTCTTTCGAATCGACAGCTCGAGCGAGTCCCCCTCCCGCCACTCGAACGTTTGCGGATTGAGGAGGACCTGCCCTGCGACGCGCGAGTCCTCGATGCACGTGTGAAACGCGAGGTACGCCCCCGAGCACAGGCCGACGAGCACGAAGCGGCGCGCACCGAACTGGTTGTTCACGAAGGTCATTGCGGTCTTCACGTCGACGACCGAATCCTTGGAGTAGAGGCGATTCTCCGGAGCGCCGGGCGCGACCCGGCTGTCGCCCAGGCCGGCGACGTCGAACCGAAACCCCAGAAACCCGCGGGACGCGAGGTCGCGCGCGAGCGACACGTACATGCGATTCGGCCCGACCCGGTGATTGGCGCCGACGTTCAAGAAGAGGATCGCCGGGCGATCGTTCGCGGGCGTCCCCTCCGGCGGCTCGCTGGCGATGCCGATGAGCCTGTGGCCGTCGCCGAAGCGGAAGGGGTGCTCGCGAACGGCGATGCCGCGCGGGCTGGCCGTGACGAGGACGTTCCGCGTCGACTTCGGCACCGAAGAG
>CALKVG010000092.1 GCA_937998045.1 uncultured Myxococcales bacterium
CCGTGGAACCCTCCGTGGAAGCCGCCGCCGCGGAAGCCGCCACCGTGGACCCCGCCGCCGTAAAAGCCGCCGTGGAACGCGCCCCCTCCGTGGTAGTAATACCCGTGATAAGCGCCGTATCCGCGGGGGGCGACCCACGCGCGACCGCCCCACACGCGCGGAGCGTATCGCCAAGGCGTGTGGAGCCAGGGCCCCACGTAGTACGGCCCCCAGCCCCACGGCGAGACGTACCAGGTCCACCCGTAGAGCGGCGTGTAGAGATACGCGTACGGCTCGTTCGCGACGGCCACGCTGGCCGATCCGTCGGGTATCCAGATCCACCCGTATTCTTCCGTGTATTGCCATTGACCGCCGGCCGGCGGGGCCGGTTCGGGCGCAGGCGCCGCAGCCGCGGGCGGTTCGGGGGGGGCGACGGGCTGCGGCGATGCGGGTTGCGATGGAGCAGCCTCGGAGCTTGCGGTTATGGCGAGCGCCTTCGGCTGCGAGGTCGCCGGCGGCGTCGACGGCCACTGCGCGGGCGCGACCGGCTGCGACTGCGACGGACGGGTGTCGGCGAGCGCCGAAGTCGCGTGGCTCGACGGCGCCGTACCCTGCGCGGGGGCATCCTTACCCTCCGCGGGGGCATCCTTCGCGGCCGATCGCGCCGGGGCGGTCTGCGTCTTCTGCGAGGCGCCGGGGGTGCCGGGCCAGGCGTCCCACACGTTGTCGTTCGATTGAGCGCTCGCTACGCCACTGGCCAGCAGCACCAACGGGATCGAGCTCAGCCAAGCGGCTCTTGCCCTTCGCATGGCAACCACCTCGCTTGCAGTCTAACCATCGGGCTCCGTCGGCGCACGCGACGAAAATCAACGCGCTGCATCGGCGCGCGAAGCCACGCCAATCAGTCCCGTCATGCGGGGCGAATTGCCCGTGCAAGCGTGCAAACGGGAAAGCGGGCGAGCGGGCAGGCCGCGCCCCCCGGTTCGAGCCCCTTGCGTTGCGCGAACGCGATCGCGATCCACGCCTGCGAGTGGTGCTCATCGAGCGACCCGTGGAAAGCAAAGAGGTCCGCCGGTGTGCATGCGCGGCCGCCTCGGTCGTGGATCGCATCGAAGGACGCGACCGTCGAGAGAGTGCACGCGCGGCTCGCCCCGCCGCACGGCCGCGGCACGTCCCTTGAAGGGACAAGCGAAAAGCTCATGCGTTGCGGCGGACCCTTCGCCGCGGATGTAGCCGCTCGCACGGCGCGAAGGTCAGGCCAGCAGCTCGCGACGGCGTGACCGCGGACCGAGCTCGCAGTCGTTCGTCGAGGATCGAGGTCGAGGTCGTCTGGACCGGTGCCCCAGTGTTTCCTTTCTCAATCCTATTTTCTTAGAACATCGTTGCACGCTGCGGACGCCGCTTCAGCGACCTCGACCTCGACTTCGACCTCGACCTCGACTGCTCGACGCGAAAACTCGTGGGCGACTAAACCTCAGCGCCAGCGTTTCGGCTGAGTCGAATAGCGCTTGGGCCCAATGCAAACGACGCGCGTTCCTCGGGTCGTGCGTGCTATGGCCCGCAAATGCAACGCATTCCTTACTTGGGAGTGGCTCTGGTGGTCGGCTGCAGCGGAACGGCGTTCTCGGGATTTCCCAACGGCGCCGGCGACGGCAATGGAGGAGGCGCTACCGGAAGCGGTGGCGGCTCGGGCGGGGGCATTGGAATCGGTGTCCCGACCGGCAGCGGCGGCGTGCCGGGGGGCTTTGGCGGCAGCAGCAGCGGAAGCAGCAGCGGCAACGGCAGCAGCAGCGGCGGCTGCATGGGGCAAGCCGCAAATTTCGTTTACGTCTTGTCGGAGCAGAATGACCTCTACAGCTTCGCTCCGGACAAGAAGGCCTTTGCGAAGATTGGACATCTCGGCTGCCAGACGACGATGCAGCCGAACTCGATGGCGATCGACCGCAACGCGGTCGCCTGGGTGAACTACGTAGAGGTCGATCCCGCGAGCGGCAAAGACACCGCCGGAGTCATCTACCGGGTGAGCACGAAAGACGCGACCTGCGAAGCCACGCCGAGCGTCACGTTGCCTGCGGGCTGGTATCGCCTCGGGATGGGGTACTCGACCGATGGCACGTCGAGCCGCGAGACGCTTTACGTCGCGAGCACCGGGGATCCGAACGGGACGGCCACAGGCGGGCTCGGGTCGATCGACCTGGCGAGCTTTTCCCTCGAAGACATCGGTCGCTTCGGCGGCGAGCTGGCGGGAAAGAACGCGGAGCTGACCGGCACCGGCGATGGTCGCCTCTTCGGCTTCTTCGCGACGTGGCCGGTACAGGTGGCGCAGATCGAGAAGACAGGCATGACGGGAACGCCCGTCACGATGACGGGCCTGCAGTCGCCGAACGATTGGGCCTTCTCGTTCTGGGGGGGGCACTTTTACCTGTACACATCGCAGGGACTGCCGATGCCCGTCGGGCACGGGAGCGACGTCACCGACTACGACCCCGCGTCGGGCTCGATCCACACGGCGTACATGACCGGAATCGGCTTCGACATCGTCGGCGCCGGCGTATCCACGTGCGCGCCCGTCGCTCCGCCGCAGTGACGACCCGTGGGCAGCCCTCTACCTGACCGGCTTCGCCCGCAACCCATTTCCCGCGGCAACCCTTCTCCCCGGGTCAACCCCATCCCC
>CALKVG010000093.1 GCA_937998045.1 uncultured Myxococcales bacterium
ACGCGTAAGATCGTCGGCAGCGTCAGATGTGTATAAGAGACAGATCCAGGCCTTCCTCGACAAGTACGGGATGCGCTGCCCCGGCGAGATCGACATCACGCGACCGCGCTGGAGCGAGAAACCGAGCACGCTCCTGCCCCTCATTCTCGGCAACGTGAAGAGCTTTCACGCCGGGGAGGCGCAACGCAAGTTCGAAAAGGGCAAAAGGGAAGCGCAGGAGAAAGAGCGGGAGCTCGTAGAACGACTGAACGAGCTCCCCGGCGGCGAACGGAAGGCCGCCGAGACGAGGCTGATGATCGGCCTCATTCGCGGCTTCATGGGGTACCGGGAATATCCTAAGTACGCGATGGTGAATCGCTTCTTCGTCTACCGTCAGGCATTGATGAAAGAAGCCGAAGCGCTCGCTCGGGACGGCGTCGTCGACGCGAGAGACGACGTCGACTATCTGACGTTCGACGAGCTGCGCGAGGTCGTGTGCGCTCGCCAGGCCGATCGAGGGCTCATCGCCCGTCGAAGAGCAGAGCACGCGTCGTTCGAGAAGCTCACGCCGCCGAGGGTCCTCACGTCCGACGGCGAGATCGTCGCCGGAAAGTATGCGCGGGAGAATCTCCCCGCGGGAGCGATCGCGGGCCTGCCCGTTTCGTCGGGCGTGGTCGAGGGCCGAGCGCGCGTCGTGCTCCGCATGGAAGACGCCGCCATGGAAGAGGGAGACATCTTGGTCACGCCGTTCACGGATCCCTGCTGGACACCTCTGTTCGTATCGCTCAAAGGTCTCGTGACCGAGGTCGGCGGCCTCATGACCCACGGTGCGGTCATCGCCCGTGAATACGGACTTCCCGCCGTCGTCGGCGTGGAGCGCGCGACCGAACGCATCGAGGACGGCCAGCGGATCCGCGTGAACGGAACGGATGGATGGGTGGAAGTGCTCGGCCCTTGCCCGAGGTGAGGCCTAGGCAACGCCCAACGGCTCCGCTGATGGTCGGGTCGAACGCCGCCGGCGCACCGCGGCGGCGGGGGAGGGTCCGTCCGCGCGCAGACCGAACTTGCCGAGCTTGTGGGCAGCCGGGACTTTTGTGTTACCTGGGTACGCCCCGACTAAGGGAGCGTGACGTACACGGCGCACGCGTCGGAGCACACGGGGAAACTGGGCAGCGGTTTCATGGCGGGGCCGCCCGTCCGATTGCCGGAGAGGTCGAACGTCGATCCGTGGCACCCGCAGTGGAAGCCTGTGCCCGTGAAGGACACGAGGCAGCATTGGTGGGTACACGACGCGGAGACGGCCCCATAGGTACCGGGGGAGATCTGGAAGACGACGATTGCGGACTGTCCGCAGGTGGGATCCTTGTAGCCGGTCGGGTCCACATACACGCTGCCGCCCGCGGTCATGAGCTGAGGGTTCTCCGCGAACGTCACCGTCAAAACTTTGCCTCCCGTCGCACAGGACGCGGGCGTGCACCCCCCGCTGCTGCTGCTCGTGCTGGCGCTACCGCTGCTGCTCGTGCTCGCGCTACCGCTGCTGCTCGTGCTGGCGCTACCGCTGCTGCTCGTGCTGGCGCTACCGCTGCTGCTCGTGCTCGCGCTACTGCCCGGGCTTCCGCCGCTGCTGCCGCTGCTCGAGCTCTCGCCACTGCTGCTGGTGCTACTACTGCCTCCGCTGCTCGTACTGCTCGTGCTGCTGCTGGAGCTGCTGCCTCCCGATCCGCTGTCACTAGCTCCCGGCGCGTCTTGTCCGCCTCCACCGTCGTTGGACGCATCGTCTCCCCCGTCGGGGGCCGGGACGACCCAGCCGTCGAAGGGGCTCTCGGCGCCGCACGCAGGGTACGCGACAGCCGCGGCGCCGAGCACGATGAGCCTTCGCCGACCAAAGTTGGATGGCTCTCCGGACATGTTCAAGGGCTCCCGTCTACCCAGCTGCGCCTGCCCTGGTCGATCAGAAAATCACCGTGGGCGCGGACGCCTCCGTATTGCTGCTGCCGATGACTGAGTGCCCGACGAAACTACGATGGTTCATACGAACTGCGCAGTGCTTTTTCCGTCTCTGCTGGGGAGCAAACACCTACATCCGCCCAACCTGCCAATAGTCCGCTCACCCTGCCACTAACGAGTATGGAAGCGATGGGCCCCGCCCACAGGCCGGTCAATCCTTCATGCATGGCCGTCCCCTGCATGGGCCCCAAGAGGGGCACCGTGGCATGCTTTTGCCGAAGTGTCGCGCCCGGAACGGTCGCCGGAATGATTGGTGCAGGGGAAAGCTTATGACTCGTTCGTCGATGCTTCGTGCGCTCACGGGGTGTGTTCTTCTCGTCGGATGCGCGACCGATTCGAGCGAGAATCCCCTCGGGGGCGACGCCGGCGGAGCGGAGACCGGCAGCGCGCTGCCGGATACCGGTTCGGGTCACGACGACAGCTCCAGCGGTCATAGCGCTTCGGACGGCGGCGATTTGGAGGCATCCGTCACGGCGGACTCCGGGCCGACGACCGGTGAGGACAGCGGCGGTACGGAGGCTGGCAACGATTCGGGCATAACGGATCCAGGAACGGAAGGCGACGGCGATCGCACGATCGGCCCTGGCTTCACGCCCGCGCCGGAGACGATGACCCAGCCCGGCGTGCCAAAGGGAGCCGTCATCAGCTTCACCCTTCCGACCGGGACGATCTTTCCGATGGCCCCGGCGCGCCAAGTGCTGATCTACGTTCCCTCGCAATACGTGGCCGGCAAGCCCGCTCCTTTAATGGTCGTCCAGGACGGAACGCAGTTCTATGGCTGGATACCGCTGCTCTCAACCGTGCTCGACAATCTCATCTATGCCAAAAGGGTGCCGCCGATCGTCCTCGTATTGCCGAGCAATGGGGGCGGTGATGCGGTTGGCAGCGAGCGAGGTCTCGAATACGACACCGTATCGGGGCTGTACGCAGAGTGGGCCGAGAAGGAGCTTCTTCCGGCGGCCGCGGCGGCCACGCAGATGCAGCTTCCCAACCAGGCTGTCACGTTTACCAGCGACCCACAGGGGCGCGGAGCGATCGGCGGGAGCTCGGGAGGCGCCGCCTCGTTTTCCATGGCGTGGTGGCACCCCGACCTGTTCAGCCGGGTGTTGACGTTTTCCGGGACGTACGTCGATCAAGTGCCGGCAAGCTCGCCGTTCCCCCACGGTTGCTGGGTCTACCACGATGTCGATCCGTACGACACGGCCGCGCCCAACGGCCTCATCGTCCAAAACTGCCAGAGCGCAGCGGGATTCACCGGCGCCTCGGCGCCTGGACCTTGCGACACTCCGCTATCGATGAGCGCTTGCCGGGCAGTCGCCGGGTGCGCTTGGAATACGACGACGAATCGACCCATACGCATTTGGCACGAATCTGGCTCGAATGACCTGGGTGCCGGGGGCGCGCCGTCGACGTATCGAAATTTCGATCTCGCCAATCAGCGGATGGCAGCGGCATTCAAACTGAGGGGCTATCATTACCACTACGACCATGCCATCGGGGCGGGTCATGTCGACGGAGGAGTGCTGAGCCAGACCGTTGCGGAAGCACTCGTTTGGCTGTGGCGCGGCTACCCGGTCGGGCCATGACGCGGCTGTCGACCCACACGAACGAGGGGCCTTCCGAGCTCCGCTCCAAGCCGACGATAGGAAAATCGCGGCCCATGTCAGGCAAACGGTCTCCACGGATGGCTCCAATGTTTGCGTCCAGCGAAGTAACGAAGGGCGCGCAGCGGGACGTCGGCGTGCGCACGTACGTTGGCTCCGCGCAAAAGGCCAAGTCCATGTCGTTCTCGCGTCGAACCTCTCCGCTGCTGGCGATCCTCATGTCCGTCGCGTGCGGCGGTCCGACCCGAATGAGTGAGCCGGGGTCGCCCGTGTCGAGCGGCCCCGACGACGCGGCGTCTTCGGGAGGCGGAGGGGGCGATTCCGCGGCGGTTCTGCCCGAGATCGACGCCACGCCCGACGCCTCGTACCCCGCCGAGGCGGGCAGGCTGCCGTCCGACGACGGCGGGGCGATGCCGGACGGATCGGAGGCGGGCGGCGACGAGGCGCCAGGTCGATCGCTCATGGTGAACACGACCAATCCCCAGCTCTACACGATCAACTTCAAACCGAGCGATGCGGACCCGCAGGCCTCCGCGCACGACGATGTTCAGACGGCGCTCGTGGACACGACCAAGCAGATGCGCGCAAAGCTGGTGGTGACGCTATCGGGTGTGGGGAGCGGGCCTGCGGTCGGCATCGCGCAATACGCGGCTTCGCTGGGCTTTCACGCGTACGCGATCGCTTACGAGAACGGCTACGACCCGAGCACACAGAGCAATCCCGACTACTTCGGCAATTCTCGCAACAATGAGCTCTTCGGAATGGGTCTAACGCCGGGCATAATGGTCAACCGGCCCGACTCGGTCGAGGTCCGCGTGACCAAGGCTCTGACGTATCTGCAAACAGCGAACTCCGCGGGCGATTGGTCGTATTACTTCGATGCGAGCGGCAAGGTTCGTTGGTCGGACGTCATCTTCATCGGCCATTCCCACGGCGCCAGCAGCGCCGCTTACTACGCGAAGGTGCTCCGCCTCTGGCGCGCCATATCGCTGTCCGGTCCGCGCGACACCAACCCGGTCATTGCGACGTGGCTGACGATACCCTCGGCAACCCCCATCGAGCGCTATTACGGATTCACCGGCACGCTCGACCCGCAACACCCGGATCACATCGAGTCGATGCAGATCATGGGCTACCTCGGCGTTCTCACCGACGTGATGACGACGCCCGCTCCTTACAACGACTCGCACCGCCTACAGTACGACGGGGCTCACAACGACAGCGCAAATTGCGCGAACTACGACCCAGCCTGCAAGTACATGTTCGGCGTGCAGTGACCGTAGGAATCCCTGGCGGCGGCGCATGAACGGCTTTCCCCTCGCCCAACCGACGGAGCGCCTGGGACGGACTGACGATCTCGTGGAGGCTAACCGCCCTCGATGATTTAGTTGCAGCCGATCTGCGTCGTGTTGACTGCGACGTCGTCGAACCATACGTCGGCCGGTTGCCCGGCGCTGTAGGACTCGACTCCGAGCACCATCGCTTTGAACGTCGCCTTCAGCCCAGTCCACTGGCCCCCCATCGCCGTCGCGATCATCTTGCCGTCGATGTAGAGATCCGCGGCGGTCGGTGTCTGGTGCCATTCGTAGCAATTCCACATGCCCATCGGGATCTGCATCATCGAGTCCGCGACTGCGTCGGTGGAGCGGATGTTCATGGCGAGCGTGCCGCCGCCCATGTCATTGAGAAAGCGCATCATCTCGCCGTTTTGTGAAAACGGCGTCTGGTCGACGATACCGGCAAAGACTTCGTGATCTCCTCCTCCAGGGGCCATGAAGCGGATCCAGGCTCGCCCCCAGAAGTCCGTTGCGGTGAACGTCTTCGTCTCCAGCATGTACGCGAATCCTCCGCCAGCGGTGTTCTTTGTCGCATGGACGGAGTTCTGGCCGCTGTGAGCCTGCGTCTTATCGAGCGCGATCATGTAACCGCCGTTCGTCTGGAACGTCCAGGCGCTCCCTGCGCCTCCTGGCGCCACGCCCTCGAAGTCATCGCAGAGTGCGTAGTTCGCCGCCGCGCAGCCGGTACCCCCCTCGCCGCCACCACCCTCGCCGCTGCCGCCCTCCGTGGGCGCGCTGCCGTCGTCTCCGTCGTCTCCGCTGTCCGTCATTGCGCCACCGCTCGAGCCGCTGCTCGAACCACCGCCGCTCGAGCTCGTCGAGCCGCTGCTGCTCGAGTCGGTGCTCGACTCGGCACCCGAGGAGCCGTCCGACCCGCCGGTATCTTGGGTCGATGCATCCGTCGTCGGCACGAGAATGTCGGTGTCCGTCGTGGAGATGCACGCAAACGGCCCGATGGCGGCCAACGCGATCCATCCATAGGAGAAGTGACGCATGGGGGGGACCTCAGAACTGGGCAACGAACTTCCACAGACCGACCGTCGTGATGGGCACTTGCCTCGAATGTGCGGGGTTATTTCCGTTGGTGGGACACCAGATCACGGGATAGCCGGTCATGCAACCCTGATATTCGACACATGGCTGGCAGCCGGGAGACGTAATGGCGCAATTGCCCGACGAGCCGGTGGCGGGCGTGACGCCATCGTAGCTGTAGGGAACGGTCTGCTGGCTGCAATGATTCGTTTGCAGGATGTGGTCGCGGGCCACTTCGCCCGCCGAGAACGGATTGTTGGTATCGTTCATATCGTGGGCCAGAATCGATGCTATGGGCCCGGTACATGGGGGCGGATCGGGCCACTCGCCGGTGGCAGTGACTTGGGCCCGCACCTTCCCCGGACCGGTTCCGGCGCGCGCGCAGCCGATCAGGTGGGAGACCCATGAACCACTGCTAAAGCCGCCGACGAATACACGTGCCTGGTCGACACAGAAGCTGGCGGAGACCTCTTTCAAGACCTGGTCGAAATATAGGAGCTCGGGGGAGCTTGTCGTTCCATCGCCATTGTCGAAGCAACTACCTTCCGCCACCATCGCCACGAGAATGGCATCGGCGATCGTCTCCAGGCCGGGGAAGGGAGTGCCGGCCGGACCACACGCGGCGCACCCGTCGTTATCCCCACAGCCGTGCCCGAGAAAGATCGTGCGGTACGAGCGTTGCGGGTCATAGCCCGCGGGCAGCCACACCCGATACACACGGCTCGTGTTGCCTATCGTGGTCGTGTATTGGACAAACATCTGCAGCGACTGAGCGGGCGTCTTGCGGCAACCGGCGCTTGGCATCGCCGCGGGCAAGCCGCTGTCGTCCACCGGGCCACCCTCCACCGATGCGTCGTTCCATGCGTCGCTGCTGTCCGGGCTCCAGGTGTCGTCGAGGCTCGATGCGTCGACGATCGGACTGTCGCTCCTCGGCGCGTCGTCACCGCCGGAGCTGCCGCTGTTCGGGGCGTCGCTGCCGACATCCGCGGATCCGCCCCCTTCATCGCCCGCGCCAGCATCGAAGCTCTGGACATTTGCAGGCGAGCAACCGCATGCAACCATGGCTCCGAAACCCAGGCATGCAATCGCGGAACTACCCATTGACAATCACCATCCGGCGGCGGCGACCTCGATAGAGACTTCGCCATCGCGATGTCTCGGGTCCCCCACATGGTTCATACCTCGGACAGCGTCCCGGTACTATTCCCCACGGCTACGCCGGTAACACCCAACGTGGCTATGGTCGTGAGGAGCAAATTGGCCATCGGCACGCCGCTGGACGGCGGAAGGGTCGTCCACGACGGTGCGGGTACCACTGGGCCATAGCGGACGTGCTGCCCGGGGTGGAGAGCTCCTCCGCCGTGGCCCCCGAGGATCACCGGCATGTCGTTGTGATTGTGCCGATTGCCATCCGAGACATCGCTCGAGACGAAGACGGTCGAATTCGTCAGGAGGTTCGACCCATCGACCCCATCGGCGATGCCCTTCATCTTCGTGAGCAGGTACGCCAGCTGCTGCAGCTCCCAGGTATTGATCTGGACGATCTGAGCAATGTTCGTCGGATTGCCCCCATGATGCGAAATATCGTGATGACCTCCCGGTATGCCGAGATTGTCGTACGTTTGATTGCAGACGGAATTGCCCTGCTGGAAGGTGATGATGCGGGTCGCGTCGCACTCTATCGCCAGCACCATGAGGTCCAGCATCAGCTGCACGTGCTTGAGATAGATTTCGTTCGGCTCTGTGTCCCCCGTATTGCCCCCGCCTAGGGAAGACAGCGACGGAGGAGGCATCCCCGGGCATGAGGCGGACATCCCGGCACCCGCGGCGCCGGCCTTCATAATCTCGAGCTCGAGCGCGCGAACCCCGCTGAGATACTGGTCCATCTTGACCTGATCGCTCTTGCCGAGCTTCAGCTGCAGGCTTTGAGCGTCCTTGTTCACGTAGTCGAGGATGCTCTTCGCGTAGAGCTGCCGCTTCGCGATTTCGGCCTGAGAAGCCCCAGGATCATAACCCATGAAGAGGGTATTGAAGGCCTCCAGCGGGTCCGTAATTTTTGGCAGCGGGGTCATCGCGTCGGACCACGATAGGCAGCGGCAGTAGGCGCAGCTGTAACCGCTGTCGCATCCGCCCGCAGCAGCTCCCCCATCGATGCCGAGGCTGAGGGACGGAACCCGTGTCAGTTGACCCACTTTTTGGGCCGCGACCTGGTCGGCCGAAACGCCAAGCTGGAGCGGGCCGTTTTTCTGCGCTTTGGCAGCCGTGATGAACCCTGCCGTTCCGGAAGCGTGGTCGCCGAGGCCGTCCGGGGAGGCGATGGAGTTATCGAGGCCGGTTACGATCGAGAAGTCGGCGCGAAGCGCGTCCATCGCCGGAGTGAAGAGCGGCGGCATCGTATAGCCGGTCCCCGTCGTCGTGGGGCGGAAGGAATCCATCCAGAAGCCGTTCGGCATCCACCAATAGATGACGCGTGTTGCACGTGCGGCCGCTTGCGCACGAGCCGTACGGGGCGCGAGCGACTCCAAGAACGGCAGGCCCAATACCGCGCCGGCCCCACCCAAAAAGAGGCGCCGCGAAAGCGGACCGTTTCGCAGATCGGTACTCATTGGACGCCTCGTCGAGTCAGAAACGGGGGGCTGCTCGTGATGCTCGCGATGAGCTGCGCAAATTGCAGTCCGCTCTTCTTGAAGCCATCGCTCAGCGACGACAACGTCGGCGTATCGAGGCTGTTCGCGTCGGTCAAATCCGGCATTCGGCCCAGCGCGTACGTGTACAGCTTGTTCGCCAGGCAGGGGGGAAACCGGGGATCGCTGCCGACGATCCGGGACAGATCGAGCTCACCGTTGAAGTTCTGGCCATCCAGCGTTCCTGTCGCATCGACCGGCAGCAACCCGTCCATCGTTCGATACGCCCCGATCGGGTTGTAGTTCTCCAGGCCGTAACCGATCGGGTCCATCAAATTATGACAGCCCGAACAAGCAGGATTCGTAGCGTGGCCCTCGAGTATCTGGCGCAACGTATGCATCCCCGTGGGGTCGGGGGTGAGCGTCGTATTTACATTTTTCGGAGGCGACGGGATGCTTTGACAGAGAAGCTCGGTCAGCACGAATTTCCCGCGCAGGACAGGCGACGTGATGTTCGCGTGCGCATTCACCGTGAGGAAAAGGCCTTGCGACAGCAAACCGCGGCGCTGCTTGTTGGTGGTCAAATCGACCCGTTGGGGCTGCGTGGAGCCCACGGGCGGAAGGCCATAGAACTGGGCCAGCGGATCGCTGAGGTACGCAAACTCGGCCGTGATCAGCTGATCGGCCGGCAAGCCACCGAAGGCGACCTGCTGAAAGAGCATCTGCGCCTCGGTTTTCATCGCCGCGCGAAGATCGCTCGTGAATTGCGGGAACAGCTTCGCGTCCGGCGTGACCGTATCGATGTTGCGGATCAGGAGCCACTGCCCGGCGAAGTTGTCGATCAGCGCCTGAGCCTTGGGATCCGCAAGCATCCGCGTGACTTGGCTGCTCAGAGTGCCGGGCTCGTGCAAGTTGCCTGCCTTTGCGGCGGCAAAGAGCGTGTCGTCGGGCATCGAACTCCATAGGAAATAGGAAAGGCGCGAAGCGAGCTCGTAGTCGCTCAACGGATGCGGTGTCATCGATCCCGGAACGGGGTCGAACTCGGGGCGATAGATGAAGTTCGCCGACAGCAGCGCAGCTTCGACTGCGAGATCGAAGCCCACCTCGACGGAGTCACCCTGCGTCGTCGCCAGCGTCACGAACGCCATCAGGTCCGCAATCTCGCTGTCCGACACCGGGCGGCGCCATGCACGAGGGAGGAACGATGCGAGCGATGATTTCGCGCACGTCGCACCACCGGCCGCCAGGTCGCAGCTCGTGAGAAGAGACCGCTGCGCCGGGTTGGACATGGCGGCCGGCACGAGGGTCGTAACCGCCGTGTTGTAGCAACTGACGTGAAGTGGCGAGATCGTCAATACATTTGCGATGTTGTCGAAGTCGGTCCCGCGGTCGTCGGGGGGGAAGTTGAAGGTGGCGCTGGGATGCGCGTCGGCGGCTGGAAGGCCCAGCAGATCCCGCATCGTATTGTCGTACTCGGCGAGGTTGAGTCGATGGATGGCGACGGTTCCCGGATCGAGCGACTGGCCGCTGGTGCCCAGCGAGCCACCCGCGCCATTTGCGGGGCTGCTCCCAGGGCCCTCGGGTTCATGGACCTGGTCGCCAATGGTGCCCGTGCAGCCCGCGGGCGCACCCAATGCTGCAATTCCGCCTGCGGCCAAAATGGTCGCACACGTCCGGACGGCTTTGCTCATAAGAGAGCCTCCTACGCGACAACAGCGTGCTGCTCGACAGCCCGCCGGGGGTTCGACGGTGTTCGAACGGCCCAGCGGCGGCATTGCTCAGTAGCAGCCGGCTGTTCGACGGTGTTCGAACAGCCCAGCGGCATTTTTCAGCGGCCGCCGGGTGTTCGACGGTGATCGAACGGCCCAGCGGCGTTGTTCAGTAGCCTGCCGGGTGTTCGACGGTGATCGAACGGCCCAGCGGCGTTGTTCAGTAGCCTGCCGGGTGTTCGACGGTGATCGAACGGCCCAGCGGCATTGTTTAGGCCTATCCGAGTGTGTGGTCCGAGAGCAGGGCTTCGATCACGAAACTCGTTCACGGGCTTTCGCTTTTCAGTGAGTCCACCCGTGGAAGCACCCGCCAAACCGGCGCATTTTTTTCCACTGGTAGGCAGTGGCCGATACGGGGAGGTAACCAAGCCCCCGACCGGCGGGGCAAGACGCCACGCGGCGCTTCGCGTTCCTCGAGGCTGTGGCGCGCGAAGCCTCGATTCGAGCGCCGCCGCGGCAGCGCTCCCGTCCGCGCGGCGTCTCTCCGGGCAAGGACCCGCGAGCCGCTCCGTGAGCGACGGCTCTGGTGCTTCTCGTCAGCCTCTTTCAGGGCTTGATTGGATACCCCCGCCAAAGCCAGAGCATGGCATCGGGCAAATAGTCGCGGCGCGCCCCGTCGTCCTCGTGGCTGGCGCCCTGGGCGATGACATAGCGATAGTGGTAGTTCTGCATGGCGAACGCGGCGGCGGTCGCGTCGTTCGCGTCTTGCCACTCGGGGCTAAGAAGGTCATTCGTCCCTGCTGCCATGAACACGCGAAGAGGCTTGGGCGGATCGGTCGCGATGAGGTGCAAACCGGGCGAGTTGGCGTAGGCGTAGTCCGCGCACCCCTCCGGATACATCGACGAATGTTGCAGATTCACGAAGCTCCCGGAAATCGTCAGGATTCGACGGTACGATTCGGGATGAAGCCAGCCCATGGTGAGCGCCGCGGCGCCACCGGAGCTGCCGCCGAACGAGCTTCGGCCTTCCGGATCCTTGGTCAAGTTGAGCATCAGCTGCGCTTGCATTTGGACCTGCGCGACGGCCGCGGGCAGAAGCTCCGTTTCGACGAACGTGTAGTAGCGATCGGAAAGCGTGTCGTACTCGACGCTGCGCTGGCCCGCGGGGTCGGCGAAGATGCCCGCCATCATCGGCAGCATTTTCTGGGCGATGAAGTTGTCGAGGATGGGACGAAGATCGTCCAGGCCGAAGCTTCCTCCGTTTTGCGGAGCGACTCCGTCCTGGGCTACGACGAAGGGAATTTCCGTTCCGGACACGTAGCCGGAAGGAACGTAGACCGCGACGTTGCGCGGCCCGTCGTTGAACGTCGTGGAGTTGGGCATGTTGAACATGACGATTTGCCCTTTCGACACACCCGGCTGATCGGTGACGTAAGGCGAGGGCACGAAGGGCTGCGGCAGCATGACCGTTCCGTCTCCTTGGGTGCCTGGGTCGGTCACGCCATCTCCCGCGTCGCCTGCGCCCGAATCGATCGATGCTCCTCCTTCGGGTGCTTCCGCGTCGCCCCCGGCCGTCCCACCGTCGCGGGAAGACCCAGAAGAGCCGGAGCTTCCGCTCGACGACCCCGAGCTCGATCCGCTCCCACTTGAACTTCCGCCCGATCCGCTGGTGGACCCCGACGGACTCCCGGACGAGCTCGACGAGCCATCTGCCGAAGCATCGCTCTCGGATTGCATGTCGCTCGGGGCCGTGGGCGACGCACTGCATCCCACCGCACCCACACCTGCAAGGGCGCCCAGCATGAGCGGGGCAGACCATACGGGACTCCGCCTACGATGGACTAGCTTCATAGCTTCTTAGTGGGCGAGGTCGGCCCGCACGGTTAAACAAACTGGCCCGAGGCAAGATCGATTTGAGTCGTCGCTGGCAAAGGTCCCGTCTTCGCCGGCGCCAGACGCACGCGAGGATGATCCCCGCGCCTACTTCACCACCGGGGTGCAGGACCGGGGTGCAGGCTACGAAGCTTGCACGTCTGCGTCGTCGGCGTCGCATCCGTGAGACGCACGCCGGCGCGAGGCCCAGGCCGATCGCCGCGGGTCCCGTACTCTCCCCCGTCGTCGCCATCGAGCGCGCGCCGCCGGTGAAGACGGCTGTGGTGTCCGGCTCGCCTCGGTCGTCGATTCGCCGGTTTCCGCGCCAGTCGCGCGGCGCGTCGCAGAGGGCGGGCCATGGACGGCCACCATTATCTCACCAGGGACAAGCCCGACCCGCACCCTGGCAAGGAGGGCCGTTCGCCCACGCAGGGCTCCCACCATGGGTGAGTCCAAGCCCGATGGGCACCGTCAAGGTCGTTTTCCGCAAAGCTTCGGGCGAAGCATTGGCAAGATGCAGTTCGAGATTGTCACGCCGGATCCAGGCAGGGAAGTGCGGTGGCGCTTCAAGTCCGAAGTGGGCGAAGTTTCTCTTGAACCTCAGGGCTGCTCGTCGAGAAGGGTCAGGGCAAGCCGTCGCCGGACGACCTCAAGATCGACGACCGGAACTAGCTCTACACGCCGACGTCTGCGGGCCAAAATGGCTCCTGGGCCGCGGGGCCGGACCTGCCGGTCGTCAACGGCGACCAGTTGGTCGCGTCGGACGCGCCCGCGCTCCTGTTGCCCAATGGGCGGGTGCTCCTCGCCGTGGCGGGCGCGAACACGCCCGCGCAGTTCGCCGAGTACGATCCGGTGACCAATTTGTTCGTGCTCGTGGGGTCCAGCGCTGCTTCGGGGTTCAAGCCAAATGCGGCCAGAATGCTCATGCTCCCCGGCGGAGACGCCCTTGTCTCGTTGGGTGACGGCCGGTGGTTCGACGTCCAGATCGCGACGGCGCCGCAGCCGCAATGGGCGCCGCAGATCACGACCGTCCCCACGACTGTGAACCGCGGAGCGAGCGTGTTTCTCATGGGCAAGCAGCTCAACGGCCTGTGCGAGGTGTCGAGCTTCGGCCACGACGACCAGCAGGGTGAGAACTATCCGATTGCCAAGCTCGTGAGCTCGACGGGTACGGTGCGCTACCTGCACACGTACGACGTGACCCACCGCAGCATCGCGCCCAACCACCCCGCCCTCGTCCTCGTCGATTTCCCGGCCGACCTGGCGCCGGGCTCGTACACATTGAGCGCCGTCGCGATGGGAATCGCTTCGAGCGGGGTCGCCATCACGCTGAGGTAGCTCCCGAGCGCGCGCGCTGGCTCGCCGGGCGACGAGAACCCTAAGGCGTACGCGGCGACTCGCTGCCCGTCCCAGGGGTCGCGAGTCGCCCGGCGAGCTCCCGCAAGTCGGTCGGCGACGTATCCGAGACAAGCGCGTATCCCAGATCGCCGTGTCGCCACATGAGTACGTGAAAGCCGCGATCGTCTCGGACGTATACGCGCTGGGAGCCGACGGGTTCTCCGTCAGCCGGCGGCCATGGCAAGCCGTCCGCGCGAAAGACGAAGAGCGTGATCGTATGGAGGCGATGCCCGTAGATGAACGTGGCTGCTTTCCGGTCCATGAAATAAGCGACCGATCCGCCCTTGAGCGGAAAGTCCTGGTCTCCCGCAAAGGCAACGGACGGCGCGAAATCGACGCGTCCCGCGAACCACGGCTTCACCTGGTGGATGCCTCCGCTCTCCACCTCCACGGGATGCTCGCTGTAGAGGACCCTGAGGTGGTCGTTGACCGCCTCGGTCACCATCGCATCGGAGCGCTCCCGGGCACCCAGGAACAGTGTCGCCCCGGCGGCCACGGCGAGCCCCACGCCAGCGACCGCAACGACTTGGCCGACACGCCGCGGCCAGCGTCGCTCGCGCGGAGCCCAGCGTGATTCCAATCTTCGCTTCAGGGCCTGCGGTGCGTCACGGCGCGGCAGGCGGCTGAGGGTCCTCGACAGCTCGATGTCGGCGGCGTCTGCCCGGGTGCAGAGCTCGCACCCCCGCAGATGCTCCTGCAAGGACGCGGCTTCCTGCGGGGAGAGCAAGCCTCTCCGCCCAGCGAGCAGATTGGTGCGAGTTTCCATGCAGTCCATCGTCGTCATCTCCGGTACTGAGCCAGCAGCTTTCGCAGCGAGTCGCGAGCGCGCGACAGGCGCGACTTCACCGTCCCTGCGGCGCAGCCGACGATTTCGGCGATCTCGCCTTCGCTGAAACCTTCCAGATCGAGAAGCACCACTGCGCGTGCATCCGCGGTGAGCGCCGAGAGCGCGCGCTCGATATCGGCCGCCACTGCACCCCGTAGGGCTTCCATTTCGATATCCCCGAAGAGCGGCTCGTGAGCGAAGGGAACCTCTTCCGACGCGGACTCGGAGGCGTCCTCGTCCGAGGTCCGTCGCGTACGGCGCCGCCCGTCGATGAACGCGTTGCGCAGGATGCGAAAGAGCCACGCGCGCAGGTTCGTGCCCCACGCGAACGTCGGGGCGGCCCGGAACGCACGCGCGTAGGCCTCCTGCACGAGATCCTCGGCGTCGACGGCGCTGCCGCTGAGATAGCGCGCGAAGTGATGCAGCGAGTCCATGTGCTCGAGGGCCTCGCGCGCAAAAGCTCGGCTCGCAAGGCGTGGATGGGGACCGCGTGGCTCGCCCGTCGCCTCGGCTTCCGCTGGGACGTCGATGCCACACGCGTCAGTCGTCAAGGCCCTCGTCACGGCGACTACCCTCGTCACGTCGGACCAAACGCCCCACAGAAGCAAAGGTTCCACCAGACGAGATGCACGCGCCGTGCGGCTTCCTTCTCCTCGGAGGCGGTATCCCTGCCGAGAGCCGCTCAACAGGGATCGCGACGCCGCTCGCGCCGCCTACCAATCGCCGTTGCGCTTCGCCGGCGTGGCGCGATTGTTCCGGGAGCTCGCCTGGGCCACCTGCTTGTCGAGCGTCTCAACCCGGCGCTGCGCGAGCGCGGCGAGCTCGGGATCCCTGGCGTGGTCGATCTCTTGCCGATACATCGCCAGCTCGTCCACATGGCCGGCGTCGACCACCGTCTTGAACGCGTCGTCGAACGCCGTCCCGCTCAGCGACGACAGGCGTGCGATCGTGTTGCTTTGTGCCCCCGAGAGCGCGGGAGCCGGGCTGATACCCGATCGCTCCGCCAGTTCCTTCAACCGTTCGCCGAGCGCCGAGTGCTTCTGAACCATCGTCGCGCCCATTGCCTTCACTTCGGGTGAGCTCGCGCGCTCGACGGCGAGGCGACCGAGCACCACTTCGAGCTCGTTGACGGCGAGGGCGCGCGTCAGGAATTCCCCGTCGGTCGCCGCCGTCGAGCGCGGCGCCTCCGGCGACTGATGCGAATCCGGCTCGCCGGCGATCGCCGCACTCGCCGAGACCAGCAGGGCTGCGCCGCAGAGCGCAGCACCTTTCCACATTGTCTTTCCCATGATGGCTACTCCTTGTGTGGTGGATACGCGCGCGCGTCGCTCGCACGCCGGCTCCACGATTCCTGGGCGGAGGCATACGCCTCGAAAGGCTGCCCTCGCGTCCTTCGGTTTCTTGAACGCCAACCGCCTCGCGTTGGTTCCGTAGCAACGCTCGGTTGCACGCTCGAGGGAACGGTCCGACGGCCGCGGCGTTGTCGTGTGGCGAGGGAAGAGACTGGTGGGTCAAACCTTGGAGGCTGGATGATGAAGTCCGCAGCGCGACCGACGATGTGGCTCGACGAGCTGCCCGAAGACGCAGTGGATCTCTTGGCGCACGAGCTGCGCACACCGGTGCAGACGATCGCAGGCTGGGCGCTGCTCCTTCAGCGAGGAGCCCTCGATGCGCAGCAGGCGGTGCGCGCCATCGAGACGATCGTGCGCACGGCAGCGCTACAGGCGCACTTGATCGAGGATCTCCTCGACCGCTCGCGCATACGGCGCGGCAAGATGTTTCTGAGCATGGAGCCGGTCGATATGGCCTCGCTCGTCGCGCGCGTCTGCCGCGAACTGTTCCCCGTCGCGCACGCGAGGGGCATCGAAGTGGACGTCCGAACCGTGGAGGCTCCGTGCTGCGTGCTCGGCGACTCGGTTCGGCTCGAACAGGTGATCCGCAACTTGCTGACGAACGCAATGAAGTTCTCGCCGAATGCGTCGCGAGTCGACGTCGTCGTCACGAACGCCTCGGGCAAGGTTCGCACGTGCGTGAGCGATTCCGGGATCGGGATTCGAGGTGAGGTCCTGCCCCATGTCTTCGATCGCTTTCGTTGCGGGAATCGAGATCACGCGCAGCGGGGCCTCGGACTCGGGCTGACGATCGCGCGTCATATCGTCGAATTGCACGGAGGGTCGATCTCGGCGGACAGCCGCGGCGAGGGCCGGGGGGCTAATTTTTCCGTGGTTCTGCCCGCGCGCGACGGCTGACGTCTCCGCGCTTCACCTCGGAGTAGTCGAGCCGCGCGCGGTCGCGCCAGCGACGAGCGGTCGCCCGATGGAACCGCAGCGAGGCTGCGTCGTTGGATCCTCGAAAGGGCGGCGACCATGGCGGCAAGCACTTCGATGCGGTTCCCTCCGCGGTGCGCGAGCTCTCGAGCGTTTCTGCGTCTTCCGCACCGGCTCTGGAGCCAACCGGAACGACGCATTCGCCCGGCGGCACAGGCCGTGGCTCGCGAGGGCGACTGGCAGGCGAGCGCGCTCCGGGGGATATCTCGGCTCCTGCTCGTCCTTGCGGCGCCCGCGGGCGTCGTAGCCATCGCCGTTGCCGAGCTCGACGATCCCCGCGCGTTTCGCGTCGTCATGCTCGGCCTTCTCGCGCTGATCGTCGGCGTGGCGATCCTCTCCGGCGACTCGCGCCGCGCCCGCGTACTCGCGGCGGCTCTGGTCGCCGGTCTCGTCGCGCTCTGCCTCGTCTCGTTCTCGAGGTACGGCCTGTTGCCCGGGACGGCGCTCGGGCTCTCTGCGGCCATCGTCCTCGCAGCGGCCTTCTTCGGCGGTCGCGCCGCGTGGGCGGTCACCGCAGTCGCCACGCTGCTCATCATCGGGACCGGAGCCGCTGTTCGAGCGGGGCTGCTCCACCCGCGTTTTTCCGGCACGAGCTCCAATGGCAGCGATATGGCCGCATGGCTCCGGTTCTCTGCCGTCTACTTCGTCACGACGTCCTTCGTCTCGGCGACCGTGGCCGCGCTCATCGAGCGGCTCGAGCGAGCGCTCCGCGCCGAGCGTGAGTCCCGCGCGGCGGCGGACCGCGCCCGCGCGACGCGTGAGGAGTTCATCGTCGTCGCGGCGCACGAGCTCCGAACGCCGGCTACCTCTCTACAGCTCGCGATCCAGGCGCTCTCGCGTCGCGCGAGGCAGCGACAAACCGATGGTGCCGAGTCCGTGGGAAGGATGCTCGACATCGCCGAGCGCGAAGTGTCCAGCCTCACCGCTCTCGTGGAGACGCTCCTCGACGCGGTGAAGCTCGAGGAGGGGCCTGTCCCCGTCGTACTCTCGGACGTCGATCTCGCGGACGCCGTGCGCTGCGCAATCGCACGCATGCGCGAGCCGCTGCGGGTCTGCGGGTCCGCCGTCACGTTCGACGTCCAAGCAGCGGTCGTAGGCCGCTGGGACCGCTCCCGCGTGGAACAGCTCGTAACCCACTTGCTTTCGAACGCCATCAAATACGGACTGGGCCGGCCGATCAACGTTGGGGTCGCGGCCGAGGGGGACGTCGCGCACCTCGCCGTCTCGGACCACGGGATGGGCATCGCCGATGGGGCGCAGGCGCGCATCTTCGGGCGCTTCGAGCGCGCGGTGTCGTTGCGCAACTACGGCGGCTTCGGGCTCGGCCTTTACTTCGTTCGGCGCATCGCCGAGCGCCTCGGAGGCACCGTGGAGTGCAGCAGCGTGCTCGGCGAGGGCTCCACGTTCGTCGTCACGCTTCCGCGCCGAGGGCCCCGCGCGGAGTCGGGTCGTGATGACGCCCATCCTTCGGGACTGCTTGTGTTGGGTTCGAGCAAGTGATCGGAATGGACGAAGTACGCGAGGTCGTTCGCGTCGATGATGCGCACCTCGACGAGCGGGTCGCGCACCTCATCTCGCGATTTACGACCGCCCGCGCCACGGGCGCGTCTCCTGCACGTCAGGCTCGCAGCGGAAAGGTGGCCTCGTGGCAGCATCGGTGCTGGCAGCCCGGTTCGAGCAGTTCGCCGAGAAGCAGAATGTTCCCTTCGTTGGCCCGGTGCCCGGCAGGAACCTCCTTGTATATTGCGAAGACGCAAAAGCCGTCATAAATGGAGCGCCTTCAACGGCCGACGGTCCCCGGCTCAGGGAGCTCGGACCACTTTCGATGAATGACGCTCGCTGCCCAGGGAAGATCGGCCAGTTTTCGATGAACAATGGTCCGCGGCTCAGGACGCACCGTCCGTTCTCGAAGAACGAAGGTCGGGCGTTCATCGTGTGCGGGGCTGAAGGAGGGGGCGAGCGACACGGAGCGCGATCACGCCTCTTTCTCGCTGCCGTCGGACGATTCGTCACGAAACGTCTTCGTCAACAGCGGACGAGAGGCGTTGCTTAGTGGCATCGAGGATTGGGTCGATCACCTGACGCGGCCCGAAGAAGAACGAAACAACCCGGAACGGCCCGCGCCCGGGGCGCAGTCAAATTTGATTGACCTGGACCAACTTCCGGCGGTATCGCTGCGCGGGCGTTAGGTGTGGATTTTCTTTGCGTCTGGGAGGCCGAAAAATGGGTCGTCTTCGCACGTTCGCGGTGAGCGGGATATTCACGTTGCTCGGGATGAGCGTCGTCCATGGGTGCAGCAGCGATAGCAGCAACGGCGGCTCGGACGGCGGCAGCAGCAGCGGGAGCAGCAGCGGCAGCTCTAGCGGAAGCACCAGCGGGAGCAGCAGCGGCAGCTCTAGCGGAAGCACCAGCGGGAGCAGCAGCGGC
>CALKVG010000094.1 GCA_937998045.1 uncultured Myxococcales bacterium
GGCGTACCTCGGGCTGGGCGGCGACGGCGCGATTCACCCGGAGGCGGTCGACCCGAACCTGGCGGGTGTCGCGGTCGCCGTCGTCGGGGAGGACGCCGATCGGGCCACGTGGAACGCGATGCGCGCGGCGTTCGAGAAGTCGGTGGACGAGACGGTGCGGGGGCGGATCCTGTACGGGCTGGCGGTCGCGAAGAATCCGGAGTTGTCGGCGGCGGCGCGAGAGCTGTCGCTGGATCCCGCGCTGCGCGACAACGAGGTGACCTCGCCGCTGTCGGCCCAGTGGAGCCGCCCCGAGACCCGCGACGTCGCGTGGGCGTGGCTGAAGGAGCACCTCGACGCGGTGCTCGCGCGCCTGCCGCGGCACCACGGGGGCTCGGGGCTCGTCGCCTCGTCGGTGCGTTCGCAGTGCGACGACGCGCGGGCGCAGGAGGCGGAGGCGCTGTTCGCGCCGCGGGTGGACCACATCGACGGCGGGCCGCGGGCTCTCTCGCTCGCGGTCGAGGACGTCCGCCTCTGCGCCGCCCGCAAGAAGGCGCACGAAGCCAGCGCTCGCGCTTTCTTCAAGTAGCCCAAGCCGGAGCGGCGGCTCTCTTCCGACGGATTTTCTAGCTGTTCGACGTGAATAGCGGCTCGATGAGCGCGAAGCGCATGCTCGCGGCGAGGCGGTAGCGCGTGCGCCCGTATTCGCCGGCGTCGCGCACGCGCTCGATCGCGGACGGGTCGCCCAGCAGGTCGCGGACGCGCGAGATGAGGACGCGGACGCGGTGCTCGGCGTCGGCGCTCTCGGGGCCGGGTCCTCCGGCGGCGCGGAGGATCTCGTCGGCCGAGAGCCCCTCCTTGGCGCGACGCAGGAGCTGAACGACGAGCGGCTCGAGCGCCCGCCGGCGCTCGAGGGAGATCTCGCGGTCGTGCACGCGAAGGTGGTGGGCGAGGGTGTCGACGACGAGGGTGGCGCCCTGGGTGGCGCGCGCGACGTCGCCGAGGGGGACGCGGGTCACGCCCTGGGGGGTGGTCACGTAGATGAGGGTCTCGCCCTCGGGCGGCTCGGCGATGGCGTCGAGGTCGTCGGACGACGGAGGGATGGTGATCCGTCCGGTCGGCCGCACCGAGGGCGGCGCGGGCGCGATGCTGTTCGGGCCGGCGCCCGCGGCGGCGTTGACCAGCGCGATCATCCGCTCCGCATAGCGGACGACGCGGCTGTCGCCGCTCTTGAGGGCGAGCTGCCAGAGCGTGAGGGACGACTGCCGGTCGGGGAAGACCCAGCCGTGGCGCTCGCCGGAGAGCGCGGTGCGCTCGACCGCCATCCGCGCGGTCGCTTCGTCGCCGACGGCCAGCGCGCAGCGGCCGACAACCAGGTTCAGCGACCCGGTGACGAACGCCTCCTGCAGGCGCTCGCAGTGGACACTCGCGTCGTCGAGCGCCTCGCGTAGCTGGCCGCACGCCTCGAGCGTGCGCGCGCGCGTGGCGACCAGGTCCTGCTCGTCGATCGCGTCGACCACCGCCAGATCCGCGCGCAGATTCTCGGCCTTCGTGAGCCACTGGCGCGCCGCCTGCGCCCGCCCGAGCATCGCCAGCGCCCACGTGCGGTGCTCGGTGAGCTGGTAGCGGAGCATCGGGTGGTCGATCTCGCCGAGGACGACGAACGCCTCGTCGATCGCGTGCAGCGCGGCGAGCGGGCGGTCGGCGGCGATTTCGACGATGGCGAGGACGTCGTGCGCATCGGCGTGGCGCCATCCGGCGGCGAGCTCGCGCGCGATGCCGATCGCTTGGGTCGCGTGGTGGCGCCCCTCGTCGACGCGCCCGATGCTTCCGAGCGCGATGGCGAGGTTGCCGTGCGCGCTCATCGCCGCCGTGCCGCGCGCGGGGGAGCGCGCGAGCGACGAGGCGTAGTGCTTGGCCGCCGTGCGTGGGTCGGCCAGGCGCATCGACAGGTGCCCGAGCGTCATCGCGACGGGAGCGCGCCACGCGCCGTCCTCGAGCCGCTCGGCTACGTGCTCGGCGAGACGCAGCGCGTTCGCGGCGTTGGCGACGCGATTCAGCTTCAAGTCGAGCTGGGCCTGCGTCAGGTGCATGTCGAGCTGTTCGCGGAGGCCGAGACCCTTCGGCGCCGCCGAGAGGGCGCGCGAGGCCAGGCGGAGCTCCGCCTCGGCGTGGTCGCCGCGCCCGTCGATGGTCGCGAGCACCGCCCTCTCGATGGCGAGCCGGGCCGCGTCAAGCGGGTTCCACGACCCCGGCGCGCTGGGCAGGGAGGTCGCGAGCTCGCGCGCGCGGTCGATCCGGCCGGTCTCGCGGTATGCCCGCAGGAGCCGCACCGCCAGCGTCGGATCGGTGCGCGTCCTGCCGGCCAGCACGCCCTCGATCCACGTCGCGATGAACGGTCCCTCGTCCGCCGCGGCCAGCCGATCGAGCAGCTGCGAGCACGCAGCGAGCGAGATGCCGTCGCTTCCAGGGATGGCGGACGGCGGCCCGCTCCGGCGCGAATCCGGCAGGGTACCCGAGGGCGGAGCAGGGGGAGCCGTTGTCCGTGCCGGGGGCACGGACTGCGGGGATACACCAGGGTTAAGCCCAACCGACGAAGGCGTCCGTGACGCCGGAGGAAGCGTGCCTCCACGCGGCGTCGTATCGGGCGCAAGAGTGGGGGGCGGTACGAACGCGCGCCGCGCCATCGGCTTCCCATGGTAGCGCGGAACGGGTGTCGCGTCCTGTCTCATGCAAAAAGGGCGCTCGGCGCATTGCCCGGGCGCGTCCGCAGGCCGAAGCCGCCCCCGCGCCCTGCCCCCCGCGCCGCATCCCCTTGCTATGGTAGGTCCTCGGCGCCGGCCGTCAGGGCCGCCGCCGCTCGGAGGCACTCCGCTTTGCAGTCGAATCCGCCGCCCTTGGCCGGCGTTGCCCAGCCGGGAACCGTACTTCTGGGCAAGTATCGCGTCGAGCGGGTCCTCGGGATCGGTGGGATGGGAGCGGTCGTCGCCGCCAGACACCTTCAGCTCGAGGAATCGGTCGCCATCAAGTTTCTCCTCCCGGCCACCGCCGAACAGCCGGAAATCGTTCAGCGGTTTCTCCGGGAGGCGCGCTCCTCCATCAAGATTCGCAGCGAACATTGCGTGCGGGTGCTCGACGTCGGGACGCTCGATTCGGGCGCCCCCTGCATGGTCATGGAGTACCTGGATGGTCACGACCTGGCGCGTTTCGTCGAGGAGCACGGTCCGCTGCCCATCGCGGACGCCATCGACTGGGTGCTCCAGGCCGCCGAGGCGCTCGCCGAGGCGCACGCGATGGGCATCGTGCACCGCGACCTCAAGCCGGCGAACCTTTTTCTCACGCGCCGGGCGGACGGGACGGCCTGCGTGAAAGTGCTCGACTTCGGGATCTCGAAGCAGACCGCCGGCGGGACCGACGTGGGCGTCACCAACACCCAGGCCGTCCGCGGGTCTCCTCGCTACATGTCGCCGGAGCAGATGCGTTCGACGCGGGACGTCGACGCGCGGGCCGACGTCTGGGCGCTGGGGGCGGTCGTACACGAGCTCATTTCGGGAAAGCCTCCCTTCGACGCCGAGACCGTCACCGCGCTCTGCGCCGCCATCCTCCAGGACCCCCCCAACCCCCTGCGCGCCAGGCGCCCTGATGCGTCGGTGCAGCTCGAGATGGCCATCCTCGGGGCTCTGGAGAAGGACCGGGCGCACCGCTATCAGAACGTCGCCGAGCTCGCTGGCGCGCTGGCGCCCTTCGGAACGCCTGCCGCGTCGACCTCCGCCGAGCGGATCGCGCGCGTCCTCCGTGTGCAGGCGCCGGCGCTTCCGGGCACGATGCGGCCACGAGTCCCGTCGGAGACGCAGTTCGGGCCGCCGGCCACGAATACGTCGCCGCTCGCCGCGACCACGGGCGGTGCCGTGACCGACGCGAGTCAGCGCCGGCCGTCGCCGGGCGCGCTGCTGGCGGTCGCCGCGGCTGTGTCCGCGCTCGGGTTGATCGGCGCGGGCGGATTCGCCGCGCTCCGCAAGCACACGGCCGTCGTGACGAGCGCTCCCGGGGAGGAGTCGAGCGTCACGCAGTACGCGGCCGCGCCTCCTGCGGGGGTCGCGCCGCCGCCACTCCCCACCGCGTCGCTGGCTGAGCCCGTCGCGCTCCCCGTCGAGCGACCCCGCAGCGCCGCCAGCGTGGCGACCGCCGAGCCGGTCCGCCCGCAACCCGCCTCCGTCGGGCAGAGGCAGCCGGCGTCGGGTGGCCCTCGCACGCCGAGCCCCCGTTCGTCTGCCAGCGGTCAACCCGTGCCGCCTAAGCCGTCGGCAGCGCCCGCCAACCCGTTCGGGGACGATCGCAAAGGATGACGTTTCCCATGTTTCGACCACGCTCGGACGGAGCCGGAGACGTGCCGTCTCGCCGCGCCTTCGCTGTCGCCGCATCCGTGTCGCTTCTCCTCGGGTCGTCGATCGCATCGGCGGACCCCTCCGCACAGGACTCTGCCGCCGCCCAGTCGCTCTACGATGAGGCGAGGAAGCTCACGAGCAGCGGCCAGTGGGCCGACGCCTGCCCCGAGCTCGAGGAGAGCCAGCGACTCGACCCGACGCCGGTCACTGAGTTCTATCTGGCCGACTGCTACGAACACGCCGGCCGCACGGCGAGCGCCTGGAGCACGTTCCTCGACCTCGCGGCCATCGCCCACAGGAGCGGCGGACCCAAAGCGGCCGACCGCGAACGCGTGGCGAAGAACCGCGCGGCCGCGCTCGAGTCGCTTCTCACACGCCTGCAGATCGACGTCCCGGCGGCGGCGCGCGTCCAGGGGCTCGTGGTCAAGCGCGACGGCGAAATCGTCGGCGAAGGGCAGTGGGGCGCGCCGGTCGCGGTGGATCCGGGGAAACACGCGATCGAGGCCAGCGCGCCCGGGAAGAAGCCCTGGAGCGTGCAGGAGGACGCGCAGGGGTTCGGGCAGCTGGCGAAGGTTCAGGTTCCCGCGCTCGAGGGCATCGCGCCGCCTGCGATCCCCCTCACGACGACCCCGAGCGTTTCTCCACCGGACGTCGCCCCGGCGCCGGCGGCGGCCCCATCGAGGACGTCCCCGCTGCAGTTCGTCGGCATCACGACCGCGGG
>CALKVG010000095.1 GCA_937998045.1 uncultured Myxococcales bacterium
ACGTGCACCGCGCGGCAAAGATCGCGCTGGCCGCCCACCGCCTCACCTGGGACGAGGCGGCCGCCGAGGCGTTCGAGATTTGGGCGCGGGGCAAGGGTGTGCCGCCGGCGCCAGTGGGGAAGCGATGAGCCAGCGCTACTACCCCACCTATCGCGAGACGCCCGCGACGCCCGAATCGTGGCGCGACTTCCTGGCTTGCGAGAACACCAACCCCGAGCCGAGCGAGCTGGCGACGATCACCGACGTTTGCGCCTCGGCCCAGGCGGCCGCCTATCTGCAGGACGAGGGCGGTCGCTACATCGGCAGCATCGACGCCAGCGGCAACATCAGCGCGGCGCAGTAAAAGGTCGCGCCCCGGGGCCGGCCAGCCTCGAGGCGCTTTGCCATCCACAACGATCTGGGAACCGCAGGAGGATAGCCATGGGAACCGTAGTCACGAAGAAACAGAAGGCAAGCAAACTGAAGCTGGCGGCCGTGCCGTCGTTAGTCCCCGTCGACAAGCGGTCCTTTGAGGATCAGGTCCGCCGGGTGGCCATCGACGGGAACGAAAGCGATCCGGCGCTGGGCACGCTCGTCACCGCCGAGCAGGACTTGCGCGTCGCGCTGCAGGTCATCTCGTGCGCAGAGGGCGAAGACTTCAACTGCGTGCGCGACGAGACGATCGCGCTGCTCCTCCGCGTGGCCGAGAGGCTCACCGCGGTGCAGGTGGGGCTGCGCGCCCAGCGGGCCGCGGGCAAGGCGGTGGCGTCGTGAAGCGCGCTCGCAACCCCGCCCAACAGGAGCGCCGCGAGCGTGAGCGTGAGCAGAGCGTGCGCGAATGCTGCGCTCGCCTACAGCAGCCACTCAACCGCCTTTACGCCCTCAGCTGCATCATGGAGCGCAAGGATATCCAGGCCCTCGTCTGGACGATCTCGAACGCCATCGACCGCATGAAGCTGGGCGACGGGTACGAGGACTTGCGCGCGGCGAACGCGATCGTCGAGGGCGCCTCGATGCGGATCCGCCGCGAGCGGGAGGAGGCTGAGAGTGCAGAACGTGAGGCGCGTTGGGCCGCGAACGCGGCGGCGCAGGCGCCCGAACCGCCCCCGCCCGGGCCGGCGCCCGTCGTCGACCTCGCTGCACTGCGCGCGCAGAAAGCTGCGGTGCCGTCGTGAGAGGCCTCACCCGAGCCGAGTACGCGCTGCTTTGCAGCGTCGCAGCGGACGGACAGTGCGACGGACCCGATGGCGTGGATGACGGTGTCGTCTACGACGCCAAGACGTGTCGCGCGCTGTACCAGCGCGGCCGCATGCGGCAGTATCATTGCGACGCGTGCGGCGATTACCACGCGGAGCTGACGCCCGGTGGGCGCGAATCGATGCGCATCCACGATGCTGTGCAGGCGGTTGCGTCGGTGCTGGGGAAGTAGCTTTCGCCCGTCGCCTGCTGCCTCTCTCGCAAGAGGGGGGCAGCGGGAGGAGGTCGAGAGTGGCGACGAAGAAGAAGGCAGCAAACGGCACCGGCAGCGTGGAGCGTCGCGGCGCCCTCTGGTGGGCGCGCATCACCGCCCCTGGCAAGCCGCGCAGGCGACTCCCCATGGCCGGCTCCGAGGCATGGTCGCGTACCGAGGCGAAGCGGGAGGCGAGGAAGCTGGCGGCGGACTATGCGGCGGGGCGGATCGTGTTCGACGAAACGCCGCGGACGCGGAACCGAGCGATCGTGCCCGGTTCGACGATGACCGTGCGCCAGCTTGGCGAGGCGTGGACCAGCAGCAAGCTCTACGAGCAATTCGGCGCCGTCGACGGCCTCTCGCCGCGCAAGAGCGGATACATCGACGGCAAGACGCTGGCGAAGCACGTCTACGGCGTGAAGACGCGCGGCCCCAACGGTCCCGACTTCGGCGACCTGCCCATCGCAAGCGTCACGACCGAGGACGCGAGCGCAGTCATGGGCGCTCAGCGCCCCGAGGCGCAGGCCGTACAGACTCGCCGCCACACGTACAACCGGATCCGCCTCGTCTTCCGGTTCGCCGAGTTCCCGCTGAAGCTGCGCCCCGAGGGAAGCAACCCGTTCACCGAGCGACTGCGGCCGCGCAAGGTCAAGGGCGTCGATCTCGATCGCAACTTCCAGTACCTCTTCCCGAGCGAGGGGGTGCAGCTCTCGACGTGCACGAGCGTTGTTCTCGCGCGCCGAGTGTTCGCCGCTGCGGCGGCTGCGTCGGGCTTCGACGTGTCCACGTTCACTGGAGGCAAGGACGGCAAAGGGGGGCTGACCTGGTGGCACTACGACACGCGCAATCGCGTACTCCAGGGCGTGCGCCCGAAGGTGGGCAAGGTGGCCTACGCCGAGGGCGAACCCGCTTGGCTCTTCGATCTGCTCGACGCGTGGCGCGAGCTCTCCGGGGCCCCGGCCGAGGACGCGCCCGAAGAGGCGCGGAAGGCAGCGCCAATCTTCCCGCTGGCGATGCTCGGATGGCGCCGTGGGCGCGAGGCAGAAGCGATCCGAGAGGACTTCCTTACCGCCGGCATCACGCGCTCGGACCTGCACGAGGAGTCGAAGACGAACAAGCGATTCCGCTTCCACGACCTGCGAGCGACGTTCGAGACGTGGGCGCGGCGAGCGGGCTGGACGCAAGAGCGCATCGACCGCCGGACGTGCCACGGGTCGCGAGCCATGGGTGACCGCTACACGCGCGCGGCCGGCACCCTGGAAGAGCTGAAGGAGGTCCCCTTCCCCAACCTCGCGTTGGCCATCCCCGAGACGAGGGCCGTTCTTGAGGCCCGGTTGGCCACGCGGTTGGCCACAGCCGCCTCTGAGGCCCCCTCCGACGCGCGTGAGCAAACAGCTGCAACTGCGCGTAATTATTCGGAGTGCGAAGGGCGGGACTTGAACCCGCATGCCAGTTACGGCGCTAGCACCTCAAGCTAGTGCGTCTGCCAATTCCGCCACCTTCGCGTCGGGGAAGCGACGTTTAACCGGGGGCTTTCCCCTCGTCAAGGACGACCCAACGGCGACGGCCGATTCGGCGCCAGCTCGTGACATGCCGGCGGGCATGCCGGCGGCGGTCCCCGACCACGGCGTCGACGTGTCCACGGCCTAGACGTGTCCTAGTGCGCGGTGACCCGTGCGATGCCGCTCCGGGTGTCGAAAGCGGCGACGGCCGTCTCGCGTGCGTCAGCTGGCAGCGAGGGGGCCGTCGTCGACGGCGGCAAGCAAGGCTACACGCAGAGTCGCATCGTTCGCGTCCATGGGACGGAAACGATGCGGCTCGCTGGCTGCGTACGATCGGCGGCGGCCGTTACCTACTTCTGAGGATGCTGCTGAGGCGCGGGCTGATCGCCGGGACGCCGGCGGTTCGCGTGCGTCGCCTGACCGCCCTTGCGACCGGCGACCCGCGCCTCCTCACTCGTGAACTCGTGCGCCGTGCCCGCGGCGTGAGCCGCCTTTCCGCCCTTGCGCGCGATCTCGCGCACGAGCGTTCGGTCGATCGCCGCAAACCCGCGGCGCTTGCGCACGGGCGCGACTTCTGCCGACGGCGCCGCCGCCTGCTGCTCGCCCGCCGGGGCCTGAGTTTCCTTCTGCTCTGTGTCGATGGGGTTTTGCATGTTGGCTCGTCCTGGCGCCCCGAGGCGCCGGCTCGTTTGAGGTTCCAGGGGAACGTAAACATGCTTTCAGCTCGTGCAATGGCCCTGTCGCACCCGATAGGGTGATGTCATGACACATCCACGACGCGGAGCGCCAAACGGCCGCTGCGCCTCGACCAGCCGGCGACTCGACCGGAGCACGACCGCATATCTACTTCACGAACGCTCGCGGCCAGACCTCGACCCGAGATCGCAGCTCGGCCAGCGTGACCTCAAGCGGGCGTGAGGTATCGAGGATCAGGTGGTCGTCCGCGGGGAGCTCGCGGACCGCTTCGAATTGGCTGCAGAACGTGTCGAAGATCGCGAGCCTACCGTCGGAGACGACGGCCGCCCCCTCTCGCTGCCTCAGCCGCTCGCGGCAAAGGGTCGCGGGAGCGCGGCACTCGATGAAGCGGAAGGGAACCCCGTGCTTCGATGCGAGGTCACGCGCGGCTTGCCGCATCCCCGCGGAACGGAACGAGGCGTCGAGCACGACCGGACGTCGCGACGCGAGGACGACGTCCGCGCGCCGGAGGACCTCGCGGTACACCTCTTCGGTGAACCCGGGATCGTAGGAACCGGAGAACGGCTCGTCGTTCAGGCGCCTGGTCGGTTCGATGCCGACCATGGCCTTGCGCGTCCGGTCGGCGTCGACGATCGGCGCGCTCAGCTCCACGCCCACGCGCTGCGCGATCGTGCTCTTGCCCGAGGCGATGACCCCGCCGACCGCCACCACCGCCGGCAGCAGGAGCGATCGCCGGCCCGCGGAAAGCGCGAGCAGAAAGTATCGCCTCGCCTCGCGCGCGGCGCGGTGGCGGAGCGCCATGTCGATCGCCGCGCTGTGGGCGACCATCGCCGCGATCTTGCCGCGAACGAACGCGCGGTAACTTTCGTAGAAGTCGACGAGCGTGTAGAAGTCGAAGTCGTTGGCCTCGCGTGCGTACGCCGCGAGCAGGAGCTCCGCGAAGTCCACGCGGCCGTGCTCCGCGAGGTCCATCGAGAGGAAGGCGACGTCGGCGCACACGTCCGCGAAGCGAAACCGGTCGTTGAACTCGATGCAGTCGATGACGGTCACCTCGCCGTTCTCGAGGTACACGTGCTCGAGGCGCAGGTCGCCATGCCCGTCGCGCACGTGCCCCTCCGCGGCTCGCCGCTCGAAGAGCGCCGCGTGGCCCCGCAGAAACGAGCGCTGCCAGCGCAGAAGCTCCTCGCTCTGGTCCGAGGACAAGTACTCCCCCAAGAATTCCTGCGTCTGGGCGAAGTTCTCCTCGACGTTCCGCTCGATGACCGGCAGCGTTCCGAAGGGCCGGATTGAC
>CALKVG010000096.1 GCA_937998045.1 uncultured Myxococcales bacterium
GTTGTCCTCCGCCAGATCGACGCTGCCGAGGGTCGCGCCGACGAGCTCGTGCTGCACGGCGGTCGCCGCGACGGCGGCGGCCGGAGCGGCCGCGGCCAGGGGGTCGCTCGTGTCCTCGTATGTGTAGTCGAGCGCGGGCTTCGTCGTGTCGAGGACGTCCTGCGTTGGCATCGTCACCTTTGCGCCGCTGAAGTCGTGGAAGGAGAAGGTCACGCCGCCGAGCCAGTAGGCCTGCGTCAGGTTCCGGTGCGACCGATCGCGCCGCAACCACACGTCCCAGAGTCGATCGATGTTGGCGTGGTGCAACCAGAAGATCGGGTCGAGCGCCGCGAGATCCGGATCGAGCATCCAGCCGTCTTTGACGTCACTCCCGATCTCCACGTGCACCTGGTTGTGCGGGGTCTGCTCGACCGCACCGAAGCCGTCGCCGGCGTGGGCAGCGGCCTGCGCGCCGAAGAAGCCCCCGGGCGCGGTGTCGCCAGTGGCCGTGAGGCACGCCGAGAGATCGACGTCCTCTGGAGCGAGCACGAGCTTTCCTTCGTTGGCGTTCGCGTTGCGCGCCCGGACGTAGAGCGCGCTCGTCGGTCCTTGCGCAGTGCGGAATGTCTCGGGAAGGAGGCCCCATTCTCGCCTGCTCGAGTAATCCCAGTACGGCAACGACCAGTCGGCGGGTCCGCCGAGAGCGGCCACCTGTGCGGCGACGATGCGCTCGAAGTGGAGGAGGAACATCCGGTGCCACGGCAAAAAGAACGACGACCCGTGCTGGCACTGCTGCCAGTACGTTCGCTGCTCGCTCGCGGAGGGCAACGCCTCGCCTCGGATGGCGAGAGGGTCGCTCTCGTGTCCAGGGTAGCCGTGAATGGCGGCCTGGTAGCGCCAGCTGCGAGGATCGGTGATGGGCAAAGCCTGCATCGCGTGCACGGCCTTCGCGTACCAGGTCAGCGTCGTGTCTCCGGCGGCCAGAGTCCACACGTTCTTGCGCACACGCATCCGTCCCTCCTCCCGTGGATTGGTGCTTCAGGGCGGCATCGCGACGCCGCCGGTGCCGGTCAGATCTACCGTGCCTCTGGTCGAAGCCACAACCGTCGCTGCATCCTCTTTGGAGCCGCTCGTTGTCAACGTACCGACAGGCTGCTCAACATCCCGTCGAACTCCGCGCGCGCTGCGGCGACGGTCTTGGCCGGGCCCGTGAGCTTGAAGAAATGGGGCATGCCCGGCGTGGAGACGATGGCTCCGAGGAGCGCCCAACCCGGTTGCGCCTCTCCTTGTATCGACATTCCGCCGGAGAACGTGCCCCGCACTTCGACGACGAGGACGTCGAGCGACCCGACTTTGCGCGCAGTGCGTTTGGCGGTTTTCTGGGCTTCCTCGTCGAATTGACCGATCCAGCGTTGGGTATTCGCCTCGGCCGATCCGCCGGCTTGCGCAATCGACAGCTCGGCGTCCGCCGTATCGCCCGGAACACGAGGGACGCGGTACGTGGCCAACCGCATGTTGCTGGTGTTCGGAGCGGGCCGCCACCGAGGCGGCACCTTCCATACGAGCGACGCCGAACCCGCCGCCGGCGGCGCAGCCACGATGGCGCTCGCCGGGTCTGTCGTGTCGATGGCCGGATGGCCGGGCGGCAGCGCTGCATTTTCCGGCTCCTCCTCCGTCTCCGGCAACAACTCTGCGGAGGTGGGCGAGACTTGCATCGTGGAAGAGGAGGTCGCCCCGACCGGGGGCGCCGCTCTGCCGGCGGCAAAAGCTCCAGCGCCCACCAGCGCGAGGAGCATGGCCACCGTTGGAAGCCCGAGCCGAACGTCGCCGAGCTTCGTCCCTTGCGTATCGTTTCCCATTCATCTCCTCTCGTAGCAGGCGAGCCCACTCCTCGGCCAACTCGGCCGCGTCCTCTACTGCGAGAGGACGATCAGGCTGTACGCACCGACGCCGACGTTCCCGCTGCACGGCATTCCCTGGTTGCCCACCCGGTCAGCCGTCGTGTCGTGACCGACGTCCCCGAAGTCGGGGCCGTAGGCGGACCAGTCGCTGTTGAAGCGCAGGTACCATGTCCCCTCCCGTGGGAATCCGACGTTGTAGCTGGCGAACGGTAGGGTCGAGAAATTGGCGACGACGACCACGTCGTCTCCGGGACCGCCGTCCGCCCAGCGGTGGAACGCGATGACCTTCGCCTCGTAGTTCACGTGAAAGACGTTCACGTGCTCGCCCGAGAGGCCGCGCGTGTTTTTGCTCCCGTTGCGCCGCACGCGAATGAGGTCGCGATAAAGGGCGCGAATTCCGGCGAACGAAGTTGCCTTCGACCAATCGAGCGGCTGCTTGTCGCTCCATGCTGTCCATTCGAGGAACTCCTGGCCCTGGAAGATCATCGGAATGCCCGGCGCAGTGAACACGATCCCCGCGGCGAGGGTCGACCGCTTGCGGGCGTGCCATCCGCTCGCGTTGCCCTGCCAGATCGTGTCGGGCAGGCGCAGCTTGCTCGCCTCGTCGTGCGACTCGACATAAAGGACGCGCTGGAACACCCCGGCGCCGTCGTAGGTCTTCGCGATCGCGCGCGCGACGGCCCCCATATCGCGGTCCCCGTCGTTCGCGGCTGCGACGGCGCCGCGAACGGCGTCGCGGAAGATCGGGTCCCATTGCGCGTCGAACCCCGCGCCGCCGTCGCCTGTCGAGCGCGTGATCCAGTCGTCGTTCTGCAGGTCCTCCGCGATCGCGATCTTCCACGGCTGGGTGTTCTTCTCGTCGTTGATCCACCGGAGCAGTCCCCGACCCTCGGCGTTGTCGCCTCGATCCACCCCGTCGTGGTCGATGACCTTCCGGATGTTGACCACCGAATCGAAGCGCAGCCCGTCGGCCCGGTACTCGCGAAGCCACATCATTGCGTTGTCGCGGATCACCTGCCTTACCTCGGCGCGCCCGAAGTCCGGACGGTTCTTCGTCCCCCACGCGCAGGCGGCGCGATCGTCGTTGTAGAGGTAGATCCCGCCGTAGTCGTTGGCGCTCCACCCGTCGAAGCGCCACAAGCACGCGTCCAGCCCCTCCGGCCCGAAGTGGTTATAGACCACGTCGAAGATGACGGCGATCCCCGGGACGCCGGGATCGCCGTTCCCGTGCGCCGCCTGCACGAAGCGCTGCACGACCTTCTGCTCGCCCTCCGGTGCGTCATCGGCGCAGTACGCGTTGTCGAGCGCGAAGAGGAGGGCCGGGTTGTACCCCCAGGAGGTCTCCGTATCGAAGTCCTCGGTCGGCATGATCTCGACTGCGTTGACGCCGAGATCCCGGAGGACGTCGAGCCGCGCGATGGCTTCGTCGAATGTTCCGATGGCGCCCGGTCGCGCGTTGAAGGTGCCGATGTGAAGCTCGTAGACGACGAGCTCGTTCCAAGGCGGCATCGTGAAGTCGCCCGCCCAGGCGAAGCTCGGGTCGACCGTCTTCGAGTTGCCCACGCTCGAGGTCGCGTCGCGGCAGTACGGGTCCATGCGCCACGACGGAGGACCGCCGCCGTTGCCGTCGCCCAGGCCGCCATTCTGGATCAGAAACCGGTATTCGGCCCCGGCGCCGACGCTCGGAGCAAAGCACGACCAGTAAGAGAAGCCCGCGTTCGAAGGGTCGCTCGAGTCGCGCGCCATCGCGATGGCCCCGTCCTGCCATCCGGGCGTCGTGAACGAGCCAGCGACCCAGACCGCGCTCGCGTTGGGAGCCCAGACCCGAAACGTGCACCCCCCATCGTGAAGAATCGCTCCCATCCCGGCGTGCTGGCTCGGAGCCGGCATGCGCGCCCTCCTTTTTCGGAACCGTGTCGCCCATCCTCGCGCCACATCCGCCAGCGTCAACCTTTCCCACGCGCACCGATCCGCGAGCGCGGCCGGCCGAGGAATTCGGACGAGAGGCTGTACGCTCTCGTCGCGTATGGCACGCGTCGACAGCATCTTATCGATCCTCGTCCACGAGGGCGCCAACGAACTCCGGCTCGGCACCGATCGAGAGCCGAGGCTCCTCTCTCGTGGCACGGCCAAGCGGCTCTCCGTCCCCAGTACGCCGGAGGACACCCTTCGCGAGCTCCTCGGCGAGATCCTCGACGCGCAACGCGAGGAGTCGCTGCGATCCCGCGGACACGCGGAGCTGACGTACGAGGCGGCTGGAATCGGCACATTTCAGGTGCGTCTGTCCGCACGCGCCGGAGGGTTCGACGCCGTGTTCCTGCATGACGCGAGGGGTGCCCTCGCGCCAGCGGCGCCGCTGCTTGCCGAAGTCGCTCCTGCGCGAGCCACGGGCACTGCGGCGGCGGCCCCGCCGACGCCGGCGCAAGCGGCCCGAGGGGGAACCGCAGTCGCTTCGCCGCGGGCCGCCGAGACGGGGCCTGCGAGCACCGGCTCGCTGGACCTGGCACGAACCGCGCCGAGCCCGGCGTCATTCCGGACGACATCGGCGGTTGGCGAGCCCATGGCCCAGCTGACCGCCCACGCGGTCGCTCTGCGCGCCAGCGACCTTCACCTCGTCGACGGAGAGCCTCCGGTTGCGCGGGTCGACGGACGGCTGCGTCGCCTTGGCGAGCACCCGGTGGACCTCCGGGGCCTCATTGCCCTCTCGCGCGAGGGCGAGGCGGCCCTAGCGCGCGGTCTCTCGGTAGACATGGCCATCGACGTGCCCGGGGGAGGACGCGCGCGAGTCCACGCGTTCCGAAGCGCCGAGGGCCTCGCGGTCGCGATCCGCCTGGTCCCCGCGACGGCGCCGCGAATCGCCGCGCTGCACATTCCGGTCCCGCTTCAGGAGCTCGTCGACTTGCCTCACGGCCTCGTCATCGTGTGCGGTGCAACCGGCTCCGGCAAGTCGACGACCCTCGCGGCGCTCGCGCAGGAGGCGCTCGAGCGCCGTTCGATCGCGCTCGTCACGCTGGAGGATCCGATCGAGCACACCCTCGTCGCGCCCGACTCGTCGATCGTCCGCCGGCGCGAGGTGGGCCGCGACGCGAGCGACTTCGCGACGGGGTTGCGGGACGCGCTTCGGGAGGATCCGGACGTCATTCTCCTCGGCGAAATGCGTGACCCCGAGACCATCAGCCTGGCGCTCACCGCCGCGGAGACCGGACACCTCGTCCTTTCGTCGCTCCACAGCCGATCGGCCGCCTCTGCGATCGAACGAATCGTCGACGCGTATCCGCCCGAGCGCCAGCAGCAGGTCCGCGTGCAGCTCGCCGACTCGCTCCGCGCCGTCGTGGCTCAGCGGCTGCTCCCGCGCGCCCAGGGGGCGGGTCGCGTCCCCGTCGTCGAAGTACTCCGCGTCACGCACGCGGTTGCGGCCATCGTCCGCGAGGGCAAGACCGCCCAGATCGCGACCGCGCTTCAGTCGGGCAAGCGCGAGGGCATGATCTCGCTCGAAAGGTGCCTCGCCGACCGCGTTCGAGCGGGCGAGGTACGGCTCGAGGACGCGCGAGCGGCGGCCAACGACGCGGATTCGCTGGCGATGTATCTGGCCAAGTGACGATGACCTCGGGTCGTCGCCGACCGACTCCGCAGCGCCGGAGCCTCCGCCTTCTCGTTCCGCGCCGGCGAAGCTCCGTTTCCTCAGGGCCGCGGCTCGGGCTGCCGCACCCTGCTGACGCGCCATGCGGCACCTAAGGCCGCACCATGTGTGCGAAACTTGCGCGCTCGGGGCCAAATCACACTCGTTTCGCTGCCTTCGCTAGTGGCACGCGCTCTGCACCGAGCCTATGCAGCGGGTGCTCGCCGCTCCCCCGGAGTCGTGCACGTACGGCTCCCTTCCACATCCCTCCCGCCTCTCGAGGTCGAATGGGACTCGCTCACGTCCCCACCAACGTCGTCGCGACAGACAACAAGCGTTACGGGTCGGCGCTCACCGTCCTCACGTCGCTCTTCTTCATGTGGGGCTTCCTCACGTGCCTGAACGACATCATCATCCCGCACCTCAAGGCGGTGTTCGAACTGAACTACGCGCAGGCGATGCTGGTCCAGTTCGCCTTCTTCACCGCGTACTTCATCGTCTCGCTCCCGTCGGGAAAGCTCGTCGAGCGCCTCGGGTACAAGAACGGGATCATCATCGGCCTGCTCACGGCCGCGGCTGGATGCGCGCTCTTCGCGCCCGCCGCGGGTCTGCGCTCGTACACCGTCTTCCTCGTGGCGCTCTTCATCCTGGCGGCGGGGATCACGCTGCTGCAGGTGGCGGCCAACCCGTACGTCGCGATCCTCGGTAGCCGGGAGACCGCGTCGAGGCGACTCACGCTCACTCAGGCTTTCAACTCGCTGGGCACCTTCATCGCCCCCTGGTTCGGGTCGGTGCTCATTCTTTCCCTGCCCGTCAAGACGGCCGATGAGCTCAAGGCGATGACGGCGGACAAGGTCGAGGCGTATCGCCTCGCCTCGGCGGCGTCCGTGGAGACGCCGTACCTCGCGCTCGCGGGCGTGCTCGTCCTCGTCGCGGTGGTCATCGCCGTCACCAAGCTGCCGGCGATCGAGGCGCCCGCTCCCGAGTCTGCCAGCGCCGACGACGCCAAGTCCGAGAGCGCGTGGAAACACCGCCACCTGGTCCTCGGCGCGGTGGGCATCTTCGTCTACGTCGGCGGCGAAGTTGCGATCGGTAGCTTCCTCATCAACTACATCAGCCAGCCTTCGATCGGCGCGATGTCCGTCGCCGATGCCGGATGGTACCTGATGTTCTTCTGGGGTGGAGCGATGGTCGGTCGGTTCGTGGGGTCCTTCGTCATGCGCTACGTGAAGCCCGCGCGGGTTCTCACGGCGAACGCGGTGGCGGTCATGTTCCTCATCGCCGTCGCGATGATCACGACTGGCCACGTGTCGATGTGGGCCATCCTCGCGGTGGGCCTCTTCAACTCGATCATGTTCCCGACGATCTTCACGCTGGCCATCGAGGGCCTCGGCAAACACACCGGGCAGGGCTCCGGCATCCTGTGCATGGCCATCGTCGGCGGCGCCATCGTGCCGGTACTGCAGGGCGTGCTCGCCGACGGCATCGGAATCCAGCACGCGTTCGTCCTGCCGCTGGTCTGCTACGCGTACATCGCGTACTACGGCATGCGCGGGCACTCCGTGGCGCGCCGAGAGCTCGCTTCAGGCAGGGGCAAGGGCATGGCCGAGGCCGCGTAACACGCGCGGCCCGTCAGCGCCCCGCCGAACGTCGACGTCGCGCGAGGAGCCCGAACCCCGCGACGAGCCCGAACGCGCCCAGGTTCCCGAGCGCGCGCGATTGCGTCATGTCGCAGCTGCAGCCGCCCGAGCTGCTGGTGCCTCCGGTGTCGCCGAACCCTCCGTCGTCCCCGGACCCGCCGCTCGATGTGCTTCCGCTGCCCGACGAGGTCGCGCCGGAGGACGACGTGCTGCTCCCGAGCCCGCCCGAGCTCGTCGAGCTAC
>CALKVG010000097.1 GCA_937998045.1 uncultured Myxococcales bacterium
AGATTTCTGCCTGTCTCGTGGGCTCGGAGATGTGTATAAGAGACAGATCGTCATGAGGAACGGCCGATACTCCCGCGCGGGGTCGTACGCGAGCCGCGCCCGTTCGGAAAAGGCTTTAACGAACACGTCCTGCATAATGTCAGCCAGCTCGGCGTCGGCACGCCATCCCTGGCGTTGGGCACCCCCCAAGCAGCCCCTCAAGAAGAGCTCCATGGCATCGACGTAGTGCCAATACACGGTCGAGAGGGCCTGCCGATCTCCGGCACGAAAGCGCCGGAGTAGGTCCTGGTCCCCCGCGAAGACAGTCATCGCTCGCGCGGATGTTACCATGAGCCGCGCGTGGGCGAAGCCGCGCCCCGCTCGACCGACCGGGCGCGCCTCGCAACGGGTCAGGGCAACGGGTTAGGTCGCGGCCTGCAAAAAAATGACAGCCTTCCTGTAAGGGGGCGGCCCGATGCGAAGGGCCCGATCAGCGCGCGTTCCGACCGCGCCGCGCCCAATAAATCACCGGGGGCGCGTTGCGCCGGTCGAGCGCCCGCGGCTCCTGCGCGAAGGGCTCGAGCTCCGTGGCACGTCTGCCCGGGACGGACGGAGCTCGATGGCGGAGAAATCTTTTCAACCAACTTGGGAGCGCGCCCGTAAAGCAAGACAGGACCGCGTGTCCAAACCTTAGGAGATCGGATCCATGCCCTCTCTTCGGACGGTCACCGTCGCTCTCGCGTTCGGCTTGTCGGGCCTGCGCGCCGAACCCGCTTGGGCGCAATACAGCGGACAGCTACGCAGCCACCTGACCCTCGCCCCCGGCACGACCGGGCCGAAACGGGGCGTCGGACCCAACGCCGACACGGTCACAATCGTCCCCATCATGTGGAGCAATGCGAGTTTCGGCTGCGGCGGGCCCGACTTTCCGACCGTCACCGAGGGGCAACTGGACAATTTCTACATCACCGTCGCCTACAGCTCGTATTACGGGTGGATCCAGCACCAATACAACACCGCATTGGCTCTCAGTGCGGCGCCGGCCATGTGGTGGGACATTCCCAGCACGAGCGATCCCAAGACGGGCGTGGTGGGCTGCCCGAATCCGACACAGCCGGTCATTGAAAATGAGCTCCGTCACCTGCTCGTCGACGGGTTCTTGCCGAAGGACACGAACGGCAACACGTCGACGATGGTCTACGCCATCCACTTTCCGAAGAACCTCTCGTCGTCACCAATGTAACGACCGACGCACTTTCCTCGTTCTCGCAGGACGGTTCGACCGGGACGGTGGTCGCGTGCTCGGCGTCGGAGTTCACGAGGCACGGTTTTTTTTAGCGCGCTGACGATCGACTCGGCCACCGAGGGCGCCTCGGCGCAGGTATCGTGCGCGTGGCTTCTGCAAATGCACCGAACTGGGGAGCCCTTATGAGAATCCTCGCCAATTGGAGAGCATGGCTGACCGCGTCGGTCCTGGCTGCATCGACCACGGGCTGCGATGCGCTCATCGGTCTCTCGCCCGTTCCGGCTGACGATGATGCGTCGCTGGGTCCGGACGGCGCCGGCGAGGTCGACGGCTCCCTGGCCTCCGACGACGGGGGTGACGCCCCCGTGCATCCGACGGACGGAGGCCCCAGAGAACCGGAGGGCGGGATGGGCACCGGCTGCTCGACGGGCGGCGCGTGCACTCCGGCCGACTGTCAGACCGGCGAGTACGTCTGCGACGACGGCGGTCGCGTGTGCAGTCCTACGGGTCACGTCGCGGACGGGATGCCGTGCGGTCCGAGCGCATCGGGAGTTTGCAGCGCGGGAGCGTGTAGCTCCTGCAACGCCGGCGGCGACTGCACGGATCCGAGCAACCCGTGCGTCAAAAAGACGATCGACTGCAGCTCAGGTCAGCCGGTCTGCAAGTTCGCGATGAATGCCCCCGACGGCGCGTCATGCGGCAGTTCCCAGTATTGCTACAGCGGCGTTTGCAGCCCCTGCAAGGTCGGCAATCCGTGCGCGCCCCCGAACAGCCCCTGTCATACCGGCGCAGTCACCTCGTGCGCCGGCGGTACGATGACTTGCACGGACCAGAACGGCTCGGCGACCGCCGGCACCTCTTGCAGCACCAGCGGCGGGGCAAGTGGCGTGTGCGACGGGCAAGGCACCTGCGACGCGTGCACACCGAACGCGCCTTGCACTCCAACCGGCAAACCGTGCCAGCAGGGCACCATGTCGTGCGCGACCGGACCGGTATGCGCGGCCCCCAGCAACATCAACGAGGGTCAGCCCTGCGGAGCGAACCTCGTATGCGCCAGCGGCGCGTGCGTTGCGTGCGGCGCGACGTCATGCCCCAATGGATGCTGCGACAGCACCGGGTGCGTGACCACCGGGCAGAAGACGAGCGAGTGCGGCAAGGGCGGTGCAGCGTGCGGCGCCTGCCCGGCCAACCAGATCTGCACGATCGGCGGCAGCGGCTGCACTTGCCCGTCGTCGAGCCCCGACTACTGCGGCGGCGCGTGCACGAACCAGCAAAGCGACCCAAAGAACTGCGGCGCGTGCGGGAACGATTGCAGCGCGTTGCCTCACGTGAGCGGTCCGACCACCTGCAACGCGGGCGTCTGTTCGGTCCCTGCCACTTCGTGCGCGAACGGCTGGATGCACTGCTCGAGCACCGCGAATGCGGGCTGCGAAACGGACATCAGCAGCCCGACGACGTGCGGCAATTGCGCGACCACGTGCCCCGCGTCCGCGCCGCATTGCGCCGCAGCCGGAAGCAGCTACTCGTGCGTGACCGGGTGCTCCGGATCGACTCCTACGCTGTGCAACGGCGCCTGCGTCGATACGACGAGCAACTCGAACTATTGCGGCAGTTGCACCGTGTCTTGCGGCGGCGGGATGACCTGCCAGAGCGGCCAGTGCAAGTGCCCGAGCGGCACCCTGAATTGCGGGGGCACGTGCGTCGATACCACCAGCGACCGCAACCACTGCGGCAGCTGCACGACGAGCTGCGTCGGCAGCGAGATCTGCCAGGGAAGCGCGTGCGGCTGCTCGGGCGGTCTCCTCGACTGCAGCGGCAGCTGTCAGTTGGCGAGCCCCCAGAATAAGTGCGGCACGGCGTGCAATACCTCCTGTCCACAACCCTCGGGCGCGACGGCGGTCTGCGCACGCGGCACATGCAGTTATGCGTGCAATGGCGGCCTCACGAACTGCACCGGCGGATGCTTCGACACGAGCTCGGATACGAATCACTGCGGCAGCTGCACAACGTCGTGTGCAAACACCTTCGACGCTACGGTGAGTTGTTCGGGAGGGTCATGCGTCTACACGTGCAACGATGGCGACCCCTTGAGCTGCAGCACGCCGACGCAACCGGCGTGCGCAAACTGGAGCTTCGAATCGGGCACCGAGGGCTGGACGCTGGACACGTCGGCCTTGTCGACGGGCGCGACCGCCACGCTTCGGACGGATTCTTCGCGATCCACAGCGGGATCGCATTCGCTCGCGGTCGATCTCACCCTTCAGCCTTCTTCCGGCGGTGGCGGGAGTTTTCGAATCGTGGTTCCCCTGTGCCCCGGAGGGGGCATGCCGGACCTCACGAACAAGACCCTGCAATACAGCGCAGAGGTAGTGAATACATCCAGCGCGTCCGCTGGGATCAATTCTGCCAACGGCACCCCCGTAACGATCAACGGAGGCACGGTCACCTGCGATCCGAGCGGGATCGGGTTCTCCCCGGGCAATTGGGCAACGGACATTGAATCTTGCGGCGCGGTCTCCGCCACTACGCTCGGACTGGCAATTGGGATCAGCTTCACCAGCAATCCTGGCTTCAACGGACCCTGGACGGCGACGTTCTATTTCGACGACGTTCAGGTCAAGTAGCTTCCGCCGGCGCAAGCTGCGTATCTATGCCGCGGCGCTCGGTCGCATCGGGCGTACAGTACTTGGCGTGCGCTTCTTCCATCCCCTTGCGATGCATTCGTGCCGTCTGGCGCTCGCCACGGTCATGTCCACGCTGCCATGTGCCTGCGAACCGCGAAACGCGTCGGGAGCCATGGTGGTAGGGACCCAAGAGACCGTTTCTCCGCGGCCCAACCGCGAGCTGCCTGGTGGGCGCCGTTCGGCCCGGGAGCGAACGTGCGCGTTGGATCCTCGCCAGATGCTCGCGGGCGACTGGGCAGCACTGGAGGCCTCGGCTTGGAAGCAGATGCGAGCCGAAGTCGACTGCTCGAGCGACGACGACTGCACGCTCGGAGGCACCACCGGTTGTGAACCATGCCCTCGCTGCACGGCAAGCTGGGAGGCGGTCCGTCACGATATCGCCCAGTGCATTCACGCAGCTTGCTCGCGCGCGAAGGAAGCTGCCGAGCGCCGGCGGGCCCCCCCGATCTTGTGTTCGCCTTGCCGCGAGCCGCAGCAGGTGGAAACCTCCGCGTTGCTTGAGATTCCCCCCAAGGCAGTCTGCATCGCCGGTAACTGCAAGCTGCGCTGAGGCCTCCATGCTGCTCGTGCTTCGGATGCTTTTTCTGACGACCGGCGTCTTGTGCGTGGTCCTGACCCTGTCTCTTATACACATCTCCGAGCCCACGAGACAGGCAGAAATC
>CALKVG010000098.1 GCA_937998045.1 uncultured Myxococcales bacterium
GGGCCGGATCGACTCGTTCGACGGGCAGGAGGCGTGGAATTGCGAGAGCTTCGTCGCGATCGCGTCGATGGCGCTCGCGGTCAGCGCGCCCGCGGAGAGCTGGTGATCGGCCCGAGCCCGGTCGGGCAACCGCGCCATGTGGACCGCCCAGTCGAGCAACGGACCGGCCCCCCCGATGCGCGCGCGGCCGTCGCCGCCGCGGCGCACGGGGACCACGCCGATGTAGACGCGCGGTGCGAGCCTTCGGTTGAGATTCACTTCGGCCTCGCATGCGAGTCGTCGCTGCTCTCGCGTTCCGAAGTCGACGAAGCCCAGGTTCACCGGTTTTTTCACCTTGAACACGTCGCTGCCGACCAGAAAGACCCACGAGATGTGCGTCTCGACCCGCTGCACTTCCTCCGGGGACTCCAGAAGGTCGTACGCTTCCGGCCGCCCGAGGTCCGCGGCCAAGGAACGTTCCTCCTCGATCGCCCGAGTTTGCGCGAATTGCATCGAGACGCCTCCTCAGCGAGTGCGCAACGCGAAGATCAGCTGGAGCAACGCGCGTGCCGCTTGCTCGTGGGACTCCTCGCGCCGCGCTTCTAGGAAGGCGCGTTCGGCGCTCACGCAAGGGTTGCAGCGTGGCGCATCCGCTACATCGCCGAAGGCGGTGCGCTGGCCTCGCCCGGGATGACCTATCGCAAGATGTGTTTCCGACCAGCTGCTGCCCGAGCCCTACCGGCCGTCTCGATGGCCCAATCGCGCTGTGCTCCGATCTCCACGCCGCCTGCTGGGCGCTCGCGCCAACGCCTCCCGCGTACTCGCAAGCGCGAGCGTCCCAGCGCGGCGGCCCAAATCAGGGTGCGCGGCGTCGCGGAGCAAGTACCGCAAAAAACTCCTCAAGGAGCGACGTCGTCCGCCGTTCTACCGAGCCAACGGCAGGACAAGAGGCCGCGCCATGCGGATTGGGGAAGCGAACAGCATTGGGGGCATCGTGACTTCCGGGGCCGTCGGCCTTTCGGTGGCGACGGCGCTGATACGCTTTCCATCGGTCGCGCCGGGCAGCTCGTCGCAGGCGGCGGCGTCGGGGCTCTCGGCGGAGATTGACGCAGCGTTCAACCTGAAGCCACCTCCGCTGGGACCCTGGTTTCCCAAGTAGGCGGCGCGCGGCCGGGCTCAGGGGCACGACGCCGTGTTGCCCTGGCGGTACGGAGCCTCGGACCGAATCGCCGAACAAATATCGACGCAGGAGGATGAGCGCGAGCCACAACTTTCCCACTCGGCCGCGCCGGCGTCGCCCCCGGTGCAGTGTGGCGGAAGCACCCAGCAGGCGCCCGCGAGCCCCGGATCGCAGGGACCGGAGCCGCCGGGGAGCAGCCTGGCGCAAAACGCTCCGGCAGTCGGGCAGGCAGTCCCCCGACGCCCACCGCATGTCACGTATTGGGCAGTGCATTGTCCGGGGACCATCGCGGCGATCCCGTTCTGGCGACGCAAGCAGTCGTTCCAGTAGTTCACGCCGTCGCAACCGCAGGTGACCGCCGAGGCCTCGTCGCAGAGAACCGGGCGGAGCTGGCACTCGCCGTGCGGAGCACCGCACGAGGGCTTCGCGCAGAAGGCAACCGGCCCGCAGTCGAGCGTGTCCGTGCAGGCGCCCCCCATCGGCTGCGTGAAATCTTGGGCCACGACGACGTCCTCGGTGTTGCAGCCGCCACCGACGCACACGCCATGGGCGACGACGATCGCGATGGTGGCCAGCGGTCGGCGCACGCGAATCATTCCGCGCTCCCGCACGCCGCCGCCCCAGCCAGAGGAAAGCACAGCCCGAGGATGGCCGCCGGGCGGACGGCCCAGGGCTGAAGGACGGCGCTCGAGTTGTTGAACCGGTCGAGGGCGGTGTAGCGGTGCGTCGCGAAGTCGTAGTCCAGCTGCACGCCGACGAGCAGACGCGCGCCCTGCGTGATGCGGATCCGAGAGAGCACCTGCGCCTCGACGAGCGGATCGCCGAGGGTCTTCGCCTCGCCCAGCTTCACGGTGCCGCGGCGCGCGTCCCGAGGGATCGTGTGGAATAGATCCACACCGAACCCGGCTCCGAAGTCGAGGTCGAAGACGGGGAACCGCAACAGCTCCGCGCTGGGCAGCGCTCGAAACGAGGAGACGTTGGTCTCCAGGGCCATGTCCGGGCCTTGTGCGTCGAACGACTCCTCGACTGCCGCCGAGAGCCAGAGACTCGGACGAAGCGCCAGGTTCCGGGCAACGACATCGAGCGAGGCGCCGCCGCCGAAGACCGGGCCCGCCGCGGATGCGATCCCGGTGCAGCTGGCGAATGCCGTCGCGTCGAGCCCAACCCAGGCGGCCCGAAAGGGGCGGCCCGAATCCTGGTTCGCCGTGGCCGACAGCGGTTCGGCGGAAGGCGGCGAGCCCGAAGTCGACGAGGAGGACGCGCTGTCTTCCGGCTGTCTCTTATACACATCTCCGAGCCCACGAGACAGGCAGAAATCTC
>CALKVG010000099.1 GCA_937998045.1 uncultured Myxococcales bacterium
CCGGCGCGGTACTGGTCGTGTTTGCCGCGACCCGGGTCGCCAGGCGAATGAGCGACGGCTGGGGTGTCATCGGCCCGTCGGCAGTGCTCGTGCTCTTCGCAAGCTGGTCGGTGTTCGTCTGGCTCACGCCGCTCGGCCCGCAGCTCTGGCCCGCGTCGGCCCTCGCGTTCCTCGTCGCCGGCGCGTTTCTCGCGGTCTCTCTCGCGGCGGGGCGTGGCGCGTATTTCGTCGAGACACCCGACGCACCCGTGAAACCCCAGGTCCGCAACGCGATCCTTCGCCAGGCGGCGTGGCTCGTCCTTCTCTTGTTCGCTCTGCCGGTCCTCGCCCATCTGGCGACCTACGGCGCGACGCCGGCCCGGCGCTAGCGTGAGGGCCGGAGCCGATCCATCAAGCGCGTTGCAAAAAGGTACGCATCTCCCGGCCACCGGGCCGAGACGTAGTTCTCGTCCTCGACGACGAAGGCCGCCGAGTCGTCGTCGCGCGTCCCGCGCCGAAACAAGACACGCGGTCCGCGCTCGAACTGCGTCGCCGCGTCGTCGAGCGCCGCTCGCACCTCGTCCTCGACATACTCTTCGTACGTCCGGTAGTAGCGCCCGACCTTCCACGCCGTCGCCAGCCAGGCCGATCGCTCCATGTACTTCGGCAGACAAGTGGTCCGCCGCCGCGCCAGCAGGCGACTCCCCGTCTGCGGGTCCTTCGCCCGCGCCAGCACGAGCACTCCGTGGCAGATCGCGCCGAGCGGCCTCCCGGTCCGGACGAACTCCGCCACCTTCGCAAACAGATCCTCGCCCTCCAGGTACTGCCGCATCCCTTGCGCGTGGCCCCCCGGGAGGATCATCGCGTCTACCGCCCCCGCGTCCACGTCGCGCCAAGCCAGCGGACGCTCGAACGCAGGCGTTCGCTCGAGCTCTTCGTAGAACGCCTTCGCCTCCGGAGCCGCACCCAGCTGGCCGAAAACGACGCCGGAGAGAAGGAGCGGATCGGCGGCCGGCTTCGCGCCGCGCTCGGTTGCGAACTGCACCTCGTGACCGGCCTCGGTCAGCAGCTTCCACGGGACGGCGACCTCGGTAACGTCGAAGTCGCGATCGGGCAGCGGCACGAGAACGCGAGCCATGGCGCCAACATACCGCAGTCTGTCCCTGGCGCTCCCGGTGCCCGGCCGCAGGTTGAGTCCATGACCCTTCGCGCTCGGCGGATCGTCCGCTCGACCCAGATCGGTGCGGCCGCGGTGGCGGCGGTGCTCTCGCCAGTCCCTCTCGCCGACGAGTTCGTCATCGCGCCGGCGCTGCTCGGCATGGCAGCAGCCTATGGCCGAGAGCATGGGCTCCCGGTCCGCGCCCTGCCGTGGCGAGCTCTCACGAAGACCGCGATGACGGGGCTCGTTGCGCGCGCCGCGGTCAACCTGATGACGTCGTACGTGCCTGGCGTCGCCGCAATCGTCAACGCCATCACGGCGTTCGCGCTCACGGGGACGTACGCCGAGTGGCTCGACCGCGCGTGCACCGATCCCTCGCACGCGCAGCCACCAAGCTACGGCGATCTCCTCCGCGCGCTGAAGCGGCACGCGACGCGGTGACAGACCTTACGGGCCGTCCCCCTAGGGCGCGGCCTCTCGCTCGGTCTCCTCTTCGATCTCGCTCTCGTCTCGGCTCGAGTGCCCGCGCTTGCGCAACATCCGGAAGACCGCATATGCGGCGACGGCGGCAACGGCTGCTTCGCTGGCTCCCCAGATGGCGCCGGCCGTGAGGACCGCCGCGCCGGCGACCGCCGCACCGACGGACGGCTTGCGGGTCTTGTCCGCGACCCTCCGCAAGAGTTCGCGCGCCTCTCGCGTCACGTGCTCGGCCTCGGAGCGGCGGGTCGCCGCCTGCGAGGGTTCGTCGACCCGAGGAGGTTGCGCTGGAGAGCCCGAGGCCTCCTTCGTCTCTTGTTGCTGTTCCGCAGTCATCGTGACACCTCCGAAAGATCGCCGAACCAAGCAACGCGCATGCAAACCAGGGCGCCGACGAGTCTCGCGATCGCCTGCGCCACGGCCGGCCAGGGATACGATGGTCCAGCTCGAAGCAACGGACCCGTAACGGGGCCGCCACAAAGTGTCAGTTTGGCGGGCAGCCGGCGCGGGCTCGACCACCGTCGGCCAAAGCACAAAGCACATCGATGGCGCCAGCCGCGTCGCATGGAGGTTGCATCGTCGCATCCGGCGGTCGTGCAGCGCGCCGCGCGGAATCGACTCACATGATGAGCACACTGGCGTTTGCCGCGGGATTCGCGGCGGGATGGCTCTCGCGAAGCGCGATCGATGGCCCCAAGTCGGCTGTGGTCCAGATCGTCGCCCTGGGGCTCGATGGCGTGGCGCGCGTCAAACGCGCGGCGGCCATCGAGCGCGAGCAACTCGAAGACCTGGTGGCGGAGGCGAGAGACATGGTCGCGCGACGGCGCGCCGAACGCGCTCGCGATCGCGTCGCAGAAGCCCCGGCGGTGGGGCACGCCGCATGAGCAGCGAAGCCACGAGAGACGGAGAGCTCGTTCTCGCCCACCATCACCCCGGCCGGCTGCGCGTGCGATCCGATCGCTTCGAGCGGGACTCGGCAACGCTCGACGGGATCGAGCGGTGGCTCTCGGATCAACCGGGAGTCCGCCTCGTCCAGGCGCACGCGGGGACCGGCAGCGTACTTCTCCTCTACGATCCCTCCACCGTCGACGGCGGGGTGCTCCTCGCCGCCCTGGCTGACCGTTCGCGCCTCGCGATCGCCGAGCCGGACCGGAGCCGTTCTCCCGCGCAGAGGATCTTCGATGCAGCCCAGTCGCTCGACGACCTCGTCCTCGAGTTGTCGGGCGGCCGCTGGGGACTCGGCTTTCTCGTTCCCGCGGCGATGTGGGCCGGATCGCTCGGCTCGCTCCTGTTCAGCGCCCACCGGCGCGCTCCCCGCTGGGACAACCTGTTCTATTGGGGCGTACAGCTCTTCCGGTCGATGAACGACGATCGCCACTCCCGTCGACGGCGCCATGCAGGCGACGGCGACTGAGCGGCTCCCGACTCGGAGCTACGGCCAGCGTATCGTCGGGGCGCTCTCGCTGCGCGACCGCGTCGAGGCTGGGCCGATCGCTCCGGTGATCCGAATCGCGCACGCAACGCATGGACGGCTGCGCCTGCGCCTCGACGGAGGCGATGACGGCGACACCGCCGGTCTCGCCGCCTATCTTCGCGGTACGCCCGGGGTGATCGAGGCGACCCCGGCGCTGGCCAGCGGCTCTGTGCTTTTGCGCTTCGACCCGTCGCAGACCTCCAAGGACGCCCTCTTCGTCTCGGCTCTCAACAGCCGCCGCTCCGATTGGCCCGAAGCACCTTCTCCGCTCGAGAACTCCCGTCTGCGGGCCTGGTTCAACTCCCTCGCCCTCCTCGCCGCCGCGACGGGCGCCCTCCCGTCGACGGTCACCACAACGGCTGTGGCGCTCACGGCCATTCCCTCGACCCGACGCGCAGCGCGAGCGCTGATGCGCGGCGAGCTCACCGTCGACGTCCTCGACGTCGCCGCCATCGGCGCGTCCCTCGCAAGCTCGCGGTACGCGACGGCGGCGTTCATGACCTGGCTCCTCACGCTCGGCGATCTGCTCCTCGAGCGGACGACGGCGCGGGCGCATCGAGCCATCTCCTCCCTCATGCAGCTGGAGGTCGCGGACGCCTGGCGCGTCGGTGCCGACGGGCGGGTCGAGCGCGTGGCGACCAAGAAGCTCGGCCGCGGCGATCGCATCGTCGTGTACACCGGGGAACGCGCGCCGGCAGACGGCACGGTCGTCCGCGGCGTCGCCATGGTCGACGAGAAGGCGCTGACCGGCGAGTCGTTGCCTCGCGAGCGCAAGCCGGGGGATCGGGTGCTCGCGGCCAGCGTGGTCGTCGAGGGGCGGGTCGAGCTCCGCGTCGACAACACGGGGGTTGACACCGTCGCGGCGCGGATCGTCAGCATCCTCCAGGGCGCCGGGGCGAAGCCGATGACGCTGCAGAGAAACGCCGAGCGAGTCGCCAACCGCCTCGTCTTGCCGACGGTCGCTGCCGCGGTTCTCTCGGCGGCCGCCACCGGGCAAATCGATCGCATGACGAGCGTCCTCATCACCGACTTCGGGACCGGCCTTCGCATCGCCATTCCGACCGTCGCGCTCACGGCGATGACGCTCGCCGCGCGAGAAGGCGTGCTGGTCAAAGGGCCGCAGTTCCTCGAGCGACTCCCGCCGGCCGACGCCGTCGCTTTCGACAAGACCGGCACCCTCACCCGCGGCGAGCCGACGATCGTCGACGCGCGCGCCGTGGGACAGCTCCCGCTCAACGACACCCTCGCCCTCGCTGCGGCCGCCGAGATGCATCAGCATCACCCCGTCGCGGTCGCGGTGCGTCGCTGGGTCGCCGCGCGAGGGCTGCCGGTCGCCCGCGAGATTCACGACGAGCGCGCCACGATCGGCCGGGGCGTGAGCGCGACGGTGTGCGCGCACCGCGTCGTCGTCGGCCGGCGCCAGCTGTTGCGGCAGCAGGGGATCGACGTCTCGGCGTCGGAGTCCGTGCGCGATCACCACCGGCGGATCGGGGCCTCCTCGCTACTCGTCGCGATCGACGGCCGGCTCGAAGCGGTGCTCGGATACGCCGACGAGCCGCGCGCCGAGAGCGCCTCGGTGGTCGCCAAGCTGCGGCACCGGGGCCGGCGCGAGGTCGTCCTCATGTCGGGCGACGTCGTCCGCATCGCGACTTCGCTGGGTGCGCGCCTCGGTCTCGATCGCGTGATCGCGGAGCTCTTGCCGGAGGACAAGGCGCGCGAGGTGCGCGCCATGCAGCGACGAGGCCGCACCGTCGTCATGGTCGGCGATGGCATCAACGACGCCCCCGCGCTGGCGCGCTCCGACGTGGGCATCTCGCTTAGCGGCAGCACCGAGGTGGCCCTCGAGACGGCCGATGTCGTCCTGCTCGAAGGAGGCCTCGCGCGCTTGCCACGCGTCTTCGAGCTCGCGGACGCCGCCATGCACCGCGTCCGAACGACGCTGGCGCTCGTGCTGGCGCCGAATGCGGTGGCAATAGTCCTCGGCGCGCTCGGCCTGATGCCGCCGGCCCTGGCCGCGACCGTGAACAACGGGTCGACGGTCCTTTCCGCGCTGTTCGGGGTCGCACCCCTGCTCTCGGCCCAGCGTGCCGAGACACGCTCGTCGCGCCCACCGGCGCACCGACCCGAGCGACCGGGTTCCGCCAGGCACCGTTCCTGATTCGGCAGCCCACAGACGGGCCTTGGCACGAGGCCGCCTCCTTCAGGGCAAGCCCCCTTCCAGGAACGGCGCAACCGGCGATGCGTGCATCTCGCGAGCCTTGTCGCAAGCCTGCTTCGCGCCGGCGGTGCAAGCGATCTGGCACAGGTCGCCCGCCTTCTCGCGGTTCGCCGGCACGCCGGCGCCGCGCTCGTACATGATCGCGAGGTTGTAGCAGCCCGGCGCCCACTGCATATCGCACGCGCGCCGGTAGTACCGCGCGGCCGTCGTGTCCTCCTTCGGCACTCCGCGCGCGAATTCGTGGTCCTGGCCGGCGAAGACGCACGCCGAGGGGTCCTTCATCTCGCACGCGCGCTCGTACAGCGCGGTCGCCCGCGTCTCGTCGCGGTCGACACCTTCCCCGAGGGAGTAGCTCGCGGCGAGGCGGCGGCATCGATCCGCTGACCCGGAGTCGCACTCCCTTTCGCATACGGCGATATCCTGACAGGCACCGAGCGCGGCGCCGATCGTGACGACGCTCGCCGAGGGCGCCGCCTGCTGTTGTCCGGAGGACCGTCCGCGGCTGCACGCGACGCACACGACGCACACCAGCGCCATTGCCGGCTTCATGGCTCGCCTGCGTAGCAGAACCGGCGGGGAACGCCGCCGGCACCGCCGCATTCGGCGTCGCATGGGTCATCGGGCCCTCGCACGCGGCCCCTCCGCGGTCCGTCCATTGCACCTCCCCGCGCACGAGTCCGTTCGCGAGATGCGAGGAAGCAGAGGTGTGACCATGAGTGGGTCAGCAAAGATCGGTCGAGCGACTGCGGCAGCAGCGCTCGTGATGGGCGTCGTATCCGCGTCCGCGCTCGCGCGCGCACAAGTCGGCGCGACGCCCGGGGCGACTCCGAGCCAGGGGGACCAGACGGAGCCGGGCGGAGCGTCGACCTCGGGCCGCGACGAGAGCGCGCCGGCGCAGCCGGAGCAGAAGCCGGAGCAGAAGCCGAGACACTACGAGACCGCTCCGGCGCCGACCACCGGCGCGACCGAGCAACCGCAGAAGGAGCCCGGGGAGGCCGTGGCGACAGCCATCGTCGCTACCGCGACCGTTCAGAAGATCGACAAGGCCGGCAAGAAGCTGACTCTCCTCGGACCGAACGGCCAATCTCTGGACGTGAAGGCCGCCCCGGATGTGGACTTCGACCGGCTGCACGTCGGTGACCGCGTGACCGCGACGTACTACGAAGAGGTGGCCGTCGCGATCAACAAGCACCCGCAGGCGGGGCCCGCGGTGGCCACGAGAGCGGTTCAGCGCGGAGGGGTGACGGCCAAGCAGGCCACGGTCACTGCGCGCATCGTCGCGGTCGACACGGCGGAGGACACCGTCACCGTCAAGGCCGCGGACGGCAGGCAGCACACGCTCAAGGTGAATGACCCGCAGCTCGCTTCGCAGCTTCACACGATCAAGCCGGGCGAGAACGTCGACCTGACGTACACGCAAGCGGTCGCCGTCTCCGTCGAGCCGTCCGCCGAGCCAGCCAGGTAGGCGGCGCCGCGGCCTTCCCGTTGCAACCGTTGCGGGAGAGGTACGCGCCCATGAGGACCGTTTTCCCTGCGATGTGTCTCGTCGTTGCGACGGCCGCGCTCTCGTGCGCGCCTCGCGAGGCGAGGGTAACCGGGGCCACGATGATGCAGCCCAGCTCGTCCAGGTGCCCGCTGCAGCAGCTTTATGGAGTCGAGACGATGGTCAGCGACGTGAGATCCGGCGTGGCCGTCACGTTCGTGGCGCCTGAGAGCGAACGCGAGAAGCTGCGCGAGATCGTTCGCGACATGGCGACGCCGGCCGCGGGAACGAGGACCGACATCTTCGCCGGTTGCTCGTGCGCGGCGGCTCGGGCCGCCGCAGGTCCCATGAGCCCGAGCTCGATGAGCCCGGGCGCACCGAGACCGACGAGCGCTGGTGTGACGGGACCCGCCAGTGAGCGCGAAGAGCAGCGCGCGCCCCTCGTGTTTGCGGCGTTGGCGCGAGAGGACGACACCGCCACCGGGGCCATCTTGCTCCTGCGCGCGCGCACGAACACCGAGGCGACTGCGCTCAGCACAGCCGTTCGTGAGAAGTTGGGCGCAATGCAAGACGGCTGTCCCTGAGGGACGCGTCCGCTCGCTCGACCTCAGCCCCGGCCGGCATCTGCAGGAGCCGCGCTGTCGCCGCCCCCGCCGTCGGCCGGCGCGCTGCCATCGGCCGGCGCGCCATCGGCCGGCGCGCTGCCGTCGTCGCCGGCACCGTCCCCGGTGCTCGCTCCGTCGCTTCCCCCCGAGCCGTCGTCTCCTCCTCCGGAGCTGTCGCCTCCCCCGGAGCTGTCGTCGCCGCCGCCGCCTCCGTCATCGCCGCTCCCGGTGCCCGTGTCGGGCGCGTCCGGCGGAAGGGGACCGTTGTAGGCGTCGGGACCGAAGGAACACCCGGTCAGCTTCGCGGTGCCCAGCGCAAGCAGCACCGAGGCGAGGAAAATGTAGCTGGTCCTCATGATTCGCAGCTCCTTGACAAGCTCGCATCTCGATCCGGGATGTCCGCGCCCCGGCGCCCCAACATCATCGCACGCGCCGGGGGGAGGATCACGGCGAGGACCTCCCGAGGAGGCACTCGAAATCCGGCGTCGGAGCGGACGTCGCGCCGCCGTCCGCCGCCGGCAACGGCCCCGGAACGATGCTCTGGCAATTCACGGGAATGCCAGGAAGGATACCCGACCCGTAGAGCTGAGCTTGCGTCGTCGCGTCCGGGGTATTCATCCCGATGTCGTCCGGGTTCTGGCTCCCGGAGCCGCACTGGCTTTGATCCCCGCCGGTGATGTTCCCGGCGTCGTCGGTCGCATTGCACTGCACGCGAGGGGCGAGGATGGCCACGTGAAACGACTGGCTGCAACCGTCCTGGCTGATCGTCAGGTCCCCGAAGACCTGGTCTCCGATGGCGCCCGTCGTGTCGTCCACGATAACCTTGAGTGGGCTCGTCCACTTGTAGTCGATCGTCGTCTGAGCCATGCCGCTGAAGGGGCCAGGCATGGCAGGACTCGAGCCGAAGGCGTTGTACTGGGGAATGGCGGGGTACGTGACGTTCGACTCGGTGATATTCGAAATCGTGCATACCCCGTTGACGGGATACACCGTATCGAACTTGCCCCAGTTGAACACGAAGTTGCTACCCGTGACCTGCGGCGGCTGACCCGCCGGCTTCGCCGTGAGTCCCGGCGCGTACGGATAGTTGGGGTTGAAGTCCGCCGGCGCTCCGCCGTTGGCCGACGTGCCGTACCCCTGCAGGTACCCTTGAATCAGCGTCCCGATGTACTCCGACTTGAAGGCCATCGACCCCGGCTCTTCGTTCTGATTCGTGTCGTTCGGATTCGGGAAGTACGTCTGAAGGCCGACCGGCTCGCCGACGACGGTCCCCGCCGTCGCTGCCTGGCAGACGTCGTTGCCGTTCATGTCCGAGCAGTTGTTCTGGGCGAGCCAGGGCAACACCCAGTTGCTGCAGTTGGCCCCCGTCGGCGGACCGATGGCCGTGTATTTCGCGATGGCCTCGTTGCTCTGCACGACACAACGGGGCAACGGCTCCGACGCACAATTCGGCGTGGCCGCGAGAAACACGGCAGACAGAGCCCACACGACGGCCCCGCCGCCTGCGGTCGCAGCGCCCCCCAGCAAGAGTCGGCTCTTCACGATACCCATCCTCGTTATCATGACGAACTTCCTTCCCCGCCTTAGAACGTGCCCCGGAGGCTGAACCGGAAGTAACGCGGCGCCTGGTACGCCGTGGGGAGTCCGAAGTCCGGGTTGAGGTCCGCCTTGTAGAGCGGCCTGGCCGAGCCGTCGCCCGGGGTCACGCGCACATCGCGCAGCGTTCCGTTCTGCTTTCCGATCGCGCCCTGCGCCGTGTAGAGGTCGTTGTACTCGGTGATCTCCTGGAAGTTCAGGAGGTTGAAGCAGTCGATGGACGCGGTGATCGACTTATCCTTGTCGATCTGGAAGCGATAACCCAGGTTCGCGTCCACGTCGTACGTCCAGGGAGTGCGCCCCCCCGAGCCGCGGGGCAAAAGGAGATTGAAGGCGCTGCCGGTGCCGTAATAGACGTCGCCGGCGAAGTAGTTCATCGGCGTTCCCGACGTGGCGCGAAACGACAGGCCCGTAGAGATGTGGTGTTGCGGGCTCGCGATCTGCCAGTCCTTCGCACCGAACAGCTTGATCGCGTGCGTCGTATCGCCGTCCAGGGGACCATTCGTATTGATCGTGAAGGTCTTCAGGTCGAAGTCGGCGTTGTGGTTCGGATCGAGCTCGCCGTTCGAAGTGCGATAGAGGCCGCCGATATTCCCGCGGAGATACGAGAGCGTGTAGCTCGCGCTCGTGAGCCAGTCGTCGCCGAACGTCTTCACGAAGTACAGCGTGCCCGCGTCGTAGACGCGCGTCGCCGTCGGGAAGTCGCTCGCCCAGCCGTAGCCGGGGTTGCCGAGAAAGAACGTGTTCAAGACGTCCCGGCTCATGTCGTCCAGCCAGGATACGATCCAGCGGCGCTGGTAGCTCACCCCGAGGCGAGCGTCCTTGAGAATCTCGTATTCGCCACCGGCGACGAAGTCGTCCTCGGTCGTCGGCTTCACGCTCGGGTCGATCGGGTCCGAACCGCCTCCGAAGGCGTGCCACGTCTGCGAAGGGCTGTACGCGGGGTTGGCCGAGCCATTTCCGACGCTGCAACTGTTGGCGGCAGGGACGTTCGCACCAGACGGACAACCCGACGTTGTCGGAGCCTGCGCCGAGCCGGTGGGGTTCACGGCGGGGTGCACCGCGAGAACGCTCGGCTGCCCGACGAGGCTGTCGTTGGCCAGCGCCAGGGGAGTGTTCTCGTAGTAACGCGCGTAGTTGGCGAAGATCTTCGCGCGGCCCGACTGCGTCGGGTCGTAGATGATGCCGACGCGCGGCGACCACTCGTTGGGGAAGCTCAGGGCGGCGGCGCCTTCGGTGTTGTAGAGCGTCTGGGCGTCGTAACGCACACCGAAGTTGGCGGTGATGACGTCCATGATGCTCCAGCTATCCTGGAGGAAGCCACCCGCGATGATCGACTTCGTCTGGACATGGAGGGGGTCCGCCTTGATGGCGTTGTCCGGCCCGTTCAGGACGCCGAACCCTTCGTTCTCGACGATGGTTGCGCCGCTGGGATCCTCACTGAGGACGGCTCCACCGGCGTGCCCGTAGAGCTCATCCATCGTCGTGAGCTCGATGTTGAAGCCTGCCTTGATGACGTGGTGACCCGCAGCCTGAAGCAGGTACGTGAGCGTGCTGCCGATCGTGTAGCGCCCGTAGATCTGGCGGTAGAGGTGGCTCTCCGGACCGAGGGGACCGCCGCTCGAGTAGCTGGGCACGGGGCACACGGTGTTGAGGCCCATGGGAGCGCCCGCCGGCGGCATGCACGCCGCACCGAGCTGCGCGTTGTTCTCGAACTCGGTGATCGAGTGATATCCGTAATAGGGCATCATTCCGCCCGTGAACGGACTGTTCGGCGTGCGGTTCCAGCTGACGTTGGGGATGGCGGAAAGGCCCTGGTTCGACCCGATGAGCGAGCCGTCGTTCGGCAGCGCTTCATCCTGCTCGTAGTGGTAGCCCACCGTCGTATCGATGAGGACGCGCTTGTTCGCGAACTCGGTCGACCATTTCAACGAGGCGTCGTACGCCTGCGTGTTGGCCTGGAGCGCCGTCGAATTGTAGGTGCCCTCCGGGAAGCCGTTCAGCTGCGGACCGCCGGACCTGGGGTCGATGCTGAACTTCCCCGGACCGCCGGTCGTCGTCGGCGCCGCGATGAACGTCGCGGTGATCTTGTTGTCGGGGTTGATCGCGAAGGTCAGCTTACCGAGCGCCTGGAGCGCCTGGGACACCGCGCTGTAATGCTCGTTGAACTGCGGCATCTGCGTGGTCTGCGGACACGGGGGGTTGCCGGGGGTGCCGCAGTTCGGGTTGAGCGCCTGGCTCAAATCGCCGGTCTGCTTGTAGAAGAAGCGGTTTACGTCGTAGTTCTCCGTCGAATAGTCGACGCCGACGTAGAACCACAACTTGTCCTTCATGATCGGGCCGCCGACGTCGGCACCGAGGCTCCCCGTATAGCTGAGCGGGTCCGAGAAGCTGACCGCGCCCACTCCGACGGGCGGCACCTTGGGCGTACCGGCCAGGGAGCCCGGCGCCCAGTCACCCCACACCCCGCCGTGGAACTCGTTCGAACCGGACTTCGTAATCGCCGAGATCGATCCGCCGGTCGTACGCCCGTATTCCGGCATGTAACCGCCGGTGATGACGTTGACTTCCTTGACGAACTCCGTCGAGAGGGGCGTACCGATGATGCCGAGACCGGGGTTGCCGACGTTCAGGCCGTCGACCATATAGGTGTTCTCGGGTGAGGACGAGCCGGCGAAGGATACGCCGTAGGTATCCGTTTTCGCGCCGGGCGTGACCTCCGCGACGGCCTCGATCGACTTGTTCGCACCGCCCTTGCCGCCCGGAGGAGCGACCGGGATGCGGTTCGTGAACTCCTTCGTGATGTTGGTACCGACGGAGCTGGATCCGACGTCGACCACCGGAGCCCTGGCGACGACGACCACCTCCTCGGCGGTGACCGTCGACGGAAGGAGCTCCGCGTTGACACGCAGCGTTGCATCCGTGCGGAGCGCGATCCCGTCGCGGGTGAACGGCTTGAAGCCGTCCTTCTCGAACCGCACGCTATACGTACCCGACGGCAGATCGGGGATACGGAAGAAACCCGCCGTGTCGGTTACGACGACCTGCTCGCCCTGCAGGTCCGGTGACGTCGCCGTAACGATGACGTCAGACAGCGGGGACTTGTCCTGCGTGTTCGTGACGGTTCCCGTCAGCACGCCGGCGCCCTGCTGGGCGTAAGCGGTCTTCGCGCCGGTCAGGATCGCGACGACGAAGGCGAACACGAACAGCGAGGCAGCCCAGCAGACCCGGAGTTTCAATGTGGTCTCACGCATTTCTCCCCCGTGGAGAACCCAATCGCGACGACGAGACGAGCCGAATCACTTCACGCGGAGGCGTTTTCTTCGAGCAAAAGCCCACCCGGCTCGAAGATGCTTCCCCGCACTGAGCGCCTCCACAGCGACAGAGGCTGGTACCAATGACCGCGGTGGACCGTAGTGCGCAGGAAACGGTGGTGTCAACAAGATCCCGCGGCGAACGGACCAGAAGTTTGAGCAAGGGCAAGACGGCTCGGCGCGCCGGTGCGACATCGCTTCGATCGTCGCGATCGCCGCGGTTTCCCAGTAGCTTCGTGCATCCCGAGCGGCTCACGACAGCGGCGAAAAGAGCGCGGGTGGACAGCGCAGAGACCACCGATCGCAGGCGATGAGCGGCTCCAAAAGGAGGGCAGCCTGGTATGCTATTGGTCTGCCAGTGGTCCGCTCGGAGGCCGCTTCCCGAGGAAAGGCGAGTTCGCCGCCCGATGGTGAGCCGCTTTCCCGCGTTGCGGCCACGAGGGGATTGGAGTTCTCCGTGGATTCGAGCATGACATGGCGCGCCAGAGCAATTACCGGGCCCGGGCTTTCTTCCAGCATTTCCGTGAAGAAAGGGGGTCGGACGATCGCGATCCCCGGGATCATCCGTACGATCTCTGAGGACGTACCCGCGGCGCCGCTCGTGTCGGGGGAGTCGCGATTTCGCCCAGTGGTCTCACCGACGTCCCGCCGACGAGTACCTTTCCTGGCCTGGCACGCCGCGAGCAGAACGCGCACGGCCCGGGCACACGATGCGAGAACGCGGGAGGCTCTTCATCCGATGTTCTCTGGAGCAAGACGCGATCCGCAGCACTCGAACACGGCAAATGGCCCGCACTTCATCGCGTCCGCGCGCGCCCATACTTCGAAACGCGAAGGGATCTCGATGCTCCTCGCCCCGCGCCCCGCATGTGCTAAACCGTCGCGACGGCGCGTCGCGCGCACCGGTCCATCGCAAGACCACCTCCTTACCTCTTGCTCGCACGAGCTCCCGGCGCGCCTCGGTCCCTGGAGGCAGCGCCCATCGCAACGAAGTCGGTCGCGGCGCAATCGGTCGGGAGCGAGCCTGACCGCCTCGGCCGTACGTGCCGCTCTGGCCCGCTCGGCTTGCGGGCTACCGGCTGTGATACAAGGTGTGCGACTCTTCGAGCGGCCGCTGGCCCCATTCCCAAGGCAGTAGGTAGCCAATGTTCGATTCCGTTCTCCAGCAGAACATCCCCAAGCGCCAGCTAGGCCGCGGCGCGATCTTTTCGATCGTGGCTCACGTCCTCGTCATCGGGCTCGCGCTGTACATCTCGTCGCGGCCCAAGGCGCCCGAGAAGAGGGAGCGAACGGTTACCTTCATGACACCTCCGCCGCCGCCACCGCCTCCCCCACCACCGGGCGGCGGCTCGATCACCAAGGCGAAGACCGAGCACAAGAAGATCATCAAGCCCAAAGAGGAAATCGTTCAGACCAAAGAGCACATCGAGAAGCCGAAGCCGAAGGAGGCGCCCAAGCCGGAGCCGGAGCCCGAGCCCGAGGGCGTCGAGGGCGGGGTCAAGGGCGGCGTGGTCGGGGGAGTGGTCGGCGGCGTCGTCGGCGGGACTGTGGGCGGCCAGCTGGGCGGCCAGCTCGGAGGAACCGGGGTGATTCCGTTCGGGGCGGGCATGCAGCGTCCGACGCTCCTGGCTCACCCTGCGCCGACCTACACCAAAGAAGCGATGGCGATGAGAGTCAGCGGGGTCGCCCTCGTGAAGTGTGTAATCAATCTCGATGGCAGCTTGAGCGATTGCAAGATCATGAAGAGCTTACAGTACATGGATCAACCCATCCTCGACGTACTGAAGTCGTGGAAGTACACCCCAATCATGTACCAGGGGCATCCGCAGCGCGTCGAAATGGTCATCCCCGTCAGAGTAGCCAGCCCCACCTGAGTTTTCCCGCGTAGAGCGCGCACAGAAAAGCGAGAGAGGTAACCGTCATGCAATTTACGTTGTCCGAGCTCTGGCACCACATGGGCCTATTCGCCCGATGCATCGTGGGGGTGCTGGCCCTCATGTCCATGTCGTCGCTGCTCGTGGCTGCCGAGCGCTTCTTCGCGTTCAGCAAGTCGCGCAAGCAGTCGATGAAGTTCGCGACCGAGATCTCCGGTCCGCTGTCGCGCGGGGAGCTCGACAACGCCGCCGCCGCGGCGACCGGCGCGCAGGGGTATCTCGGTCGAGTGGTCGGCGCGGGCCTCAACGCGTGGCGAATGAGCCCGCGGATCGACGCCGACCTGACGTTCGAGTCGGTCGCGCGCGCGCTCGAGCGCGGATCGCAGCGAGAGCTGCAGCTCATGAAGCGCGGGCAGGGCGTCCTCGCCACGGTGTCGTCGACGGCGCCGTTCGTGGGACTCCTCGGAACCGTCATGGGCATCGTCAACTCGTTCCAGGCGATGGCGGCCTCCGGCTCCGGCGGCCTCGGTACGGTGTCGGCGGGTATCGCCGAAGCCCTCATCACGACGGCGTTCGGCCTCCTCGTCGCCATCCCGGCCGTCATGCTCTTCAACTACTTCCAGGGTTGGATCGAGGCGCGCGCGGTCGACATGTCGGAGTCGTCGAACGAGCTCCTCGACCTCGTCGCCACCCAGCTCAAGATGGCGCGCATGCACTCGTCGATGCCGCCGCACGCGTCGCAGCCTCCCCCTCCCCGCGTCGGCATGGCCGGGCGCCTAGGGTAATCCCATGGCCTTCGCGGCAGGCGGCTCCAAGGGCGTCAAGAACGACATCAACATCACGCCCCTCGTGGACGTCGTTCTCGTTCTCCTCATCATCTTCATGGTCATCACGCCGATGCTTCAGCGTGGAAAGCCAGTCCACCTGCCCAAGGCGAAGCAGATCGGCGGCGAGGACAGCAAGAGCGACCCGCTCATCCTCTCGATCACGACCGACAAGAAACTCTGGGTCGAGAGCGATCCGGTCCCGGAGGGTGACATCGAGTCGCGCATCGCCGCGGAGCTCGTGACCGAGCCCAACAAGCGGCTGCTCCTCAAGGGGGACGAGGCGCTCACGGTGGGCGACGTTCGAAAGCTGATGGCTCACGCGAAGAACGGCGGGGCCAAGGCGGTCCAGCTGGCCGTCGAAGAGTTGAAATCGAAGTAGGAGTTCTCGATGAAGCGGCACCCGAAACAGCTTTTCGTCAAGCCGGCGCAGAACGCGAACAGCGACATCAACATCACCCCGCTGGTCGACGTCGTTCTGGTGCTGCTCATCATCTTCATGGTCGTCACGCCGCTGCTCGAGAAGGACATCCCGGTTCGCACGCCGCAGAGCGAGAAGCTCGAGGAGGTCGAGGACATCCCTCCCGACCAGCTCGTCATCTACATCTACAAGGACGGCACCCTGCGGCTGAACACCGAGCGGGTGGAGTCGGCGGACCTCGTGGCTAAGCTGAAGGCGTCGCTCGATCGGAAGCCCAACCCGGACGACAAGGTCGTGTTCGTCGTGTCGCAGGACGAGTGCAACTACGGCAAATTCGTCCACGTCCTCGACCAGGCGAAGGAAGCGGGCGCGGAGGTCCTGGGTTTCGCGACCGATCCGCCGGATCCGTCGATCTTCATGTAGCGATCCTCATCAGGGCGCCGCACCCGTCGTCTGCGCAATTTGTCGGTGGAGTCCCCAATTGAGCTACGTAATCGGTGTCGACGGAGGGAGCACGAAGACCGACGCGGTCGTGGCCAGTCTCGACGGCCGACCGCTCGGAGCGGGGCGCAGCGGCTGCGCCAACTGGGAGCTCGTCGGCGAGAGAGGCGCCGCCGAGACGATCTTCGACGCGATCCGGCGCGCACTCGACCGCGCGAAGGCCGATCTATCCAAGGTGCAGCACGTGCACATCGCCGGCGCGGGCCTGGATTGGCCCGAGGACGACGGCCGCCTGCGCGGCGCGCTCGACCCCTTCCTCGGCGACATCCCGCTGACACTCGAGAACGACTCCTTCCTCGGAGCGAGAGCCTGCGCGCCGACCGCGAACGGCATCACCGTGTCGGCGGGATCGGGCGTCTGCGCATCGTACCTGAGCCCGAAGGACGAGAAATACTTCTACGGGTACTTCGGCGAGCTCGGGGGAGGCACGGCGATCGACCAGCTGACGCTGCACGCGATCCTCCGCGCCGAGGACGGGCGCGGGCGGAAGACCGCGCTTACCACCGCCATCCCAAAAGCGACCGGACATACCTCGGTCGCCGCGCTCCTGCACGCGCTGACGCGCGAGGGCTACGAGATCCCGCACACCGCCATACGCCCGTCGCTCTTCCAGACCGCCGCGCAAGGGGACGAGGTCGCGATCGAGGTCGTGACGACGTTCGGCCGCGAGCTGGCGCTGCTCGCGACGAACTTGATTCGCAAGTTCGCGCTCGTCGGGTCGGGGACGTTCGTCGTGGCATCGGGGTCGCTGTTCACGCGGACGGGCCCCCTCCTCTTCGACGTGTTCCGTGGTCTCATCCGCGAGGTCGATGCCAGCGCCCGGGTCAAACTGAACGACCGGCCGCCGGTCGCCGGTGCGGTGCGCGCGGCGCTGCACGCACGCGGAGTGCAGACGCGAGAGGTCTGGGAGTCGATCAGTTCGTCGTACGAAGGAGCGCTCGATGGCTAAAGCAGCGGTCAAGATGGTGGTCGTCGGCGGAGGCAGCAGCTACACGCCGGAGATCATCGAGGGGTTGCTCGCGCGACGCGACGTGCTTCCGCTGCGTGAGCTATGGCTGACCGACGTCGCGGGCGGCAAGGAAAAGCTGGACATCGTGGCCGGATTGGCGCGGCGAATGATCGCCAAGTATGGCGACCCGTTCCCCGTGAAGACGACGCTCGAGCGCAAAGAAGCGCTCGAGGGCGCCGATTTCGTCCTCTCCCAGTTCCGCGTCGGGATGCTCGACGCGCGCATCCGCGACGAGACGATCCCGATGCGGTACGGCGCGATCGGTCAGGAGACCGTCGGCGCGGGCGGCTTCGCGAAGGCCCTCCGGACGATCCCGGTCGTCCTCGACCTGTGTCACGAGATGGAGCGCCTTTGCCCGGAAGCGTTCCTCGTGAACTTCACGAATCCGAGCGGCGTCGTCACCGAGGCCGCGTCACAGCACTCGCGCGTGAAGGTCATCGGCCTGTGCAATAACCCCATCAACATGCAGAACTGGGTCGCGCAGCAGTTCGGCGTGACGCGCCCCGAGGTCTACATCGAGTTCGTGGGTTGCAACCACCTCGTGTGGGGCAAGCGCGTCTTCGTGCAGGGGCGCGACGTGACGGCACAGGCCCTCGAGAAGCTCGCCGGCGACACGACGATGAACATGAAGAACATCCCGGACCACGCGTGGCCGCGGGAGCTCGTCTTCTCGCTCGGCGCGTTCCCGAACCCGTATCACAAGTACTACTACATGCACGACGTGATGCTCGCCGAGATGCTCGAGAAGCACCGGGAGGGCAAGCCGACCCGCGGCGAGGAAGTGAAGAAGGTCGAGGCGGAACTCTTCAAGAAGTACCAGGACCGCAAGCTCGACGTGAAGCCGGAGGAGCTCTCGAAGCGCGGAGGAGCCCTCTACTCCGAGGCCGCAGTGCAGGTCATCGAGTCGATCTACAGCGATCGCAAGGACATCCAGTGCGTCGACACCGTCAACAACGGCGCGCTGAGCGACTTGCCGGACGACGTGGTCGTCGAGGTGTGCGCGACGATTACGGCGCACGGTCCGGTGCCCGTCACCGTGGGACGGTTGCCGCCGCAGATCCTGGGCCTCTTGCAGCTCATCAAGGCCTTCGAGGCACTCACCGTCCGCGCCGCCGTTCACGGCGACAGGAGCGCGGCCCTCCAGGCGCTCACGATGAACCCTCTCGTCCCGTCCATCGGCGTCGCCCAGAAGATCCTCGACGACATCCTCGTCGAGAACGCCGATTATTTGCCGCAGTTCAAGAGCTGATACGGCGCCGAGCTGGCCCGACCTTCCCGCAGCCCCGGGCGCGATGGTCTTCACCGACAGGAAATGCGATGACCATGCAAGAAGCCGCCGCCGAAGCGAAGGTCGACGATACGTCACCTCCTTCCGAAGGCAGGGCGGGCGCGCGCGCCGACGCGCGGAAGCGGAACCCGCTCCTGTGGGTACCCACGCTTTACACGGCCGAGAGCCTGCCGTTCAACGCGGTGATCCTCGTCTCGGTCATGATGTACAAGAGCTTCGGGCTCTCCGACTCGACGATCGCCTTCTGGACGAGCTGGCTGCTCCTGCCCTGGGCCCTGAAGCCATTCTTCGGCCCGCTGCTCGAAACGCGAAAATCGAAGAAGGGAATCGTCGTCGTCACGCAGACCTTCGCGGGCGCTTGCTTCGGCGTGATGGCGTTCTGTTTGCCCCTGCCCTTCTGGTTTCAGGCGTCGCTCTCCGTGTTCGCCATCATGGCCTTCAACTCGGCGACGCACGACATGGCGGCGGACGGCCTCTACATCGACGCCCTCGATACGGTCGGGCAGGCGAAGTACGTGGGCGTACAGTCCGGGTTCTGGAACATCGGCCAGGTGATGGCGCAGGGTGGCCTGACGGTCCTGGCGGGCAAGCTCGAAGTCAAATACGACATCGTCCCGGCCTGGGCGATCGTCTGGGTTGCGTTCGGCGCGATCATGCTCGGGTTCGCCGCGTACCACGCGCTCGTCGCTCCGCGCGGGCGCGCGCCGGCGGCGATCGCGACCAGCGCCTCGGACATCCTGGGGAGCTTCCGCGAGGTGACGACCGACTTCTTCTTGAAGAAGAACATATGGTGGCTCATCGCGTTCGCCCTCCTCTTTCGAACGGCCGAGGGGCAGATCGAGAAGATCGCGCAGCTCTTCTTGCGCGCGAAGGTCTCCGACGGCGGGCTGGGGCTCTCCACGGCGGACGTCGGCTTCGCGTACGGGACGGCCGGTACGCTCGGCATGGTCGCCGGCAGCATGGTGGGCGGATGGTTCGCCGCCAAGGTGGGCCTGAAGAAGGCGGTAGTCCCGCTCGCCCTCATCCTCAACGTCCCGAATGTTCTCTTCACGTTCCTCTCCGCGACGCAGAACTCGAACCTGTGGGTCGTGACGGCCTGCGCGAGCATCGAGAAGTTCTCGCTCGGGATGGGCTTCGTCGCGATGACTCTCGTCCTCATGCAGCAGATGGCGCCCGGAAAGTACTCCACGGCGCACTACGGGTTCGCGACCGCGCTGATGAACGTCAGCATGATGATCCCGTCGATGACGTCGGGGTTCGTGAGCGATCTCCTCGGGTACAAGCGGTTCTTCGTCTACATCCTCGTCATGGGATTGCCCTCGATCGTGATCTCGGTGCTCGTCCCCATTCGCGACGACCCCGGGAGCATCGAGGTCCCGGACAACGAGAAGGGCCGGGCGATCAAGACGGGAGCATGGGCGACCTCGCTGACGGCGGGGAGCCTCTATCTGTTCGTGACTTTCAGCGGCCTCGTGAGCGGGCCGCTCTTCTTCGGGGAACCGATCCGCTGGGCGTATGTCTTCGTCTTCGGGGCGCTGGCGGTGATCGGGTTTGCGCTCCTCGGCTTCGGCGTGAAGACCGCGCTCGCGGCGCGCGCCATCGTCGCGAAGCTGGGCGGGGCGGTGAAGACGCAGAGCACGCTGGCCATCGTCCTCGCGGTCACGGCGACGGTAATCTGGGCCGGGTCGTTCCAGTCGCTCTGGGCCAAGGAGCGATCGATGGATTCGCTGCGGTCCGCGTGCGCGGCGTCGCACGAGCTCGCGGCGTGCGAGCCCGTCTGCAAGAACGACGCGACGTACGACGTTTGCCAGCGCGTGATGCAGGCGCGCACAGCGGAGTTCGACGCCCATCCCGACGATACCGCTGCCGCGACGACGGCGCTTGACGTCACCCGCCGCACGCTGGAGGCCGGCTGCTTCGTCGAAAAGAACGCGACCGACTGCGTCGAGCTCGGGAACATGAGCGGCGCGCCCGGCAAATGGCAGAAGGCGGGGCTCGAAGAGGACGTGTGCGAGGCGAAGCGCTACTTCGCCAAGGCATGCACGCTGAAGGACAATCGCGGCTGCCGGTTGGCCGACGAAGCGAAGGCCAAGATCGCCGAGGGCAAAGTAACTTGCGCCAGCGCGAGCGGCCCGAGCGGCGAGTGACTCGGGATTCGCTTTGCGAACCCTGAGCTACTCGGTCCGACGCTCGATCGCCGCTTATCTTGTCAGAGTGACTTTCGAAAGGTGGCGGGGTGCGTCGGCGTCCAGACCACGCGCCTCGGAGAGCTGCGCCACCACGAGGTAGAACGTCTGGATCGCGAGAAGGGGATCAAGCATCGGATCGTCGGCGACGACGAGCTTCACGTCCGCGTCCTCGACGTCCGGAGGCGCCGCGAGCGTCACGCGCGCCCCACGCCCGCGCATCTCCCGCGCGAAGTCGATGATCCCCGCCTGCTCGGGACCGCGCAGCGCGAAGACGATCAGCGGATAGCCCTTGTCGATCAAGGCCATCGGGCCGTGGCGCACCTCCGCGCTGCTGAACGCCTCGGCCTGGAGCGCGCACGTCTCCTTCAACTTGAGGGCGGCCTCGAGCGCGACGGCGAAGCCCAATCCGCGCCCGACGACCATCGCGCGCTCTGCCCCGACCAGCGCGTCGACGACCTGCGCGCCGTCGACGTTGGCGGCGGACTCCAGCCGCTCGGGCAGCGTTTCGATGGCGCCGAGCAGCTGCTGGTCGCGCTGCCACTGGCCCACGAGGCGTGCGACGGCGGCGAGCGCCGCGATGTAGCTCTTCGTGGCCGCCACGCTCTTCTCGTCGCCCGCAGCGAGCGGCACGACCCACTCGCAGCGCTTCGCGAGCGGAGACTCGGTCCGGTTCACGAACGCGGCCGTCAAAGCGCCGGCCTCTCGCAGCGCCGACATCGTGTCGACGAGGTCGGGGCTCGCCCCGGACTGGGACAGGGCCATCGCGAATTGCCCAGCGACGGCCAGCGGCGCGCGGTGCAGCGTCACCAGCGACATCGGCAGCGAGACCACGGGTACGCCCAGGCGGCGCATGACGAGGTACGCGAAGTAATTCGCCGCGTGATCCGAGCTACCGCGGGCGACCGTCAACGCCAGCTTCGGCTGCTTCTGGGCGAGCCGCGCGGCCAACGCAGCGATGCGTTCGCTCGCCTGGACTCCCTGTGCGGCGACGGCGGCCGCAGCGGAGCGCGCTTCCGTGGCCATCAGCGAAGGCAAGGCTGTACTCCCTCACCGATTGTTGCGACGCTCACGCCGGGAACGAGCACGACATCCGTGCGTGCTGCTGCAAAAGGCCGAACCGCCATATCAACTCCACGCCGGGAAATCGTAGGAATCGTTGGAGAAGCAGGCTAGCGCCAATATAAGACCATGTCAATACCACACCGCCATTGGCCGGTCGGACGCGCGCTCGCGCCTACCCTCTCCGTCGCGCTCATCGCATGCGGCGCGCGCGAGCTCCCGGGGGCCGCTCCGCGTGAGCAACCGCAAGACCGCACGACAGCTGCAACGGCCTCGCCGGCCCCCGGCGCGCCGGTCGCGATCGCGTGGACTCCCGATGGGTCGATGCGGGGTCCGGATGCATACCGCTTCGTCCTGTCGATCACGAACCATCGAACCGAGCCGCTTGCCGGGGACTGGAAGCTCTATTTTACCTCGGAGATGGCTCCGGCGCTCGAGGGCGCCGACGGCGCCGCGCCTCAGGATGCGGGAGCCACGCCGCCGGCTCCTGGGCAGCTTCCCGCGCAAGGTCTTCGGTGCGTGCACGGGGACGCGCGCGCCAGCGGCGACTACCACGTGCTTGAGCCGTCGCCGGGATTCGTCCCCATTCTGCCGGGCGAGACACGCGAGGTGCGAATACTCGTGTCCAGCCCCAGCATCCAGAAGACCGAGGCGCCTGCAGCTTTTCACATCCTTCTGCCGGGGCAGGCCGCGCCCATCGCGGTGCACGCGCGAGCCGTGTTCGACTCCCGGGACGCCCGCCTCGCGGCGCGGGGGGCGGACGACTCCCTGCCGCTCCAGACCTCGCGCGTACGCTTCGACGAGAACGCGGCCGCGCCCTTTCGCGCCCTCGACGTCGCGCGCAGCCTGCTGCCGTCACCGCGGTCCGTGAAGGAGACCGGGGGGCGACTCGTGCTCGTCGGCGCGCAGACGACGATCGCAGCGCCGCCACCCCTGCGCTCCGAAGCCGATTACCTGAGGGCCGCGCTGGGGGACGTCGTCGCAGGTTCGATTCGCGTCCGCACGCCGGGAGGACCCGATGCCGCGACGGTCTCGCTCGCGCTCGAACCGCATCTCGCGGTGACGGGCCGCGGCCGGCCCGACCCGGAGAGCTACCGACTCGTCGTCGATGCGCACGGAGTCTCGATCGTGGGAGCGGATGCGGCGGGCGTCCTTCACGGAATCGAGACTCTCCGTCAGCTTGTCCCGCTGAGCGCCTACAAGCTCGCAGCCGTGCCGGAACGACGCCCGCCGTCGATCGAGCTGCCTGCCGTGGAAATCGCCGACGCGCCGCTCTTCCCGTACCGCGGGATGCACCTGGACGTCGCGCGTCATTTTCAATCGAAGGACACGATCAAGAAGGTCCTCGACCTGCTCGCGGCGCACAAGCTCAACAAGTTCCATTTCCACCTGTCGGACGACGAGGGCTGGAGACTGCAGATCCCCGGGCTGCCGGAGCTGACGGATTTCGGCGCTCGCCGCGGATTCGATCCGGAGGAATCCCGCGCGCTGCACCCTGGAATGGGTTCGGCCGCGGCGCTGGACGAGGCCGACGGGATCGTCGGAAAGCCGACGACCGAGGCGGCGGCGAACGGAGGCCACGCACCGGCGTACCAGGGCTTCGAGGAGGCAACGCTCAACTTCGTCGGCGAGGGCAGCGGCTACTACTCCGTGGCGGACTTCGAAGAAATTCTCGCGTACGCGGCCGAGCGCCACATCGAGGTGGTCCCCGAGTTCGACATGCCGGCGCACGCGCGAGCCGCGGTGCAGGCGATGGAGAGGCGCTACGAAGCGGCGCGCGCCACCGACGCGGCGAGCCGTTACCGCCTGCTCGACCCGGCGGACTCCACGTCGCACACGAGCGTGCAGGGTTACGTCGACAACCTGATGAATCCCTGCCTCGAGAGCACGTACGCCTTCGTCGCGAAGGTCTGGGGCGAGGTCCGTAACATGTACGCATCGGTCCACACCGTTCTGACGACGGCTCACGTCGGCGGCGACGAGCCGCCCGGCGACCGTTGGTGGACCCAGTCGCCTGCGTGCCGGCTCAATCCGCAGACGAAGGGCTTGGACGATCGCGGCATCAAGAACTACTTCTTCGTGCGCCTGCAGCGCATCGTGACCGAGCTCGGCGCGACGATGATGGGGTGGAGCGACGTCGTGGCCGGCGGGCCGACGCTCCCAGGGTTCGTGTCGATGCCGTGGAACAACGTCTGGGGCGAGGGCGGCGAGGACGAGGCCTACAAGGAGGCGAACGGCGGCCGCCGCGTCGTCCTCGCGCACGCGACGAACCTCTACATGGACCTCGCTTACAACAAGGACCCCGACGAACCCGGGTCCGACTGGGGAGCGTTCGTCGACGAACGACGGACCTTCGAGTACCTGCCCTTCGACGTCTTCGCCATCGCACGAGAAGACCGCCTGGGCCGACCGATCGCGCCGGCGCGCTGGGCGAAGATGACGCGCCTGACGCGCGCCGGCAGGGATCACGTCCTCGGGCTCGAGGGCCTCCTCTGGTCGGAGAACGTGAAGACCCCGGAGATCCTCGAGTACATGGCGTTTCCCAAGATCCTCGGCGTGTCCGAGCGCGCGTGGAATCACGAGACGCCGACTGCGGAGAAGCTGCCCGACGCGTGGAGGGATTTCGTGAACACGTTGGGGCAAGCCGAGCTGCCGCGCCTCGACTACTTCCGCGCGGTGGACGTCCGCGGCGAACTTCGTTCCCCTCCCCGCGCCGGCGTCAACTACCGGATCCCGCTGCCCGGCGCCGTCGTCGAGGCGGGACAGCTCCGGGCAAACCTCCGCTACCCCGGCATGAAGATCGAATACTCCACCGACGGCGGCGCGACCTGGTCTCCCTACGCGGCGCCTACTACGGCGTCCCCTTCGACCCTCGTGCGCGCCACAACGTCAGACGGGCGGCCCGGGCGAGCAGCCCTCGCCGAATGAGCCGGTCGCGCCAGGCGTGCTCGCCCCTCTCGGGGAAGACGTCGGCCAGGTACCACGGGACGTCGACGGCGACGATCTGCGGACCGCCGCGGTAAACGAGCAGCGCGCGCAGGGCCGCGGCCATGTTGTTGTGCAGGAGGTAATAGCGCCAGCGGCGCTCGATGAGGCGCGGCAGGACGACCGCGATCTGCCGGTCCGGGCGTTCGGACGCGAGCTGCTTCACGAAATCGACCAGCGGCCGGAGGAGCTCGCGGTATTCCGAGCGAAGGACGACCAGCCGCGGAGGAGGAAGACGGGCCCGCGCCGCGGGGTCCTCGACGAGCTCTCGCCAGCGGCGCGTGAGGTCCTCGAGTCGCGGGTCTTCGTTGAGCACCTGGATCGCGATGACCTCCGGCGAGAGCCCCACCGCGAACTTCAACGCCTTCGCGGCGAGCATGCTCCAGCGAAGCAGCGGAACTACGGCGACGCACGGCTGCACCGACGTCAGCTCGAGCGCCTCCATGTTGGTCGTCTGCCTGCCGATGATGTCGTAGTGCCGCTTCACGCGCCGGAGGAGCCACAGATACGCGGCGACGAGGAGCACCGAGACCCAGGCGCCCTCGACGAACTTCGATACGAGAACGACCACCAGCGTCGCCGACGTCGCGACGGCGCCGATGGCATTCAGGACGAGCGAATGGACCGAATGGCGTCCCGGATGCCGCCGCCAGTGCACGACCATCCCGGCCTGCGACATCGTGAACGCGAAGAAGGCGCCGACGGCGAAGAGCGGGATCAGCCGATCGGTCACCCCACGAAAGGCGATGAGGAGGACGGCCGACACCGCCGCCAGGACGAGGATGCCGTGGGTAAAGACGAGGCGGCGCCCTTGGTGGACGAACGCCTCCGGCAGGTATCCGTCCATCGCGACCATCCGGCAGACGCGCGGGAAGTCTGCGAAGCTCGTATTGGCCGAGAGCGCCAGGAGCGCGAGGACGCTGGCCATGGTCACGTCGTAGAGGAGGCCGCGCCCGAGGGTCGCGTGCGTGAGCTGCGAGAGGACGCTCTCGTACCCGCGCTGCCCCGGCGGCGTGGCCGCGAGGTGGTACGCGTGACAGAGCGCCGCGATGCCCAGCAGGAGCACCGCGAGGATCGTGACGATGATCGTCAGCGTCCACTGGGCGTTGCGCTCGCTCGGCTTCCTGAATATGGGCACGCCGTTGCTCACCGCCTCGACGCCGGTCATCGCGGTGCATCCGCTGGAGAACGCGCGCGCCAGCAGCCACACGGAGGCCGACGCGATCGCCGGGTGCGGCGGGCCGGGGATCGGAGCCGCCGGAGCGGGGTGCATCGCGCTCGTGAGGGTCCGGAAGGCGCCGACCCCGAGCACGAGCGCCATGCAGACCACGAAGAGGAACGTGGGCGTCATGAAGGCCACGCCTGTCGCACGAAATCCGCGCAGATTCACCAGCGTGAGGAGCGCGAGAAGGACGAGACACAAAGGGAGCGTGTACGGCAGAAGCCGCGGCACCACCGACACGATCGCCCCCACACCCGCAGAGATCGCGACCGCCACGTTGAGCACGTAGTCGAGCGACAGCGCGGCCGCGGCAAAGAGCGACGGGACGGGCCCGAGGTTCTCCTTGGCCACCGTGTACGCGCCACCCCCGCTCGGGTAGGCGTGGATGGTTTGCCGGTACGACACATAAAGCGTCGCGAGCACGGCGACGATGCACAGCGTGAGGGGGCCCATGTACCGAACGGACGGCCCGCCCAGGACGATGAGCACCGTGAGCAACGCCTCGGGGCCGTATGCCGCGGACGCGAGCGCGTCCAGCCCCAGTATGGGGACCCCCTCGAGCGAGCCGACGCGCGACCGGCTCTCGTCTTCTCCGGTGGCCAGCGGCCGTCCGAAGAGAAAGTCCATTGCCTGACGTGCCTTCATGGGCGACCGGGGGCGAACGGGAGCAAACGAGTGGAAAGGAAAGCAAACGAGACAGAATGCAACGGATGAGGAACGGAGTGTCCGAGACGATCGGATGTGTCGGCGGGATGCAGCGCTGAGGGCGCGGTGCAGCCGGCGTGCCGTCGCGATTGCATCCAGCGCGCCGGAGCGGGGGCCGCGCACCCCCGTCGCGCAGACCATGCCGAGACAAACGTGTATTATTCTGAGCCGTTTCGTGCGCTGCGGACGACTACGAGCGCTGCTGGAAATCGTGGCCCAGCCCGAGTCCCTTTGCCTTCCGGAGTGAAACCATGAGTCTGTATCGAGGCATGCCGAAGACTGCCGCAACTGCTCTCCTGGGGGGAGGTCTCATCCTGGGAGTCTTCCAGTGCGGGCAATCCGGGGCGCCTGACTCCTCGCAAGGCAGCAGCGGGGGGGCCACCTACACGCCGATGGAGGCCGGCGCCGGCCCCGCGCCCGGCATGCCCGGAGACTGCACGTACACCGACGACATCACGTTCTGCGCGTGCCTGGGGATGCACGACGGGGAGGCAGGTGGCCAGCCGTACAACTGCGGCGGCATCGACGCCAACGACGAGAAGGGCATCAACCGGCCCGCCTACTGCGGGGCTTGTCCGGCCGGCCAGTACTGCAAGGCCGACAACATCGGAGACAACTTCGGCCGCTGCACGCCCGGCAATCCGGTGCAATACCCGTATCAACGGCAAAAGATGAATATGCTCGTCGCGCTGGGCGAAAGCGATAAACCGGTGTTCGACTACGGCAGCGCGGTGAACATCAACGACGGGCGCGGATACACGATCACCACGGTCGGCTTCACGACGGGCACCGGTGACTTCATCTTCGTCGCCGCCTGTTACAACGACGCCGAGCCGAACAACGTACTCCAGAAGTACTGGGGCACTCGCGATTCGTCGGGGAGAGCGCTCAACGGGCTCATTTATTACAACGATCTCTTCAACCAGAGCGGCAACAACCAGGGCGACACGAGCTTCATCGACAAGCTGGGGACATGCACTCCCAAGCAGGGCCTCACGTGCTTCCAGGAGGACGTCGAGACCGCCTCCACCGACCCGAAGTTCATTGCGTGCGTCGACGGGCTCGTCGACGCCTTCTATCTCGCGCCGGCCGCGCAGCACGCGCAGCAGCGCGGGCTGACCGGAGCGCTCACCGTCGGTTATCTCTTCGACACCGAGGTCAACTTCGGCGAGGACGCCGACCCCAGTTCGACCGTGCTCGGGGCAAAGGGCATCATCGCCAAGGCCGATGCCGACTACGGGAGCAACGTCCCCATGGACTTCACGGGCAAGCCCTGGGAGGAGAGTCGCTGGCTCGGCCTCCTCATCAAGGAGCGAACGCTCGAGATGTCCAAAGACCCGACGTGGCTCCAGGACATGGACCAGAACGCGACGTGGGAAGCCGCTCGCCGGCAACATACGGCCGCGTCGAACACCCCCGAGAGCGGGACCGATCTCAGCATGGATTACGACTTCGTCAGCCAGTACAAGGCTGCCAGCACGAGCGTCGGGGCGAGCGCGACGATGCAGGGATGCGCGGGTTCGGCTGCGATCACCCCTTGCTGGGGTCATCCGCCGCTCGCCTCGGACTGGGATACGTGCTCGTCGATCTATACCGTCCGCACCGACAAGTCTGCGGGCGCAACGGACGCGGGCGAAACGGACGCGGGCGCAACGGACGCGGGCGTAACGGACGCGGGCGCATCGGACGCGGGCGCAACGGACGCGGGCGCAACGGACGCGGGCGCAACGGACGCGGGCGCAACGGACCCGACAACGTGGACGGCCGCATGGACGGCCAACAATCCGCCGTACGCTTCCTGCCCGAGCAACCCGACCCCGTAGCGCAGGTCAGCTGCCGCAAAGGGCGTCGAGGAGCGCGTCCGGCAGGCTCGGCTCCGGCGGGTCGGTCACGCCGCGCGATTCGCGCACCTGTTCGAGGTACGTGCCGCCCAGCGCGCGCGGAGCGCGCTGCTCCACCGCGTACGCGGGGTCGGCGAGGGCCCGTTCGAGCGGCACGAAGCGCACGCCGAGCTTCTCGTACTCGGTGAGAAGATCGCCGATCACGAGGGAATCGAACGCGCCGATGTGCAAGAGGAGGATGTGCTCGATCGATCGTCCGAAGAGCGCGCGAGCCGCCGCGTCGGCCCAGTGGAGCCAGACGACCGCGTCGTCGAGGTAGCTCTTCTTCAGTGCGGAGATCGCCTTGTCGTCGTGCCGGGCCAGACACCGCGCGTAGGGCGCGTTGTAGGCCCAGTCGTAGAAGTCGACGGTCACCTGCGCGATTCGATAGCCGCGCGCGAGGATTTGCGCGCGAATGCGAGCGCGCGTGGCGAGGTCCGTCCCCTCCTCGAGAAACGGATACCGGAACACTTTCCAGGTGCGGTCGTCGGCGCCGTGCTCCAGCTCGCGCAGGAGCGGCTCGTTCGCGTCGAGATCGGCGAGGTACGCGTCGACGCTCAGCCGGTGAAGATCCGGGTGGGTGCGCGTATGGTTTCCCACCGGGTTGCCGGCGGCGACCCAGGCCTCGAGCGCCGCGCGATCCTCCGGGTGGCGCTCCAGCGCCGCCCCGTTGACGAAGCCGTAGACGGGCGGGAGATGGTGCGCCCGAAAGGCCGAGACGAACGCCTCGTGGATCGCAAGGCGCGATTGACCCGGCACGCCCTCACCGTGGTCGGGCAGGTCGTCGACGGTGATCGCGACGTCGATGGGTCGGGCCGCGCCGATCGAGGCCGGGGACGAGAGCGGCGCGTCCGCACAAGGCTCCGGCGCGACGCCGTGCGGAGCCGAACGGTGCGCCGAAGGAGCGCACGCGAGCGGGGCTGCGCATGCGAGCGCGAGCGGGACGACGGACACGAGCGCGGGTCGCACGGCTCACCGCGTGAGGAAATAGCGGCGGTTCGCCCAGCCGAACCTGAGGGCCCACGCGCCGACCCCGAGCGAATACACGTTGATGGCGACCTCGGTGACGACGGCGCCCCAGTCCCCTCGGGGAGCGAGATATACCGCGTTCTCGAGGTCGAAGAGGACATCCATGAGGCCGAGGTAGATGCTCGAACTACCTCCGACGAGGAGCCAGAACAGCGCCGACGACCGGCGTCTCCACAGCGCCCAGCCGCCCGCGCCGCACGAAACCGCGAGCCACGCGTCCGCCGCGGGAAAGGCGTTCTCGAAGACGTAGTACGAAGGCGTGTCGAGGTTGGCGAGCCAGTCGCGGTTCACGAAAAACCAGATGACCCAGTAGGCGACGAGCGCCACGAACGCCGCGACAACGAGCCCGATGGTCAGCCCGAGGAAGCGCGGCTCGCCGGGCACCGCCGGGGCTTTCCCCTGGGACGTGTCGACGGCTCCGGGCTGGGCTTGTGCGGGAAGCGCGGTCATCGGGCGGCAGTGTACGCTCAACGGCCGGCGCGGACGCTACGGATCCACCGCGGTGTTCTGCGGGAGCGTCGGGCACTCGGGGGTGCACGACATGGCGATGCACGTCGCGAAGTCGTTGTACGCGCCGACCGCGTTCGACCATTGGTTTTCGCAGTTGGCGACGCAGGTGGTGTCGTTCGGCATGCACGTCGTCTCCACGCACCCGATGAGATCCGGGCATCCGGGCGTGATGGAGCACGCGTAGTCCACCAAGCAGCAGCTGCCTTGACCGCCGTCCGCCCCCTCGATGCACGGCAGACAATCGACGTTCAACGTCGAGATCCGCGTGGCCGCGTTTCCGCATGCTCCGGCGTCCGAGATTCCGAGCCCCGTATCCATGTTCGCCGACCCGTCGCCGCCCGGCGGGCTCGCCCCTCCTGAGGAGCCTGCGAGCGTTCCGCAGGACGCGTCCCCGATCGACATGCAGTTCCCGAGCTCGGGCGGATGGGCGGGCGCCTTCGACGAGCAAGCCGGCGACGCCGCGCCCGCCGCGAGCGTCAGAGCCAGCGCGATCCCGATCCGCGGCGTCCTTGTCACCAGGTGAGTATGCGCCGCGCCGCCCGATCCGTCAGCTTCCCGGCTTTCGCGCGAGGCTCATGTGCATCCACTCGGTCGCCCAGAGTAGCTCCTCGAAGTCGGAATCGAAGGTCCGCCAGGCTGCCTGCGATTCGGGCGTCATCGGCCGCGACTCCGCCAGCGAATCGCGAAGCGCTTCGCTAAGCGCCTGGAAGCGACCGTAGGAGTCGCTCACCGCCTTGTGCGAGAGGATCGCGAGGACCGGCTGGTTCTGCCGGAGCTTCACCGCGAGCGCTTCGAAGTCGACGGTGATCTCCTCGCACCACGAGTACAGCCGGCTCAGATACGCGGCGAGCGGGGAGTCAAGGGCGAAGAGCTTCGCGAAGCGTCCGTCCCCCAGATGCTCCTGCAGCTGCACGATCGCGTGATGGAGCTCGTGGAGCGCCTTCGTCCAGCCGCGGAGCTGCACCAGGGCGTCCGAGGACGCCTGCGGCTCCGGCACGCTGTCGAGAACTTGCTCGAGCCACTCGATTCGCACGCTCAGATCGGAAAGGAGGTCGCGGAAGTACGTGACTCCGCTCGCAGGCGTACGCCGGGACGGAGGCGGCGGGGGGATGTGCCGAAGCTCGCTCATGCACTCGCGCGGACGGAAGGACCCCTTGTAGCGCGTTGACGAAGCCGGGCCAATGAGTGCCGCGCTGCGCCACCGCGCAAAGGCTGTCTACCCAACCGCCCCTCGTGGCCACGCAACGCGTGAACGCACACGGTTAGACAGCGGACACCGTCTCTCACTCGGCGTTGCCGAACGTTTGCCGATGCATCTGTTCCCCGCAGCGGCTCGGATTGGTATGTTCGAATCCTCGGGCCATGGGCCTCTTCTCAAAATCACCGAACGACACTCCCGGCGGCGGCTCCCCGCCCGGCAAACCAGAGTCGCCGTCCAAGGGGGCCCCGGCCGGCGCAAGCAAGCCGGGCAAGGCGGCGCCGCAACCAGCACCCGCGGCGAAGCCTCCGCCGATGCCCGGCT
>CALKVG010000100.1 GCA_937998045.1 uncultured Myxococcales bacterium
CGCCAACCGCCGCCGCCTGCTCGAGAAGGCGACGATCGCCGCGATCGCGATCGCGTTCATGGCCTTCTACGTGTCCGTCGGCGTCGACGAGATGCAATGGCATCGTCTGTACCTGCCGGCGCTCCCTTTCCTCTGCGTCCTCGCCGCCCTCGGCGTCCAGAACGCCGCCAGGGCGCTCGTCCTGGCGCTCTCGCGAACGGGCGCCGCCGCCGCCGGAGCCGCCGCCGCGGAGCGCCTTACGCGCATCCGGAACGCGGTGTACGGCTCGGGCTGGGTCGCCTTCCTCGTGGCGGGGGGGGCGAGCTTCGCCTTCACCTATCGCGAGATGAACGGCTTCAACGGCCACGGCGATCTCACGGGGACCTACCACCCGGACCTGGGGAAGTTCCTCGTGCGTCACGAACGGCCGGGCGGCCTCGTCGCGTTCCAGGACATGGGCTCGACCCCGTATCACGCGCCGGACATCGACTTCCTCGACTTTGTCGGGCTCGTCGACAGCACCGTGGCGCACGCGCGGCATGACGCAGGCATCCACGCCTTCATCGGCTCCGAGTCCTCACCGAAGGTCGCGCGCTACGAGGCAGACATGCGCGACTACTTCTTCCGGCGCGCGCCCGAGTGGGCCATCCTCACCATCTACACTCCCGCCGGCCGCGAGTCGGAGCTCACGCGCAAGTTCAACGAGGACCCGACCGGCGGTTCGTTCGCGGACGCCTACAAGGCCAACCCGTTCCAGTGGGGCATCTGGGACGACCCTCGCTTCCGCGAGCGCTACGTCGCCGTCCGGACCTGGCCGCGGTCGTCGGCCTATTACCTCGCGCTCTGGCGGCGCCGCGACCTCTGGGAGCAGACGCCGCGCGAGGTCGTCCTCGACGCGGCGCCCCCGGACCTCTCCGGCGTGAAGGCCAAATTCGAGGGAGGGCTCGAGCTCCTCGGCTCCGAGATGACGCACGAGACGCGCGAGCACTACGAGTCGCTCATGACGACTTGGTGGCGCGCGGCGGGGCCGCTGCCGAAGGACGTGTACTTCTTCGTTCACCTCAACAAGGCGGGCTTCCAGTACTCGCAGGAGCACGTCCCGGGCGACTGGATGTACCCCGCCGACCGCTGGCACGAGGGCGACATCATCGAGGACCGCACGCTCCTCCAGCTGCCGCCGTTCACGGTGCGACCCGGGACCTACGACGTCTACGTGGGCGTGTACCGCCGGAGCACCGGCGACCGCCTCAAGGTCCTCGAAGGCCCGAGCGACGGCAGCGATCGCGTTCACCTGGGGACGCTCGTCGTCGATCCGCTCTATCCGATCGTGAACCAGCTCATTCCGCCGACTCGCGTCGACCAGATGCGCAAGTATCCCGATCGCATCATCGACTCGCACGCGCTGGCGCCCCGCGCGCCGCGGCAGTAGGTCATCCCCATGGCCAGGACACCCCTGAACGAGCTCGATGATCTGCTCGACGAGCTGGACCAGCTGCTGAAGAACGTGGACGTCGGGTCGGAGCTGGCGAAAAAGGGCGTGAACACGAGCCTCGCGATGACGCTCGCTTACGGTCTGCGCGCCTACGTGCACGGCGACAAGGAGCAGGCCTTGCTGGAGCTCGGCACCGCCACCGACGAGATCGCGGCCCGGATGGCGGGATCGTCGACCCCGGGCAAGGGCGAGCCGTCCTGATGGTCCCGCACCCCGCGCCGCTGAGCGAGGCGTCGTACTCCGCCGTCGAGCTCCTCCCGGGCGACCGCGAGGTCGTAATGCTCGACCAGCGGAAGCTCCCGCTCGAGGAGGAGTACGTCCGCCTCTCGTCCGCCGAAGACGTCGCCCGTGCGATCGAGACGATGGTCGTCCGCGGAGCTCCCGCGATCGGGATCGCGGCCGCGTACGGCGTCGTCCTCGCCGGTGGAGATCCGTCGGCGATCGAGCGCCTCGGGCGAACGCGTCCGACCGCGGTGAACCTCGCGTGGGCGCTGGCGCGCATGGCGCGAGTGGCCCGCGAGGCCGCGACGCAGAGCGAGCCCGATCGCGCGGCGTGCCTCGCGGCCGAGGCGCGCGCCATTCATCGCGAGGACGTCGCGTCCTGCCGCGCGATCGGGCGCGTAGGGGCGACGCGCGTCCCCGACGGCGCGACCGTGCTCACGCACTGCAACGCGGGCGCGCTCGCCACCGGCGGGTACGGCACGGCCCTCGGCGTGATCCGCGCCGCACGCGACGCGGGCAAGCGCGTGCGCGTCGTCGCGTGCGAGACGCGACCGCTGCTCCAGGGAGCGCGGCTCACGGCGTGGGAGCTGGTGAAGGACGGCTTCGACGTGACCATCGTCGCCGACTCGATGGTCGCGTCGCTGATGCGCGACCGCGCCGTGCAGCTCGCCGTCGTCGGCGCCGATCGCATCGCCCGCTCGGGGGACGTCGCAAACAAGATCGGCACGTACGCCGCTGCGTGCCTCGCGCACGTCCACGACGTCCCCTTCTACGTCGCCGCTCCGTGGAGCACCGTCGACCTCGCGTGTCCCGACGGCGGCGCCATCCCCATCGAGCGGCGCAGCGAACGCGAGGTGCTCTTCCTCGGCGAGACGCGCGTCGCCGCGCCGGGCGCCCGCGCCGACAACGCCGCGTTCGACGTGACCCCGGCGCGCCTCGTCCGCGCCATCTTCACCGAGCGGGGAGAGGTCGCGCCCCCGTGCGTGCGCGCCCTCGAGGCGCTGGCGTGCTAGACACGACCTCGTGCAGCCTCGCTTCGCGCCCAAGCCCCCCTGGCTGAAAGTCCGGGCCCCAGGCGGCGACTGCTACAACCAGCTGAGGGAGACTTTCCGCAAGCTCGACCTGCACACGGTGTGCGAGGAGGCGCGCTGCCCGAACGTCGGCGAGTGCTGGGCCGAGGGCACCGCCACCGTGATGCTCCTCGGCGACACTTGCACCCGCGGCTGCCGCTTCTGCGCCGTCACGACGGGTCAGCCGCGCGGCGCGGTCGACGTGCGCGAGCCCGAGCACGTCGCGCGCGCTCTCTCGCGCATGCCGCTGAGGTACGTCGTCATGACGATGGTCGACCGCGACGACCTCCTCGACGGCGGCGCGGGCCACGTCGCGCGAACGGTGACGCGCCTGAAGGAGCTTCGCCCGGAGATGCTCGTCGAGACCCTCCTCGGCGACTTCGGCGGCCACCTCGACTCGGTCGACACGACGGTCGACGCCGCGCCGGACGTGTGGGCACACAACATCGAGGTCGTCCGGCGCCTGCAGCGCACCATCCGGGACGTCCGCTGCAGCTACGAGCAGTCCCTCCGTGTCCTCGAGCGGGCGAAGCAGCGGGCCCCCTCGATCACGACGAAGAGCTCGATCATGCTCGGCATCGGCGAGAGGGACGAGGAGGTCCTCGAGGCCATGCGCGACCTTCGGTCCGCCCGGGTCGACGTCGTGACCCTCGGCCAGTATTTGCGGCCCACGCCGAAGCACGCCCCCGTCGACCGCTTCGTCGAACCCGCGCGCTTCGACGAGTTCGCGCGCGAGGGCAAGGCCATGGGCTTCCAGTACGTCGCGTCGGGCCCGCTCGTCCGGAGCTCGTACAAGGCGGCCGAGGTCTTCCTCGCGTCGACGCTCGGCGGGCAGCAGGGGCCCGCCGTGGGCGGCGCCGCGGTCGAACCGCTCATCCCCCCGATGGCGCTCGTTCGCCGATGAGCGAAGCCAACACCGCGACGCCGCGGTGCGCGAGGTCTATCGCTCCGTGTGCAGTGCGACGTGGTTGCCCTCGGTGTCCGCTACGATCGCGATGAAGCCGGGGTCGCCGATGTCCGTCTTGGGGAGGACGACGCGCCCGCCGGCCTTCGCGGCGCGGTCGATGCATCCGTCGATGTCCTTTCGCGCGTTCAGGTACACGAGCGACCCCTCGAGCGACGGCTTGCGCTTCGCGTCCTGAATGAGGGCGCCCGCCGCGTTCTCTTCTCCGAGGAACATCGCGTGCGGCGTGCCGCCGAACACCTCGCGCTTGAGGCGCGTTCCGAGCATCGACTCGTAGAAGGCGACGGCGCGATCGAGGTTGGCGGTCGGGATCTCGAACCAGTTCACGACGTTGTACATGGGGGGTGTCTCCTTTCGACGAGAGAGACCCTAACCGGTCGCGTTGACAGCCTTCTGTCAGCTTTCTTTGGCGCGCTCGCGAGTCGCCGCGAGAATCATCGCCCGCTCGACGCGATCGAGGCGGAATCCGCGCGTCTCGCGGCTGTCGATGTCGTCGCACTCGAGGACCGTCATCGTCCGCTCGATGAGCACGCCCCGGATCAGCACCGAGTGCGTGCTGCGCTCGAAGTTCGCGTGGCGGTACTCGATGCGCAGCGCCTGCTGCTCGAACCACGCCTGCTCCACCGTGCGGCGGATCTCTTGACGGACCGCGGCCGAGGGAACGCCGACGAACCGCAGCTTGCGGATCTGCTCGCCGAGCTCGCGCTGGGCCGACGCGCTGAGCGCCCCGCGCACCTTGTCCAGACCGCTGTTCAACGTGTCGGCGAAGGGGAGCAAGCGCATCTCGGTCGCCCACTGGCCGATCGCCACGAGCAGGGCCGCCTCGCGCGCCGTGAAGTTGACGGGCGGCAGCGTGTAGCTGCGGTCGAGGGCATACCCCCCGCCGCGCCCGCGGTCGGCCTGCACCGGGAGCGACGCGTCGCGGAGCGCGTCGAGGTCCCGGTAAATGGTGCGGACGGTCACGCCGAAGCGCTCGGCGAGCGTCTCGGCGGTGACGCCCGTCCGCCTGCCGCGCAGGTACTCGGCGAGCGCGAAGAGGCGTGCCTGACGTCGCATCGAGGGCGGGAGACTACTGGCAAGGGCCCTCGACGTCTCCGGGAAGTGGAACGCGCGGCAGCTGCCCCGCGGCCCACGTCTGGAGGAAGCAGCGGTACTCGCGCTTCGGCGGGTCGGTCTGGAAGATCACCTCGTGGCCGTCCTCGACGCCGTCGCCGGGGTGCTGCACGACGACCGCGGTCACGTGCGCGCCGCCCGTGGCGACCCGGTTGCCCGAGACGGGCAGCGCGATCTGCGCGCGATTCGAGAAGAGGAGCTCGCTCTCCAGGGTCGGCGCGCCGTCGGCCACGAGCTCGGAGTTGGCTCCGTCGAGCGGCGGGTCGACGAGGTCGAGGCGGAGCGACAGGCTCGTCGCGTTGGCGATCGGCGGGAGAATGTAGTGGTCGACGATCCCCTGCTCCATGAGGACGTGCGGCGGGCTCGCTCCCGGGGGGCCGTCGGCCATCGCGCGGGTGTACACGAGCGGATCCGCGGGCTCCTCCGCCCACTGGAACAGAGTGAGGATTGGGTCGTCCTCCTCGAGGGTGCGATCGCTGGAGCGGTACCCGAGGAGGAGCTCGAAGACCGCGCGGACGTCGAGCGGCTGCTGCTTCCAGACGATGTTCTCGATCCAGCTCGCCCCCGCGCCGCTGAGGACGGCGGCGCGGTACATGGGCTCGGCGCTCAGCACGAGCGGCGCGATCGTCGAGCCCATCGAGTGCCCCATCAAGGCGATCTTCGACGCGTCGAAGCGCGCGGTGGACGGCGTTGCGCCGGGGCAGTCGCTGACGTCGAGCTGCAGCGACGCGAGCACGTGCGCGAAGAGGGCGTACTCGACCGCGGACTCGCGAATGTTGTCGCGCAGGGCCGCGGGATTGAAGATGTTGAAGATCTCGTAGTCCTCATTGCCGTGCGTCAAGTCGCGGATCCCCTCGTGCGGACCGTCGACGCTCGCGCCGGCAAAGCCCGCCTTGGCGAACCACAGCGCCGGGCCCGTCCCCGGCGCGAGCGCCGGTCCGCCGGTCGTCGCCTGCGGGCCCCGGTCGACGAGCGGACGCGACCCTCCGCCGCCGGTGCGGACGAAGTGCACGATCGGCCATCCGTTCGTGGGCATCGCGCTGCGCGGAATGGTCACGACGAGCCCGGCCTCCTCGGTGCGCTGAACGACCGGCGTCCCGGACGCGTCGATCACCCACGCGCCGCCGCCGTCGGCGAAGTCGTACGGCGGCGAGCCGGCCTGGTAGTCGGGCATCGGCAACGTCGACTCGTACACGCAGAAGTCGTCGAAGAGGTCGGTGCGCACGAACGGCGTGTCCGGCTGCGGCGGCGGCTGCGCGAGCATGTCGCCGAGGACGCGGTCGAGCTCCCCGGTCGGGTCGTCGGTCGTGAAGACGGAGAGCCCGGCGATGTCGCGCGTCTGTACGCCGGCCTGCGCCAGCGACGCGAGCGCAGCGCGGTACTCGCCGAAGGCGCGCTGGGGCATGGCCGCCGGCCGCGTGCCGTTCGCGATCGCGGTCATCTCGTCGGACGGCTGAACGCCGAGCGCGCGCGTGATGACCGCCGCGTACGTCGTCTGCTTGCGGAGCGGGACTCCCTGGAGGGGGAGCATCGACAGCATGTGCGGTTCGCCGAACGGACCCCCGTCGAGCTCGAAGCGGACGGTGACGGGGTATCTCACGAGGTAGTCGGGCGCCCCGGGGGTCACGCCGATGAGGAAGGCGCTCGCGCCCGGTGTCGTCGTCGCGACGAGGTCGGGCAATCGCTCGGTGTCGATCGTCCCGTCGAGCGTGAAGTAGACGGCGCCGTTCTGAGCGAAGCCGCGGGCGTGGCTCGCGACGAGCGCCTTGCCCTGGTCGACGAGCGCGATGCCCGCGGGATTGGGGAACGCCTCGATCGCCACCGAGCCGTCGTCGCGCACGAGGTCGTCGCTCGGGAACGGAGCGTCGTACAGGCTCGCACGCTCGAAATGCATGCGGACGCTGATGCCAGGCGCCGCCTGCGGCGACGCGCACGAGAGGACGACGAAGAGGAGGCCGAGGCCGGAAGACGACCGCACGATGGGCCTCTTGATCTCTCCTTTCCTCGCGCGTGGAAAGCTCATCCCAAAAAACATCGACCGAGACCGCGGTACGTGGGAGTGCGCCCTTCGATGCGCGAACCACGAACCAAAAGATACTCTGCGAAATGTTCCGCAAGCTCGCCAGCCTTTGCGTGACGAAAGAAGATCGGATCGGCCAGCTCGAGCGCGACGCCCTGCGGCACTTCGAGCGGCGTCTGCACTTCTCCCGCGCCCTCCAGCGACGTCAATCGAAGGCCCGGAGGGAGCGCAGGGACCGGCATGCGATCCGGCCCGGCGGCGCCCGACGCGATGTATCCGCCCCCGTGGCACGTCACGACGCTCGGTCCCGGCCGGCGGACAACCTGGAGGGCGAAGTACGCGGCCGGCTGCAATCGCAGACCGCGGTACGCGTCGAAGAGGTGGCTATCCACGAAGCCTGACCCGGCGGTGACCTCGGTCAGCGCCGGTTCGCGCGCGGACGCGGCGAGCGATCCGGTCCCCCCGCCGTTGAAGACGCGCGCGCTGAGGCCTGCTTCGCTCAGGGCGAGCGCCACCTCGGCCCGGCGCTTCGCGACGTCGGGTGCCGAAGCCGCCTTCATCGCGCGCACGGCGAGCCCCGCGTCGGGAACGCCGGCGATCTGGGCCTCGTAGGCCATCACGCCGTGAAAGCGCAGCCCGTCGGTCGAGGCCGCGGCCCTGGCGAGGGCGACAACGTCGCTCGATGTGCGCAGCGGACTGCGGCGTACACCGATGTGGATCGCGCCGAGCGGTCGCCACGCCACATCCATGTCGACCACGATCGGGATGGTGGCCCGCGCCTCTTTCGCCGCGGCGGCGAGGATTTGCAGGTGCTCGCTGCAGTCGACGACCACGGCCGCGCACGCGCCCGTGGCGTTCGTGCGCGCGAGCAGGCGCGCGTCGCCCATTCGAGCGGTCGGATACGCGAGCAAGAGATCGTCCTCGCCCTGTTCGGCCCAGTACGCAGTCTCCGCCGCGGTGTACGTCATCAGTCCACGAACCGCCTCGCGCGCCTGCGTCCGGATGTGGCGTACGAGCTCGGGGCACCGCAGCGACTTCGTGGCAATGCGCAACGTCTTGCCCGTCCCGGTGAGGAGCGAAGTAAGCGTTTTCACATTGGCATCGAGCGCGTCCAAGTCGACGAGCGCCACGGGAAGGGATTCGTTGGCTACAGCCTCTCTGTACTGTCGCCATCGACGGTGTGCGTCTTCGCTCACGCGAGGCATGGTCGCACGCCTCGCGCTTCGATGCGCTCGTCCGATCTCGTCGGATCTCGTCTCATCGCGACGCGAGTCCCCTAAAGAAGCCCGTGGTCTGAGCCGTGCAACTGATCCGGGGATATTCGAATGCGAGCCAAGCACGGCATCTGGGCGGGGGTTGTCGGATTCACGGTCGCGATCTTTGCAGCCTGCGGCGGACGCGTAGAGGAGGCGGATTGCGGACCCAACGCGACTCTGTGTCAGGCCGCGGCGGTGTGCTGCCCGAATCCCTACATTTGCGGTACGGGGGACAACGATTGTCCGGTCGGAGGTTGCTGCTTGAAGACGGAGACGACCGTGCCGGCGCCGCAGACGATCACGTTGCCGCCACCGAGCTACGGAGCGGCGACCGGCTCGGGATCGTCGAACCCGACGCCCGGCGGGGGAGGCGGGGGATCGTCGGGCCCCTCCAAAGCGAAATAGTCAGCGTCTTCGCGTGTAGACGCGACGGGTGAGCGCAGGCTCCTCTTCGTGGGGAAGGAGAGGCCCCGCCTCGAACGCGCGCTCGTCGATCGCCGGCGCGAGCACCGCGCCTTCCACCTCTACGCGATCGGGCACGTACGTGACGTCGATGACGTCGACGTGGCGCATCGCCTCTTCGAAGATCCGCGCGCCGCCCAGGAACCACACGTCGGCGTCGCCCGAGAGCGCGAGCGCCTCGTCGATGTTCCGCACGACCTCGACGCCCGCGACGCCAACCGGGCCGCTCGTCACCACGACGTTGCGACGTCCCGCGAGGGGCTTGCCGATCGACTCGAACGTCGCCCGTCCCATCACGACCATCGCGCCCATCGTCACCCGGCGGAACCTGCGGAAATCGCCCGGGTAGCGCCACGGGATGGTCCCGCCCTTGCCGATGACCCCCTCGGGCGACACGGCGTAGATCATCCCGCGCATCACACGGCGACCTTGAACGCGATCGCCGGGTGGGGGTCGTACCCCGTCAGGACGAAGTGACGCAGGACCGTTTGCGTATCCGCTTCGAGGAGCGGGCGCAGGTCGGCGAGCGACTGGATTGCCGGGTCGATCGCGAGCTTCGGCAGCGGGCGAGGCTCCCGCGCGAGCTGCAGGCGCAGCCCCGGCACGTGGTCGTACTCCGCCATCGAGCCGTCGGGTTTCGCCGTGTACACGTGCGCGTCGACCATCGTGTGCCCGAAGAGGCCCGCGCGCAGCCCGGAGAAGCGCGCGAAGAGCTCGAGCAAGAGCGCGTAGCCGGCGACGTTGTACGGAACGCCCAGGGCGACATCCGCGCTGCGCTGCGTGAGGTGCAAGTTGAGGAGCGGCTCCCCGCGTTCGTCGATCTGCACGTTGAAGAGAAAGAGCAGGTGGCAGGGCGGCAGCTTCGACGTCTGCGCGTTGCCCGGCGCCCACGCGCTGACGACGAGCCGGCGGCTCATCGGGTTGCGCTTCAGCTCCTCGAGCACCCACGCGATCTGGTCCCTATACGCCGCGCGCCCCTCGCTGTCGTGCACCGGGAAGTGCCGCCAGAAGTTCCCGTACGCGCTCGGGACTTGCCCCTGCTCGTCCGCCCACGGATCCCAGAACTTGCACCCGTGCTTCTTCAGAAGCCCGATGTGCGTCTCGCCCGAGAGAAACCACAGGTTCTCGACGACGATGTTCTTCCAGGAAATCTCCTTCGTCGTGAGAAGCGGAAACCCCTGCCGCAGGTCGATCTCGTAATTGACGTTGAACGTCGACAGCGTGTCGACGCCCGTGCGGTTCGGCTTGCGTGTGCCCTTCTCGAGCACCTCGCGGACCAGGTCGAGATACTGCTTCACGGTTCATGTGTGGCGCGAGCGCGCGCGCGCGTCAATGGCCGCTGCGGATCCGCCGCTCCTCCTCCCCGAGCTTCGCGATCTGTTGCAGGCAGACCTCCGAGAGCGCCTTGTACGTCCGCGGCGACTCCGGGGCGCCGCGCAGCGCGCCGAAGTCGATGGGCGCTCCGAAGACGAGGTGGATCGTTTCGCCGGTCCCGCGCAGCCCGCTTTTCACCTGCGCGACGAAGTCGTTCCCCAGTCCGTTGACGAAGACGGGGACCACGAGCGCGTCGGGCGCCTTGCGGATGACGCGACCGACGCCGCCTTGCGCGGGTAGCAACGAGTACGGGTCGTCCCCACGGTTGCGCGTCCCCTCGGGGTGCATGCCGACGAAGAAGCCGCCGCGGCGCAGGAGCGCCGCCAGCTCGTCGAGGCTCGCGAGGTTGAGCGCCGCACGCCGCCGCTCGCGGAAGATGGGCGGGTACATCGCGAAAAAGCTCATCGCACCGTTGACGATCGGCCCGAGCGGGTTGTCGTAGAAGAACGTCGATCGCACCGGGAAAAGGATGCGGTGCGGCAGGCCGTGCGCGACGAGCTCGGCGCACGTGACGTACAGGTCGAAGAACGACCGGTGGTTTGCCACGCAGATGACGCTGCCCCCGGGGTCCCACGGCGGGAGGCGCTCGAGGCCGTGCACGTGGCGCAGGCTCGCGGTGACCGCGCGGATCCACCACTGGCCGACGCTGCGCTGAAGAACGCGGATCGTGCGATCGAGCCGCCCGGGGCGAAGCGTCGAGCGCACGAAGCCGATCTGCGCGCGCTCGAGCGGCGTGAGCGGCGGAAGGTGAAAGTGCGCGTGGGTCGCGTCGTCCACGGCGCGATATGAGATCAGACGCCGCCGGTCGAGCAAGCGCGCTCACTGACGCGCGTGTCAGTGTGCGAAGACGCTTTCCCAGTGCGCGAAGCACGGGGAGACGCCAAGAACCGTTGACAGTCGCGTCATCGCAGACGAAAAACCCCCTCTGTGATCGCCAGTTTCTTCGACGTCGACGGCACGCTGGTCCGCACCAACCTGCTGCACCCGACGATCTTCTATCTCGCGAATCACACGAATCCTGCGCGCAGCCTCGGGGCGCTCGCCCGCGCAGCCGCCGCGGGGCCGCGGATGGCGCTCGCCGAAATGCTCGACCGCCGCCGCTTCAACGAGCTCCTCTTCGCCGTCTACGCCGGGATCTCGCAAGACCGCCTCCTGCTCCTCGCCGACGAAGCCTTCGACGGCGTGATCCGCCGCGCCGTCTACCCGGGCGCGCGCGAGCTGGTGCAGCGCACGGTCGACGAGGGGCACGAGGTCGTCCTCGTCTCCGGCGCGCTCGACTTCCTCATGGAGCGCCTGGCCAAGCACCTCGGCGCCACCGCCCACATCTCCAACCGCCTCGAGTTCAAGGACGGCTACGCCACGGGAAAGCTCCTGCGCCCCATCGTCGCCGGCCCGGAGAAGGCGCGCCTCGTCCGCGAATGGGCGCGCGACCGCGGGCAGGACCTCGCCGACTGCTTCGCGTACTCCGACAGCTACTCCGACGTGCCGATGCTCTCGGTCGTCGGCCATCCCTGCGCCATCAACCCGGACCGGCGCCTCGCCAACCTCGCCCGCACCTACGCATGGCCCGTCATCCACTTCGGCACGACCCGGCCCCGGCTGGCCCACCTTCTGGAGCGCCTCCCATGAGCACCTCGCTGCCTCCCGCCTCTAGCTCGCGGTTCCGGTCACGCCAAAACGGGAGCGGAGACCCGGCGTCGCCCTCGCGCTCGCGCGGGCGCAACGATCACCCGCTCGTCGTGACGCTCGATCGCAAGAGCGGGCCGCGGTCCGTCTTCGCGGGGGACCGCCTCCTCGAAGTGGACCTGCCCGCCGGTACGCGCTGCATCTACCCGCGCCCGCCAATGGCGGCCCTCAAGGACGTCGACGCCGCGATCCGCTACGCCTTGAGCCACCCGCTGAACAGCGAGCCGCTCTACGCGAAGCTGCGCCCCGGGATGAAGGTCGTCATCGCCATCGACGACATCTCCCTCCCGCTGCCGCCGATGCGCCGGCCGGACGTGCGCGAGCGCGTCCTCACCGTCGTCCTCGAGCTCCTCGCCGACTACGCCGTAGAGGACGTGGAGATCATCATCGCGACGTCGATACACCGGCGAATGACCGCCGACGAGGTCCGCCACGTCGTCGGCGACCGCATCTTCGACGCGTACTGGCCCGACCGCCTCTACAACCACGACGCGGAAGACCCCAGGGGGATGAAGCTCGTCGGGACGACGGAGCACGGCGAGGTCGTCGAGCTCAATCGCAAGGCCGTCGAGAGCGATCTCCTCATCTACGTGAACCTGAACCTCGTTCCGATGGACGGCGGGCACAAGTCCGTCGCCGTGGGCCTCTGCGGGTACAAGAGCCTGCGCGCACACCACAACCCGCACGTGATGCGCGACTGCCACTCGTACATGGACCCGCGCAGGAGCGCGCTCGCGACGAGCGTCGAGCGGATGGGGCGCCTCGTCGAGAAGACGCTGAACGTCTTCCACATCGAGACGACGGTGAACAACCGGATGTTCGCGCCGCCGCTCGAGTTCCTCCACAAGAACGAGGACGACTGGACCGGCGCCGAGCGCGCCGCCTTCAAGGGCCTCGCCTTCACCCTCTCGAAGCTGCCCCAGCCCGCGCGCCAGGCCATCTTCCAGCGCGTGCCGTCGCCGTACGGCGTGACCGGCGTCTTCGCCGGCGAGTGCGAGGCGGTGCACGAGAAGTCGCTCGACCGCTGCAACGCGCAGTACATGGTCCCGGTGCACGGGCAGGCGGACGTCCTCGTCGCCGGCATCCCGTACATCAGCCCGTACAACGTGAACTCGTTTTTGAACCCGCTGCTCGTGCAGGTGATGGCGCAGGGGTACCTCTTCAACATGTACCGGGGCGCGCCGCTCGTGCGGAAGGGCGGCGCGATGATCGTCTTTCACCCCTGCACCGACGCGTTCGACAAGGAGCACCACGCCCCGTACATCGAGTTCGTCCACGACGTCTTGCCGCAGACGCGCGACGCCGTCGAGATGCACCGCCGCTTCGAGGAGAAGTTCGCGACCAACCCGGCCTACCTCGAGATGTACCGCCGCGGGCACGCGTACCACCCAGCCCACCCCTTCTACATGTGGTACTGGGGCGAGGCCGGCCGGCAGCACGTCGGGAAGGTCATCGTCGTCGGCGCCGACAACGACTACATCCCCAAGCTCCTCGGCTACGAGACGGCGCGCACGTTCGGCGACGCGCTGGCCATGGCGGGCGACGCGTGCGGCGTGCGCGAACCGGAGGTCGCGATGCTCCACGTCCCGCCGATCGTGATGGCCGACGTCGCGCCCGCCCACCAGCCGGGCAACGGAGTCGAATGAGCACATCGGCGAACCGGCTCGACGTCACGCGCGTTCTGGCGGGCTCCCGTCTCCTCGTCCTCGGGGGGACCGGGTTCCTCGGGAAGATGTTCTGGGCGATGCTCCTCGACCGCTATCCGGAGGTCGGGCGCATCTACCTCGTCGTCCGCTCGAAAGGTACGAGCCCCGAGGAGCGCTTCTGGAGAGACATCGCGAAGGCCGAGGCGCTCGAGCCGCTGCGGCGCGCGCACGGCGATCGCTTCGCGGCGTTCCTGCGCGAGAAGATCCAGCCGATCGACGGCGACATGGGCCGCCCCCGCTGCGGCGTCGCCGATGCCCTCGTCGCCGAGCTTGCCGGCCAGGTCGCCGCCGTCGTCAACGTCGCCGGCGTCATCGACTTCAACCCGCCGCTCGACGACGCCCTCGACGCCAACGCCTTCGGCGTGCAGAACCTCGTCGACCTCGCGCGCGCCCTCGGTGGCGCGCCGATCTACCAGACGAGCACCTGCTACGTCGCCGGCCGCCGCAAGGGACCCATCCGCGAGGAGGACCCGCGCGTGCACCCCTTCCCGCGCGCCGGCGAGCTCGGCGCCGAGCTATGGGATCCCGAGCGCGAGATCGCCGAGTGCCTCGACCTCGTCGCGCAGGCGCGCCATCGCTGCGACGACGCCTTCCGCCAGAGCGAGTTCGCCGAGCGCGCGCGCAAGAACCTCGTGGCGCGCGGCGAGCCGGTCCACGGCGACGCCTACGACCGCGAGCTCGCCCGCGTGAAGCGGCGCTTCGTGACCGAGCGCCTGGTCGAGGCCGGCCTCGACCGCGCGACGCACTGGGGCTGGCCGAACATCTACACGTACACGAAGGCCATCGGCGAGCAGGTGATCGCCGCGAGCGGCTTGCCCTTCACGATCGCGCGCCCGGCCTGTTGCGAGTCGACCATCGCCTTCCCCTTCAAGTCGTATAACGAAGGGATCAACACGAGCGCGCCGATCCTCTACTTCATCATGAAGGGGCAGCCGCACATCCTCGCGCAGCACGTGCCGCTCGACCTCATCCCCACCGACTACGTCGTCGCCGGGATGATCCTCGCCCTGGCGGAGCTCCTCGAGGGGACGGCGAAGCCCGTCTACCACTTCGGCGCGAGCGACAAGAACCCGTGCACAGCGCAGCGCTTCGGCGAGATGGTCGGCATCTACAAGCGCAAACACTTCCAGCGCGCGGGAGGCAACCCGATCTGGAACGCGCTCCAGGCGCGCTACGAGCCGACCTTCGTCGACCGCGCAACGTTCGACCGCGTCGGCCCGCCGGCGATCGCGTCGGCGGCGCGCAGCGTTGCGTCGCTCCTCAAGAAGACGCTGCCGGCGCTCGCCCCCGCGGCGAAGGCGCTCGAGGGCGTCGCGAAGAGCCAGGCGAAGGTCGCCGAGATCCTCACGCTGTTCGAGCCGTTCGACACGCGCCAGAACGGCCCGTTCGACTGCTCGAACGTGCGCGCGGCGTTCGCGCGCCTCTCGGACGACGACAAGGCGAAGCTCCCGTGGGCGCCGGAGGGAATCGACTGGGCGGACTGGATGATGAACGTCCACATGCCCGCCATCGAGAAGCGCGTCATCCCGGAGATCGACCGCCGCCTGAAGAAGCCGGCGGCGCCGCTCGCCGCGCACGCGACGCTCGTCGCGCTCGTCGACGAGATGGCCGAGCGCCACGACCTGGGCCTCGCGCTCCAGCTCCACACCGACGAGGGCCTGACGCGCACGACCTTCCGCGACGTGCGCGCGCGGTCGCTCGCGCTGGCCGCGCGCCTCGCCGCGCTCGGCGTCACCAAGGGCGACCGCGTCGCCCTCAGCGCGCAGAACCACCCCGACTGGGCGATCGCCTTCTTCGGCGTCGTCCGCGCCGGCGCGACCGTGGTCCCGATCGACCCCGCGCTCGACGCCGCGTCGTGGGCGAACGTCCTCGCCGAGAGCCGCGCGCGCGCCGTCCTGTGGGACGACACCGTGAAGGCGGCGCAGGACGTCGCCGTGGCGCACCCGTCGCTCGCGGCGCTCGACCTCCACGACGCGACCGAGGAGGACGCGCCGCACGCCGCCCACGTCACCAACGGCGTCGCGCTCGACACGCTGTTCCCCGCCGTCGATCCCGACGACGTCGCCAGCCTCCTCTACACGAGCGGCACCACCGGCCGACCGAAGGGCGTGATGCTCACGCACGCGAACTTCACGTCGCTCGTCGCCGCGCTCGCGCCCATCTTCCCGCTCAAGCCGCGCGACGCCGTCCTCAGCGTCCTGCCGCTGCACCACACCTTCGAGTTCACCTGCGGCCTGCTCCTGCCGTTCTCGCGCGGGGCGCGCGTCGTGTACCTGGGCGAGCTCACCGGCGAGAAGGTCGCCGCCGGCCTGCAGGCGTCGCGCGCGACCGCGATGGTCGGCGTGCCCGCGCTCTGGCAGCTGCTCGAGCGGCGCATCCTCCAGCAGGTCGACGCGCGCGGGCCGATCGCGCGCGCGGCCTTCGACGCCGCGGCCGAGGTGAACCGCTGGCTCGGGGCGAACGTGGGCATCGACGCGGGACGCGTCCTCTTCGGGCCGGTGCACGCGCAGCTCGGCGGCCGCGTGAAGTGGCTCATCTCCGGCGGGGCGGCGCTTCCGCGCGAGACGCAGGAGCGCTTCGCCGGCCTCGGGCTCATGCTGACGGAGGGCTACGGCCTCACCGAGGCGGCGCCGGTGCTCACCGTCGCGCGTCCGGGCAAGCGCATCGAGCGCGGCGTGGGGAAGCCCGTGCCCGGCGTCGAGTTGAAGATCGCCGATCCCGACGACCGCGGCGTCGGCGAGGTCGTCGCGCGCGGTCCCAACGTGATGGCGGGCTACACCGACGAGGAGGCGACGCGCGCGGCGATCGACGCCGACGGCTGGCTGCACACGGGCGATCTCGGGCGGATCGACGCGAAGGGGCGGCTCGAGATCGTCGGCCGGCGCAAGGACGTCGTCGTCTCCCCCACGGGCGAGAACGTGTACCCCGACGACGTGGAGCGGCGCCTCGGCGAAGTGCCGCACGTCGCCGAGCTCGCGGTGGTCGGCGTCGACGTCGGCGGAAGCGAGCGGCTGGCGTGCCTCGCGGTGCCCGCGGACGGCGCGTCTCCGGCTCCGCCGGAGCGTGGTCGAAACCCGACGCGCGGCGACCGGGCGGAGCGGACGGCGAACGCGAAGGCCGCGCTGCGCCGGGCCATCGACGAGCTGCCGTTCGCCCAGCGTCCGGCCATCGTCCACCTGTACGACGCGCCCCTTCCGCGCACGCCGACGCGCAAGGTGAAGCGCGAGGAGGTACGCGCGATCGTGCAGCGCCTCGTCGCCGCGACGACGCGCGCCGACGCAGGCGAGGCCACGCCGGTGCGGGCGGCCATCGCCGCGGTGAGAGGTTGGGCCGTCGAGGCCGTGACCACGCACGCCTCGCTCGCCGGAGAGCTGGGCTTCGACTCCCTGCTCCTGACCGAGCTCCTCGAGGCGCTCGAGGCGCGCTTCGGCGCCGCCATCGATCCGCAACGCCTGCAGGCATGCGTCACCGTCGCCGACGTCGAGGCGCTGGTCCGAGGGCACGCCTCCGCCTCCGCCGGAGCGTGGTCGCCGCCCGGGAGCGAGGTCTCCGGCGGCCACTCCCTCGCCGTCCGCGAGAGCGCGCCCCCGCCCGCCGCGACGGCGAACGGCGCGCCCCCGCTCGTCCTCCCCGAGCCGGTCCAGGAGATCGGCAAGGCCCTCGTCGGCAAGCTGCAGGGCCTCTTCTATGGGGAGGTGATGAAGCCGCGCGTCTTCGGTCGCGCGTACATCCCTCACAACCGCAACGTCATCGTCGTCGCCAACCATTCGAGCCACCTCGACATGGGATTCGTGCGCTATGCGCTCGGCACGTACGGCGACGACCTCGTGTCGCTCGCGGCGCAGGACTACTTCTTCGAAAGACGGCACGTCTCCGGCTCTGCCGGAGCGTGGTCGATTCCCGGGGAGATCAAGCGCGCGTTCTTCGAGAACCTCACGAACCTCAAGCCCATCGACCGCAAGGCGTCGCTGCGGCAGGGCATCCGCCAGGCGAGCGAGGTCATCGAGCAAGGCAAGACGGTGCTGCTCTTTCCGGAGGGGACGCGGAGCGAGACCGGCGAGATCCTCGATTTCAAGCCGCTCGTCGGCCACCTCGCGCTCGTGCACGGCGTCGACCTCCTCCCCGTCTTCCTCGGCGGCACGCACGCGTCGCTGCCCAAGGGAGCGGCGCTCCCGCGCAAGCGCGACATCGTCGCGCGCATCGGTCCGCCCCTTTGCGTCGACGACCTGCGCCGCCTGACCCGCGAGATGCCCCCGGCCGACGCCGCGCGCGAGGTCGCGCGCATCGCCCGCGAGGCGGTCGTCGCGCTGAGCGAGGGCAAGGTGCTCGACGTGAGCCGCGCCGCGGCGGGAGAGGAGCTCGCGCCCGAGCGCGAGCACCCGATGGTGAAGCTCTTCGGCGAGCTCGAGTCGAAGTTCCGCGCCGGCGAGCTGGAGAAGGAAGTGAGCTACTACGTGTCGCTCGGCAACGACGACCTCGCGAAGTGGACCGTGCGCGTCAACGGTGAGCTCTGCGAGGTGCGGCCGGGCAAGCCGCAGGGCGGGCAGGCGGACTGCGTCCTCAAGACGAGCCCCGAGATCTTCGCCAAGATCGTGCGTGAGTCGTACGTGCCGAGCCCGGCGGACTTCATGTCCGGTGCGATCAAGTCGAACGACGTCGGCCTCTTGATCACCTTCCAGAAGGTCTTTCAGCTCGATCAGGCGTCATGAGCCGCTACCTGGTGACCGGCGACACGGGCTTTCTGGGGGGGCACCTCGCGCAGGCGCTCCGCGCGCGCGGGCACGAGGTCGTCCCGTTCTCGCGCAGTACGGGCGGCGACGTGCTCGATGCCCCGGCGGTCGCGCGCGCGGCGGGCGGCTGCGACGGCGCGTTCCACTGCGCGGGGCCCGTGTCGCGCGACCCGGCGGACGCCGAGGAGCTCTACCGCGTCCACGTCGAGGGGACGAAGAACGTCCTCCGCGCGTGCGCGTCCGCCGGCGTGCGGCGGGCGGTCGTCGCGTCGAGCAGCGGCACGGTCGCGGTAAGCGAGAGACCGCAGCCGGTCGCGACGGAGGAGAGCCCCACGCCGATCGGGCTCATCTCGCGATGGCCGTATTACCGCGCGAAGCTCTTCGCCGAGCGCGCGGCCCTCGCGTGGGAACCTGGGAACCTGGACGGCACGTCTCCGGCTCCGCCGGAGCGTGGTCGAAACCTGGACGGCACGTCTCCGGCTCCGCCGGAGCGTGGTCGAAACTTGGAAGTCGTAAGCGTGAACCCGAGTCTTCTGCTGGGGCCCGGGGGCAACGGGTCGTCGACCGAGGACGTCCGCCTCTTGCTCGAGGGACAGATTCCGGCGGTGCCCGCCGGGGGTCTCTCGTTCGTCGACGTGCGGGACGCCGCGGAAGCGATGGTGCTCGCGATGGACCGCGGGCGGGCGGGAGAGCGCTACCTCGTCGGCGCGTGCAATCTCACGGTGCGGGACTTCTTCGCGCGCATCGCGCGCGCGGCGGACGTGCCGATGCCGTGGCTGCCGATGCCGCGGTCGCGCGCCCTCGCCGCGATGGGCGCGCGGCTCGCGCAGCGCGTGGCGGCCAGGACGGGCCTCGGGTTCGCCGCGGCCGTCGATCCGGTGAGCGTCGAGATGGCCGCGTGCTTCTGGTACCTCGACGCAAGCAAGGCGCAGCGCGAGCTCGGATGGACCCCGCGCGACCCCGGGCTTACGCTGCGGGACACGGTGAGAGACTTGCGCGAGCGCGGGGTGGTGTGGCCACGGGAGCAAGCCGGCGCGACGAGCAGGTGAAGGCGTGAGCGCCCGCGTAGCCACGCGCGCGGCGTTCACGCTCGCCGTCGCGGCGTGCCTGATCGCGCCCGCGGCGCGCGCGCAGACCGCGGAGGACCTGGAGACGGCGCGCGCCCTCTTCAAGGAAGGGAGGGAGCTCCGCGCGGCCGGCGACCTGCACGGCGCGCTCACGAAGCTGAAGGCGGCGCACGCCGTGGGGCGGACGCCGATCACGGGCCTCGAGCTCGCGCGGACGCACGTCCTGGCGGGCGAGCTGGTCGAGGCGCGCGAGGTCGCGCTCGACGTCGCGCGCATCCGCGTCGCGCCCGACGAGACGGAGCGATCGGCGGCGGCGCGCGTCGAGGCGGCGCAGCTCGCGCAGGAGCTGCGCGACCGCATCCCCGACGTGACGGTGCACGTGACGGGCGCCCCCGCGGGCCTCGTCCCCGAGGTGGTCATCGACGGGCGCGCGCTCCCGCCGGACCTCGTCGGCGAACCGTTCAAGATCGACCCCGGCGACCACGTCGTCGCCGTCATCGCCCGCGCCGGCGCTACGTCGAAGGCGACCGTCACCGTCGGCGAGCGCGAGTCCCGGCAGGTGTCGCTCGCGTACCCACCGGCCGCGCCGCCGCCCGAGGCGCCGCGTCCCTCGCCGCAGGCGTCGCTGCCGCCCGGGGAGTCCGCGACCCTCGTGTACGGCGCGTCGCTCGCGCTCATCCCGTCGTTCTTCTGGAGCCAGCAGCTGTACCCGAACGGCCGCACCGACCAGCCGGAGTTCGCGATGGGCATGGGCGCCGAGCTCGGCGCGTCTCTCGCCCCCGGGTTCGACGTCTTCGCGCGCGTCCTCGCCGCCGCCGGCAGCCGCGGAAAGCCCGTCTCGGACATCCTCGGCGCCGGTCCCGGCATGTCCTTCCGCCTCGGCCGCCGCTTGTGGGTCGGGGCGACGCTCTACGCCGGACGAGCGGACATGATCTACGAGGACAAGACGTACTCGACGGACTGGGTCTTCGCGCCCACGCTCGACATCGGCTTCGCCGTCCTCGACTGGCGCGCGGGGCAATGGCTCCTCTCGGCCTCGCCGGGCTACTTCTTCGCGAACGTGAAGCAGGACAACCCGGTCTTCTTCCTGCCGCTCACGTTCGGGTATCGCTCGTATTGACGGCGAGACCGGCCCCCCACCGCCGGGCGGTGCTATGCACGCAGGCCATGAGTCCCGCGGGTGTCCGTCTCTTGACGGTTCTCTTTGTTGCGGTCGTTTTCGTCGACTGCGGCGGCGCGTCCCCACCGCCTCCGGGAGCGCGGTCCCCCAACATCGCGACCCCTTCGCCAACTCCGCCCGTCGCCGATCGCGCAACCGCGCCTCTTCCCGCGGGTGTGCCCGACACGCCGGCCGGACATCAGCTCGCGTGGGTGGTCGGTGCGCTCGCCAAAGCTCCAAGTGAGGCAGAGGTCGCGCTGCACTTCGTGCCAGACGCGCTGGCGGAGCTCCCGGCATCGAAATTCGTCGAGGTATTTGGCCAGCTGGCGAAAGCGGGTCCGTTCCAGGTCGAGAAGGTGGCGCCGGCTGACGCGGCGAGTCCGGAGTCGATTGCCACTGTCATCGCAGGCAAGGGCTCGCGCCTGAGCGTCCGGGTCGGCGTCGAGACCACCCCACCGAACCGCATCCAGACATTGCTCTTCTTGCCGGTCGCGAAGCCGGCGGCGTCGTGGGACGAGGTGGTGGGGACCTTGCGCGGCGTGGCGCCGCTCGTGAGCTTCCTCGCAGCGGAGCTCGATGGCAAAGAGTGCGTTCCGCTCGCGAGCATCGAGCCGAGGAAGCCCCTGGCCGTGGGCTCGGCCATGAAGCTCTACATACTCGACGCGCTGGCTGCGCAGATTGCGTCCGGCAAACACGCGTGGAATGAGCCGATCGCCATCCGGGACGCGCTCAAGAGTTTGCCATCGGGCGACACGCGCAACGAGGTGGCAGGCAAGACGTTCTCGGTTCGGCACTTTGCGGAACAGATGATCTCGGTCAGCGACAACACCGCGGCCGACCACCTCCTTGCGTTCGTGGGCCGGAGCGCCGTGGAGGATGCCGTGAAGGCGACGGGGCATGCGACGCCTTGGCTCCTCGTCCCGTTCCCGTCCACGCGCGAGATCTCCGTGCTCAAACTCCTCGCCACATCCGACGAACGCAGCGCGTACGTAGCGGCCGATGCCGCACACAAGCGCAAGTTGCTGGAGGCATACGGGCAGCGCGATCTCGCGCCGGCACCGGCGCAGGTCAGTGCGTGGACCAAACCAGTGATGATCGACACGCTCGAGTGGCCGGCTTCCGCCGAGGATCTCTGCAAGGTGATGGCTGATTTGCACGCCCGCGCCGAAGCGCCCGCCACGGCGCCCGTGGGCGCCATCCTCTCGATCAATCCCGGCGTCCCGGACGACCAGAAGCTTTACGACTACGTCGGCTTCAAGGGCGGCAGCGAGCCGGGCGTATCGAACCTGACATGGCTCCTGCGGCGCGCTCGCGACGGAAAATGGCTCTTCCTCAGCGTCGGCTTCAACGACAAGACGACTGCAATCGACGAATCCAAGGTGATTCCCGCCGTGATCTCGGCACGGGACTTCCTCGGCAGATGATGTTGCGTCTCGGGTCAATTCGGTACTTCGGCGGCCCGCCCTAGTCTTGAATCAGCCGCATGATCTTTCCGGAGATGGCGTCCGTCCAGTAGACGTTTGCTTCATCGACGGCGATGCCCATGGGCCCTGAGTCCGGATCCCGTGGAACGACTGTCGTGACCGGGCCCCCGTCGATAGGGACTCTCTTCACGGCATTGTCGCTCGTCCAGTAGACGCTCGAGCGACCAACGGCGATCCCATATGGACCTTGAAGATGAGATGCGAGTACGGTGGGTGTGCCGCCCGCGATGGGAACTGTCATGACCGTGGCGCCCGGTGCGTCTTCGTTGAAGTTCGTCCAGTACACGTTCGTCGCGTCCAGGGCGAGACTGCCGGCGCTTTGGCCGGTCGCGAGAACGGTCGGGTTGCCGCCCGCTTTGGCGGCCTTCGTGACCGTGCCTCCCCTGACGTCGGTCCAGTACACGTTCACGCCGTCGACCGCGATGCCGCCGGCGGCGGGTCCCGCCACGACAGTCGTAGCATTTCCGCCTTTGCGCGGTGCCTTCTGCACCGCATTGCCGCTGGTCCAGTACACGTCGTTCGCGTCGATCGCGATGGTCACGGCCGAGGTGGATGCGAAAGTCGTCTGCATACCGCCTCCTATGGGGACCCTCATGATCGCGTCGCGGGTCGTCCAGTACACCCACGTGTCGTCGACCGCGATGTCCCCAAGCGCATCATTCTGCACCAGCGTGATGGGGCTGCTGCAGCCGGACTTGGGGCACTGCATGACCTCGGCCCATGAGCCACCCTCCGGACCCTCGCTCACCTGAGTGGCGGACCAGTACACATTGCGCGAGTCGACGACGAGCGCTTCGGCAAGCTGCGGCCCCGTCGCGACGGTGATCGGTTGAGGTCCGAGGTTGCTGGACGGCTCCATCGGGCCGGGTGCCAGCCTCGCGCGACGAAGGGGTGAGGCTGCTGGACGCTCCATCGGGACTAGCGTCGGCTCGCGCGAGGGAGGGGCGAGGCCCCTGGACGCTCCATCGGGACCGGTGCCAGCCTCGCGCGTGTCGGTCACGCCGGGTGCCGTGTTCGCGACGGTCCCGTCGCAAGCCACGGCGCACAGCGGTCCGACCAGCGCAGCGAGCAAACGGCGGAATCGGTTCATGATTCGACGCTATGCTTGCGGAGTGCCGCGTCGCGTTGTCTTCGACGCCGACCCGTGGTGTGTGGGCGCAGCGACAGCGCTACCCTGGTGGCTGTGACCGGGATCGTTATCGCCATCGTGACCGCGACGAGCGTCGCCGCGGCGTGCTCCAGCACGGGCGCCAGTCCCGTCTCGGCGCCGGCGACCCTCGACTCGGCGCAGAGGCTCGTGACTCTGTCGGACGCCGAACGCGGGATGGTCTGCGACTGGTATGCGCCGCGGGCCGGCGGGTACTCGCGAACGATTCCCTGCGAGGCGTCGGGTATTCCCATGGAGATCGACGACCGCGCGACCTGCATCCACTTGTTGGAGCTGGCAGGCCACGTCGCATCCGAACTGCCCAACGACGGTCGGGGAGTGGGAGTCTTGCGCCGAGTGGTTTCTGGCCAACTGGTGCGCGAGCTCTCTGCCCACGTGGCCTCCCGTCTGCGCCACGTTTGAGAGCGAGTGTTTCCCGATCTACTCCTCAGGCGTCCCGCCGCAGGACGGCGGAGCGGAATGACCACCGAGGCAGGCGCTTCTATGGGTGGCGCCCAGTCAGTGACGTGCTCGGTAACGATCGGCCTCCCGTTGCCTGTTGATCGAGAGGAAGCGCGTAAGTCGAGCCGAGCCCGCTAGGGTAAAGACTGCCTTGCCGCGCTCGATGTTGGTGCAAGGCACCATGAGCCCGACGTAGACTGGATGGTCCGGCCCAGCCTCTAGCCGGACTGAAGGGACGAGATGGCTCACCATAGAAGACCATTCGACGCCGTCGAAGTGCCGCCCGGGCACGAGCGGACCCCGAATCGCTCCGAAGAGCGCGCTGCGCCGGCCCATGCGGACTTTCCGAACGTCGACGCACGACGCTGGCTTCAGATCGTCGCCCGAGCCGAAGAGATCGCGCGCGCCGCCGCGACCGGTGGGGAAGTCGACTCGGCACAGGCGTTCACGTTGGCTCGCGAGATCGTGGCCCTCGACGAGGGGGACGCGCCCATCACCGTCCCCATGCGCAGACGAGACGACCGCCTCCGCTCCGAGTGAGCGCCGCTCGCCAACGCCCCGGCTGGCGTCAGGCCGCGTCTTTTTCGCTCGGCGCCGCGACCCGACCGTTCGACACCGCGGGCAGCGACACGCTCTTCGTTGGGATGCCTGAAACGGGATGGCAAACCACCTCTCGATGAAACGCAAGCACGAGCCTCGCGAGCGTGAGAGCGACGTCAGCCGCCGGCTCCCGACTCTCGTCGATACCCCGCGCGACGCGGAGAATGTGTTCCCACCCGGCGATCTGCATGCGCGGCAGGGGAGCCCGCCTTCCGCGGCGCGTCAAGTGTGACCGAACACGATGTGAACGCAGCGCAAGACGCGCTGCGGTTCCTCCACCTCGCGGGACGATGAGTCGCCGCCGCCGAGCTGCGCAGCCGTCGCAGAGAGCAGGAAAGCCGACTTCAGGTCCGGCACGGTCTTGTCGCGGGCGGATGGTGCGGCGAGACGCAGAGGCGCGCAAGCGAGGCGGAACGGTGCGCCCCTGCGACGGAGGAGCGCGAGCAAAGCGCTTTGGGGTGCTGCCGTCGGACGGAGAATCGAGGCCCCGGGATGGAGAATCGAGCCCTGGGACGAAGAAGCGCGGCCGTCGACCGGAGAAGCGCGGCCGTCGGCCGGAGAAGTGAGGCCGTCGGCCGGAGAAGTGAGGCCGTCGGCCGGAGAAGTGAGGCCGTCGGCCGGAGAGGCCCACTCCTGCGACGCAGAGGTGCATCCCTCCGAGGGAGAGGTGCATTCGAGCACGCGAGGCGCGCGCCCGTCCGGCGGAGGGGCGCGTTCATGCGACGCAGAGGTGGGTCCGGTCCGACGGAGAGATGCATGCATCCGGCGGAGAAGTCGCGTTCGTCGTGCGGGGGGACGCACCGAAGCTCCGGATGGAGGCGTCGACTCGGCGGATGGCCGCGCCTATCGCGAGGATCGGTCGCTGTCGTCGCTGCCGAACGGCCGCTTTGCGCACCGAGATGCGCCCGGATGCGCGCCATCGGCGCTGTCGTCGCGCGGGAGGGCGCACTCTTCCAGCGGACGGGCGCGACCCTCGGTCCGACGGGCGCGCCGTTCCGCGCGATGGGTGCACCCCATCGCCGGAGAAGTTCGTCCCTGCGCGAAATGGCTTCATCCCTGCGCGAAATGGCTTCATCCCTCCGACGATCGATTGCGCCGAGCGAGGGTCCGGTCCCCGCTCGAACACGAAAAGCCGAGGGGTGTCGCCTCCTTCGCGTGCGCCGGTCGATTTTCGAAAAATAGGCGGCAGGTCGCGGGCGGGGTCGCGTCTACCCGTCGAGGAGAGCGACAAGACTCGCCGGGCAAGTCAACCGGGCTCGCCCTCCATCGCGACAGGAAAGGAGGTGAAATCGTATGGCCAACAAGAATGGAGTTCATACGGATGCCAATCGAGCCACGCAGCTCATCGCGGGCTTGAACAAGCATCTCGCGTCTGCCGGGCAAATTCTGCTCGCCAGCGGCACGTACACGCCGGCCCAGATCACGACGCTGCTTCAGTCGATCGTGACTCTTCGGTCCGACGTGGACGCTGCCAAGGCCCTCGCCCAGGCGAAGCTTGCCACTCTGCGCGCCCAAATGCCGGCCAAGCGCATCGTGTCGGATGCGTTCGTGTCGTTCGTGAGGGCGGCGTTCGGCAACTCGCCCGACGTGCTGGCCGACTTCGGTCTGACGCCGAAGAAGGCCCCCACGCCGCTCACGGTGGAGGAAAAGGCAGCAGCGGCCGCGAAGCGCACGGCGACGCGCGCGAAGCGGAACGTGATGGGGTCGAAGCAGCGCAAGGCCGTGAAGGGCGACGTCACCGGCGTCGTCGTCACGCCGATCGTTGCTCCGGCTCCCGTCACGCCGGCGTCGAACGGCGCAAGCGCTCCCGCGACGAGCGGGGGAGCTGCGAACGGTTCGACGGCGACGCCGCAGCGCACCGCCTAGGCACCGGGCGGTGACAACCAGGGAAGGGGAGCGCCCCGCCGCGCGAGCGGATGGGGCGCTCCCCGGCCCGCTCGGGTCAAGCGCCTCTCCGGCTCGCCTCGACGCCAATACGCTTGCAGCGCGACAGCAGCGCTAGATTGAACGCGTGCTTCGGACGACAGCCCTGTTGCTCATATTTGGTTCGACCGCTTGCGGAAACTCCGGCTCGACCCACGGGTCCGCTCCTGACGGGTCTCCTGCTGACGGACCCTACGGCGGCAGCCCCGATGCTTATTGCGTTTTGCAGAGCGGGTACTACCGATGCATGGGCAGCGATGCCGCGATCCCGGCGTGCCCGGCAAGCGCGCAGTCGGAGCAACATTGTGACTTCACAGTGCCGCCGTGCATGGGTTGTTACGAGCATCGTTCCGGCCAGCTGAGCGCCGGGTACTCCTGTCAGTGCGAGGACGCCGGACTCGTGCCCTTTCAAGACGCCGCGCTTTGGGACTGCGTAGGCACGGAGCACACTTGCCTCTGAACTCGTATGACACCGATCCCATGATCGACTACCGCGACACCCACGACGTCGACCTGGACCAGCTCGCGGCGCTCTTCGTGACCGCGGGCTGGAACGACCGCGCGTATCCTCGCGAGAAGCTCGCGGCGCTCGTCGCGGGCTCGCGCTTCGTCGTCAGCGCGTGGGACGGTCCAAGGCTCGTCGGCTTCGCGCGCGCGATCTCCGACGGCGTGAGCAACGCCTACGTGACCACGGTCGCCGTTCTGCCGGACTGGCACGGACGCGGGATCGGGCGCGAGATCGTGCGACGCCTCGTCGAGGGAGAAGGCAAGTCGAGCATCCGCTGGGTGCTTCACGCGCGCGAGGAGCTCCACGGGTTCTATGGGCTGAACGGCTTCGAGCCGGCGCCGGACATTCTCTGGAGGGACAGGCGGAAGTGACTGCCGGCCTCAGTTCGCCGCTGCGGACGCGCCGTCGCCGACGAGCCGCTCGCTCACTTCCCACAGCTTCGCGGCGATCGCGTCGTCGCGCCCCTCGGGCGACGGCTTCGCGATCGCGCAGTCGGCGAGGTAGCTGCCGGACTTGCCGGCGAGGTCGGGCGCGGTCGCGGCGTACACGCTCGTCGCGGCGCCCTGCGGGACCGACTTCATGAACGGCTTCGCGACGACACGGAAGACCGCTCCCGAGAAGCCCATGCTGCGCGTGAGGTTCGTCGGGATCACGCCCGGATGCAGCGAGAACGCTTCGACCGATTTCGGCAGCAGCTTCGACAGCTGGTGCGTGAAAAGGACGTTCGCGAGCTTCGAGTCGCCGTACGCGTCGAAGGGGACGTACTTGCGCTGCGCGAAGCCGGGGTCGCGCTCGAGCGTCTCGAGCAGCCGCGCCGCCTTGCCGCGCGTGTGCAGCCCGCTCGAGACGTTCACGATGCGCGCGGGCGCCGACGCTTCGAGGCGAGGCAGGAGGAGCTTCGTGAAGAGGAAGTGCCCCACATGGTTGGTGCCCGCCTGGAGCTCGTAGCCCTGCGCCGTCTTTGCGAGGGGCGTCGCCATCACGCCCGCGTTGTTGACGAGGATGTGGAGCGGCAGGCCCGTGGCGAGGAACTCCGCCGCGCCCGCGCGGACGGACGCGAGGTCCGCGAGATCGAGCGCGAGGACGTCGACCTTGCCGGCACCGGCGGGCAGGCTCGCGCGCAGCGCCTGCGCCGTGGCTTCCGCCGTCTCGAGCGAGCGGCACGCAAGGAAGACGTGCGCGCCGCCGCGCGCGAGGACGCGCGCCGTCTCGGTGCCGATGCCCGAGTTGGCCCCGGTTACGATGGCGACCTTGCCCGCGAGGGTCGTCGTGCCGAGCGCGTCTTCGGCCGTCGAGCGGGCGCCGAGCCTGGTCGATTGTGCCATGGGACATTCGATGCATACCGGAGCCGGAGCGTTTCCGCGAGAGACGAAGCCCTCGGGCGGACGTGCCTGCCTTGCCCGCCTCGAGGCTACTTGCGCTCGAGCGAGTCGACGTCCGCCAGATCCTGCGGCCTGCCTGCTGCTCGTTTGTTTCGCAGTAGATCGTCTCTCGCGATGAGCAAGCAGACGACGCCGTCGATCTCGCGCTCCTCTCGACGTCTCCAGGCATCCCCGAAGACGACGCCGGAGATTTCGGTCAGGATCTCGATCCGAAAGGGCGGACTTCCCATCCGAAAGCCGGCGCCAGGCGAGGCAAAGTCGGCTTCGCCAAGGTCTCCGAGTGGCGCGCCGAAAGCGCGCAAAGCAGCCACCACGCGGGCAGCGTTCTCGGCCGACGCCTCGACCCAGATGTCGAAGTCCTTCGTGGCCCGTGGGTGCCCGTAGAACGCCACGGCGTGCCCGCCGACCAGCAAGTACTTCGCGTCAGCGTCGTTCAACGCGGTAAGCAGATCGAGGAAGTCGCGAGAGAAGCGAGCCATCATCCGCGCCTCCGTATTGCTCGAGGCTGAGCGCCCAGGTCAGGGCGAGGCGATCGACCGGGTCCATCGCGGCCCACTCCGCGCGATCGTCCCGCTCCATCGCTGCGTGCGCTTGCGGGTCGCGATAGATCTTCGATGTCCAGGTAGTCTGCCGGCGGAGCGCTCGCGCGGAGGCGTCGTCAGCCATGGACTGCAGGGTAGCATGCCGCGTCGGTCGCGGTCGGCTACGGCCATGGCTCAGGTCTGCGTGGCGACGAAAGCAACAATCGAGTGGTCCTTGAGCATGAGTCCTGCGTTTCGCATGGAGGAGGCGGCGCGTCCACGGCTACGGCTTGGCCGCCTATCGTGGCGGCTGCACGCCCCACGTCTGAGGATGCTCGCCTAGGGGGCGGCGGCCCCAGTCCACTTGAAAGGCCCCGGTTTGTAGCGTCTCGCGATGGCATATATCCTGATTAGGATAGCGGCATGGGAAGCGTGACCCGAGGGGAAGGACAGGCGCTCGGTGGCACGGACTCCACCGAAGCAACGGACGCGGACGAGAACGATCGACCCACTCTGCCCGGTATCCGGCTGCCCGAGCCGTGGCCGGAGCGATCGGCGGTCATTCCGCAGTCGCTGCGCACCCGGACGAGCCGATGGCGCGCGGTCGCGGCGGCGGCCGTCGAGGGCGGGGCCGCCCGCGTCAGCCTGGTCGACCCGGAGGAATTCCCGACGCCCGCAGCTCCGGACAGCGGAGCGCGGCGCGTAGCGCGCGACGACGGGGGAGACGACGACGCGGCGCAGAGATCGCTGGCGCCTGAGTCTCCGACGCCCGAGTCGCCCCCACAACCGACCGCTTCGCCGGAGATTTCTCGAGACCGCCCGAGGGCTCGCGCGACCGTCCGCATGATCGCCCCAGGCCTCCAGGGGCCTACCGGCACGCGGAAGATGTGGGCGCAATCCTACGTCAACGCGTCGCCGGACCGGAGCTCGCTCGAGCCGCGCCCGGTGTCGCGTCGTTGGTCGCTCGTGGCGATCGTACTGGGCGCATTGTGCGTGACGTCCGTCGTCGTTGCGCTGAGCATCGCCAGGCACCGCGACCGGCAGACCGCACCGGCGCAAACGAGGGCGCACGTCCCCTGAGTCGTGCGCCTCCATCAGGTCGATTGGCCGGGCGGACGGGGGCGGTTGCGTTCAGTCGAGGAGCCCGAGGAGCTCTTCCCTCGTGATTCCTCCGGCCTGGTTCGCGTCGCCCAGGGCCACGTCCGCGATCGCCCGCTTCTTCTCCTGGAGGGCGAGGATGCGCTCCTCCACGGTGTCCTTGGCGACCATGCGGTACACCATGACGGGGCGCTCCTGGCCGATGCGGTGGGCGCGGTCGGCGGCCTGGTCCTCGACGGCCGGGTTCCACCACGGGTCGAGAAGGAAGACGTGGTCGGCGGCGGTGAGGTTGAGGCCCGTTCCGCCCGCCTTGAGCGAGACGAGCATGACCGGCGGCCCCTCCTCGCCCTGGAATTCGGCGACGACGCCGGCGCGGTCGCGCGTCGAGCCGTCGAGGCGCGTGAAGGGGACGTTCGCTTCGACGAGGTGGGGTTCGATCAGGTCGAGGAACGACGTCCACTGCGAGAAGACGAGGACCTTGTGGCCGTCGGCGGCGGCGTCGGTGGCCGCCTCGACGAGCGCCTCGATCTTCGACGACGTGTCCGCGGTCTGACCGGGGACGAGGGCCGAATGGCACGCGGCCTGGCGCAGGCGGAGGAGGGCTTCGAGCGCGGCGAGGACGTTGCCGCCGCCGTTTCCGCTCTGCTGCAGGCGCGCGGCGAGCTCCTTCTTCGACGCGACGCGCACGGCGTCGTAGACGGCGCGCTCGCGCTCGTCGAGCTCGACGTGGAGCACCTGGTCGGTGCGCGGCGGGAGCTCGGGGAGGACCTCGCGCTTGAGGCGCCGCAGGACGAAGGGGCGGATCTTGGCGCGCAAACGGGCGGCGACCGTGGGGTTCCCGGTCGCGATGGGGTCGACGAAGCGCTCCTGGAAGTCGCTGCGCCCGCCGAGGAGGCCCGGGTTGGTGAAGTGCATGACGCTCCAGAGTTCCTCGAGGCGGTTCTCGACGGGCGTGCCGCTGAGGGCGACGCGGAAGCGGCCCCGCAGGGCAAAGGAGGCGCGCGCGGTTTGGCTCGACTCGTTCTTGATGGCCTGCGCTTCGTCGAGGACGACGACGTCCCACTCCTCGGCGGCGAGCAGGTTCGTGTCGAGGCGCAGGACGGCGTAGCTCGTGAGCGTGACGTCGGCGTCTCGGTCGAGGGCGCGCGAGGGGCCGTGGAAGAGCGCGACGCGAAGTCCCGGGCGGAAGCGCGCGATCTCGGCGGCCCAGTTGTGAAGGACGCTCTTGGGGCAGACGACGAGCGTGCGGCCGCGCAGCGCGGCGATCGTCTGCAGCGTCTTGCCGAGGCCCATGTCGTCGGCGAGGACGGCGCCGAGCTCGGCGTCGCGCAAGAAGGAGAGCCAGTCGACGCCGGTCCGCTGGTAGGCGCGGAGCTCGGCGCGCAGGTCGTCGGGGAGCTCGGCGGGCGGGATGCCTGCGAAGCCATCGAGGAGCGGCGCGAGGCGATCGAGCGCCATCGGCCGGGGAGCGTCGAGGACGTCGCAGAGCGCGCCGAGGTCGAAGAGGGCCGAGCGCGCGAGCTTCTTTTCGGGGTCGCGGGCGGCGAGGAGGTCGGCGACGCGGTGCCCGTGCTGCGCGAGCCACTCGGTGGGCACGGGCGCCCAGCCGCCGCCGTCGAGAGGAACGAGATCGAGGCCGTCGCGCCACGCGCGAAGGACCGTCGCGCCGTCGGCGCGCCGGGCGGGGTCCCCGTCGCCGCCCTCGTGCGCGAATACGACGTCGAGGACGCCATCCTCGAAGAGGACGCGCGGGGCGAGAGGCGGGCCCTGGAAGACCGCAGCGTGCCGGTCGTCGCCGGC
>CALKVG010000101.1 GCA_937998045.1 uncultured Myxococcales bacterium
GCCCCCGACCGCAGGGGCCCCGCCGGTCACCCCCGCGTCCCCGATTTTGCCGAAGCACGCCGCGGTCGCCAAGGCGGCGATGAGCGCGATCGCGGGCACACGTTTCGAGATGTGCTTCCTAGTCATGAGGCATCACCCTGCTTTCCGGCCACCGTCGCCCGTCAAGGTTGAACCCGGGATCGCGGACCCACATCTCCTCTCCGGGGGCCTCCGTCTCCGATCACCCCAACGCACCCCTACGGTGATTGGCCGGCCGAAAATTGTTCATCGAAATTGTGGACCGGCCGCGCTAACGGCGGCGGCGGCGGAGGGTCGCGCCCACCAGGACGAACGCGAGCCACGAGGCGTCCGGACCCCGCTCGACCGAGCGCGCCAGGGAGCACCCCGCGGGCTGAGCGACGACGTCGGACCCGCCGGCTGCGTCATCCCCGGCGTGGCTTGCGTCCGTCGGGAGGCTCCCTTCGGCGCTTCCTCCCGAATCGACGACGTCCTGTCCGGTGCCTTCTCCGCTCCCGGCCTCCGCGATCGGCGTGCTCGCGTCGGCTGCGGTGCCGTCGTCTGCGGCCGCGTCCACCGAGGCTGCGTCCCCGGGAGGCCCTCCGGCATCGACCACGCTGCTGGCGACGCCGGTGGCTCCCCAGAACCAGAGGACCGGGGTGGCGTCCGCCTTGTTCACCAGGATGCCGCTGAGCGGCTTGCCCGCCATCGGGGCGAGCTGAACGCCGGTCAGCGTGTGGTTGGGCGTGTCGATCTCCTGATTCTGAGCGGTCCACTTGTGCATTCCACCGATCAAGTCGAAAAGGACCGGATCGTTCGCGGGTGCGCCCATCGCCCAGTCGGGCACCGTGACGCTCGCCGTCGAGCTCGAGCCGTCGCCGTAGGTCAGCGTGAAGGCGAGCGCGCACGGCCCGTACGAGCTCGTGAAGATCACAAACACGCTCGTGTAGCTCCCCGCAGGGACGGGGATCTCGAACTGGCCGGCACCCATGACGGAGTGCGCCTGAGGCGCGGCTGCCGGCGCCGCGTTCGAGAAGTGCAGTAGGATCTCCGGATGCCTCGTGTCGGCCGCGAAGGCCCCGTCGTCGGGCAGGGCGGCTCCCGTTTCGTTGAGGTGCGCCTCGGCGGCGGCGGTCATCAGGCCGTCGGTGTCATCCACCCCCGAGGTCCAGGTGACGATCTGCCCCGCCGTCCACGTCGTGACGGGCCGCCCATCGAGCAACGCGTCGACGGGGACCTGGACGACCTCGTCGGCGGCGGCGGCATCCGTACGCGCGAGTGACGCGGCAAAGCATGCGACGATCGGGAGCCGGGACGCTCTCATGGCGCGCAGGTGAAGGGACCGGGGACGTCCGAGACGACCCACTTCGGCGGCGTCATGGGATAGCCGGGCGTTTGAATCATCTGCGCGGCGTTCGTGGGGTCACCCGTCGCGTCGGCGATCGTCGTACCCGTGCCCTCGTCGAACTTGTAGTAGGCGACGAGTCCGGGCTCATTGCCCCTGAGCATCACCTTCATGTTTGCCTGAATCTCCTGCGCGGTTCGGAAGACGCTCCACACCCGGAGCTCGTCGATCTTCCCCTGCCATCCCGTGGGCCCGGCGAACTGGGGCGTCGTCCCGATGCTGAGCAGGTTGCCCGTGGGATAGCTCGTCGTGGTCCAGCTGGGATCCGCGGGCCAATCGTTCTCCGGATGGGTGCGCCCGGCCGCGCCTGCGCCGGTCCCGATGTCGAGCATCGCGTTTCCGTTGATCGTGAACTGGAAGCTGTTCGCGCTCATGTCGTACCCGAACGAGATGTGGACCCACCCGGCTTTCGAATTGGGGGGGAACGTGTCGGCTGGCAAATTGAAGAAATTGTCCACGCTGTTGCAGTTGCCGTACGGGTGCAGCATCGCGAGGGTCTGGCCCGAACCCCATGCCGTGGAGTTCAGCGCAAACTCGTGACATTCGTTGCCGTTCCCACCGTCGTCCGCGTATCGATCGCCCGTCTCGAAGAGCCCGTGCTCGTTGACCCACGAGCTGCCGCTCCCGTCGAACCACGCCCACAGCTCGATGGTCCGGGAGGCCCTCCCCACGGGGAGCTTCGCGATCGTGGCCTGCACGAGATCCGGCGTTTGCCCTTCGAACTGGAGCGCCATACCGGGATCCGTGTTGCAGGGCGGACCTGCCTCCGCGTCGGTCTCGGCGTCGGTCTCGGCGTCGGAGCCGCCGCCGCCTTCTGCCGCCGGCGCGCCGCCATCCGTCCCCGCACCGCCGCTCGAGCCCGAGCTCGAGCCGCTCGAGCCTCCCGTGCTGCTCGTGCTCGAACCGGCGCCGCTGCTGCTCCCGCTGCTACCGCCGCTACCGCCGCTGCTCGACGTGTCCGCGCCGGAATCGGCGACCGTCGACGTGCCCCCTCCCGCGTCGTCGCCGGAGCACGCGGCCGCGACGGCGGGCAAGAGCACGAAGACGAGCGAGGTCCAGAAATACACACGCATTGGCTAATCTCCCGCTAGACAGGCCGTATTCATTCGTGTTCGTGGCATCCGGCACCGGGCCAGATCACTAGCCATTAGGCAGCGCTCGAGTCGGCACGGGTCGCCATGCACAGGATGAATGGCCCTAATGCCATTATGCATGTGTCTAATGGGCCCACGTGACCACCTGTTGCTCAACCGCGATGAACAATTCGATTCGCCAGACAAGTGCTTATGCGAGATTCTTTTTGTCGGCGCAATCTTTAAATGCGTATCGCTTGCTGTGGGCTGTCCAAGAACTCGATAAAGGAGGCCTCGATGAAGCCGAACCATGTTGCCGTTCCGACCGGCGGACTATCTCGGGTCTTCGCGTTGGTCGCTCGCTCGCGCCCGCGCGAACCGGTGGCAACGAGCTCAATAATGGGAGATGTTCAACTCGTCGATGCACCACCAGTTGCCCGACGTGCCCGTCTCCAGAATCTTCACGTAACGAGCCGTCGTCTGGGCGAAGTTGATCGTGGTGGTGCCGTACGTTCCGGTGCCGTTGGCAACCTGCGTCCAGCTGGTTTTGTCGGTGGACACGGTAACCGAGTAGGCATACGGGAAGCCGTTCGCGTCGTTGTTGCTGGTCGTGTTTTCGAGGGTAATCTGCGCGAGCGGCTGGCTGACGCCCATATCGACCTCGACCCATTGGGCGGGGCTCGGGGATTGCGATTTTTGTTCGAGCCACTTCGTGGTGAACGAGCCGTCAAACATGTTGGCCACCTCGCTCTGATAGTCGGATGCGGTCGTGCCGGAATTCGTGGCCCAGCTCGTCCGCGAATACGCGGTCAACTCCACGACGGCCCCCTCGAGAGGGGGGCCCGCGCCGATGGGCTGGGCGATGCCCACCCCGCACCCAAGGACCAGGCTCGCCGTGCAGGTGAGCGACAAGAAGCTTGAAGTCGCGACCCCTCGGCCGGCCGACGAGACGCGGGCGGACCCCACGACCAAAGAAGGGTATAGCGGCGAGCGCAGGCGCGCTCGGCCATCTCGATGGATACCGATCATGTCGCCAGTTAGCGTACCAGGAGATTGCGGCACTGCCGTCGTACAAAATCTCGATCCATCTCGTACTCGAGTGCGACGACGCCAGCTTTGTGCTCGGTTCCCTGCTCCGGGCGCGACTGCCATGGGCGGCACGTGGCGGTCGGTCGGTCACTGGGCTAGGGCGCCGTCGCGTTGACGGCGACGCCAGTGTACGTGAGCGTGGCATCGGGCGCCGAGGTGTCGCCGATGCCGGTCCCATGCCCGGTGCCGACGAACACGACGTGGAACGAGCGACTCTGGAGCATCCCTGGGAAAGTGCCCTTGCGCGTCCCGATGGTGAGCGTCTTGGTGGCATCCTTCCACGTGATGGGGACGGTCGCGTACATGCCCTTTTCGTAGTCGTAATTGTCGTTCTCGTCCTCGTAGAGCGTGAACGCGCCGTCCGCCCCTCGGTAGACGCGAAGCTCGATGGGATCTGTCTCTTATACACATCTCCGAGCCCACGAGACAGGCAGAAATCTC
>CALKVG010000102.1 GCA_937998045.1 uncultured Myxococcales bacterium
CATCGATGCCGCCCGCGCCGCCCGTCGCGAGCGCGCCGCCTCCCCCTTCCGCGCCGCCTCCCGTGCCGACCGCGGCGCCTCCGCCGGCGGCGGCAGCGTCGTCGCCGGATCCGGCTCCCGGCGACGCCGCCTCGTCGGCCCACGCCGCCGCTTCGCCGCCGGCCGTTCGACCAGCGCCGCAGCGATTCGGCCACGTGCAGTCCAGTGACACGAAGCCGGGCGCCCCCCCGCGATGGTCGCAGTCGCCGCCCGCCGGACCGAACGCCGCGTCGAACGCGCCCGCCGCCCCGGACTCGGAGCCGGTGCACCCGGCGGCACCGCCGTCCCCCGCCGCGCCTTCGGCTCCGCCGACGCAGGAGGGTCGAAAGTTCCGGACGTCCCTTTGAGACGCAGTTCCAAGCACCGCTGCTCGTGACCGAACAAAGACACGAAGGACAGAATGCCGAAATCGCCACCGCGCGCGCTCCGCATCCACGCCGTCTCCGCGGCCGCGATCGGCGGAGCCCTGTGTGCGATCGGTTCCGTCCTGAGTTGTTCCGTCAAGCCGGCGGATCCGCCGCCCGATCCGCCGGCTCTCGAGATTCCGTGCAATCCGAGCCGGGTGCTAAGGACGGTATGCCAGAAGTGTCATTCGTCTCCTCCACAGAACATGGCGCCCTTTTCGCTCGCGACGTACGCCGATACGCACGCGATCGACGGCCCGAGCGGAAAGGCTATTTGGACCTTCATGCTCGATGCCCTGACGAGGAAGGTGATGCCGCTGCCGCCGGTCACCATCTCCGCCGCAGACCGCCAGGTGCTCCTGGACTGGTTGAGCGCGGGAGCGCCCGCGGCCGGACCCTCGGACTCCTGCACCGCGCCGGGCATGGCCGACGGCGGGATCGACGGCGCAGCGTCGGACGGCGGTCGCGGCGCCGACTCGGTCGACCCGCCCGACGCAAGCGCCCTCGACTCCGGCGGGTGGGAATGCGGAGCCGAGGTCGGCGCCCACGACTCGTCGTACGCCGACGACGCCGCCCCGGAGCCTCCGGGGCTCGACGGCTCAACGGCGTCGACGTCGAGCCGGGTGACGACGGCGCGGCGGAGTGAGGCAAACCGAGCCAAGTTGGTGCGGTCCGACGCATACGCGCTCTTCCACAACGTTAGGCGAGCACCTCGCGTCCCTGAGCGCCGAGGGCCGTGCAGCGGGCGCGATCCGCGATCTGCTGGTTCGCGGATTTTCGCTGCGAGGGTTTGCGGTGCAGCCGCCGGAAGACTGGCTCGCTGCCGGGGCTCCGACGTGAATCGTTCGCCTCCCGCCTTCGCCGCAGTGGCGATGCCCCGTTGCATCAGCGTGGGGGTACGCACGCGGGGCTGATGCCCGAGCGCATCACGAGGCGATGGCTTCGCGTCGCACGTTTCTTCGCCTCCTTCGGCAGCTTGTGGGCCGTGCTCGGAGAGCGCTCTTCCGCGACGTCGCACATCGGTTTTGCCGGATATGCACGGGCCCATTCCCGGAAACGGATCGGTGGCCGTCTCCGATCCGGGAAACCGTTGTCTGGCACATTCGGTGCGATGCTTTCTCCGCGGGAAATGCAGCCTAGCCAGAAAAATTCGCCCGATGACGTTGGGGTTGAAAATCCGGCAAATCCCACGAACCAACTAATCAGTCGGATGGTCCCTGCGCGCCGCGTGGGGCGCCCCAACAAGGCGGCTTGCTTTCGCGCGCTGGTCGACGAGCTCCTCACGCTCCATCCGCGGGCGACGACCAGCGACCTCCTCGCGCGCGCGCAGCAGGCGGGGTACGCGGGGGGCAAGACCGCGTTTTACGCGCTCGTCGCGAGCGTGCGCCAGGGCTACGACGCCAACGCCGTCGCCGCCGCGCCGGGAGAGCGATCCCACCACGATCTGGGCGAGGCGGACGTGAGCTACGTCGCGGGAGGCCGGCGGCGCGTACGTTTTCTCGTATCGCGTCTCGCGTACTCGGGTTGGGTCGTGGCCTCGATCGTCGAGGACGACGCCGTGGAGACCGTCGCGCGCGCCCTCGTCGACCACTTCGCGGCGATGGGAGGCGTCCCGCTCATCGCGCGCTTCGAGCGGCCCAAGCCCGTCGCGGCGGCCTGGACGCCGCGCGGTCGACCGCTGAGGTGGAACATGGCGTTCGCGTATCTGGCCGCGGAGCTCGGGATAGGCCTCGAGGTGCGCCCGCCGCGAACTCTCGCCCGCCGCATCAAGGACGAAGCGATCAGCGGCCGGGTCTTCGATGGGCCGTCGGACGTCGCCGCGCGACTCGCCGCGTGGTGTTACGACGTCGACGAGCAGAGGCCCTCCGATGGGCGAAACGCGCCGTACGCGACGCCCGCCACCCTCCTGCCCGAGGAGCGCCGTCGGCTGCGGCCTCTCGCCATCGCGCCCGCGGATCTCGAGATCTGCGAGCCGGTCTTCGTCGGCGCGGGCGGCGCGACGGTGCACGGGGCGCGTGTATACGCAATGCCGCCGGCGGCGGCCGGGCGCGTCGGCACGATCTGCCTCGGCCGCGGCCACGTGCGCATCGTCGCCGGCGAGTTCGAGACCGTGCACCGCCGCGAGGCGGAGCCGCGTCGGCAACACGAATCGGAGGAGACCGCGGGCGACGGCGACGATTGACGAGCGCCTTTCCGGAAAGACGACCGGCGAATCGGGCGAATCCGAAGAAGGAAAGTGGTTATTTCCGCCGCTGCCCTCCGCGCCGAGCGTTCGTGGATCGAGTGTTGCAAAAATCCAATCCGATCCGAGTCGCAGCGCGCGCGGACGCACAGGGAGGTGCTCATGGATGTCGCAACAGGAGCTAGGTGGCTTTGTTCGGTGTGTGTCGCAGGCGCGACCATCGGGTGCAATCAGCACGTGAGCAGTGAGGCAGTGGGGTCGACCACCGAGGCGCTCGACCCGACCCTCGACCAAGCCGGAGTGGCCCAGTCGTTCCACACATCCGGCTCGATCGACCATTCCAATCCCTTCTTCCAGGTGTACGGGACCAACGGTAGGTCGTGCGCCACCTGTCACGACGCGCTCACCGATTGGACGATGACCCCGGGGCTCGCCCGCCTGATCTTCGACCGGACCGACGGGATCGCGCCGCTGTTCCGTCAGGTGGACGAGACCGTGCGCCCGGACGCCGACATCTCGACCCGCGAGGCGCGCGAAGCGGCGTTCGCGATGCTCCTCAACAAGGGCCTGACGCGCTTCACGCGCACGATCAAGCCGACCGCCGAGTTCGAAGTGGTCGCCATCGACGATCCCTACGGGTGGTCGACGCCCGCCGCGTTCTCGAACTTCCGACGCATACCCTCCGTCGCAAATGAGGCGCACGCGTCGTCGATCACCTGGACCGGCGGCCCGGCCGACGTGGAGACGGCCGTCGCCGGCCTTATGGTGGGCGGGACGAAGTTGCACGGCGAGACGACGTTCACCCTGTCGGCGGCGGACGCCACGGCGGGCGCGCAGTTCGTCATGGGCTTGTCCTTCGGCCAGCTCGTCTCCTTTAGCGCAGGCCGGCTCGACGTGGGTGGGGCGACCGGCGGCCCGGCCAACCTCGCGGCCGAGCCGTTCTATCTGGGCATCAACGCTCTCGGCGGCGACTCGAAGACCGGAGCTCCGTTCGACAACGAGTCGTTCGACATCTACGAGGCCTGGGAGACCTCGCACAACCCGGCGCGCGCGCAGATCGGGCGCGGGGAGCAGGCGTTTTACACCGTGGACATTCCGATCACGGGTGTGCCGGGAATCAACGACGCCCTCGGTCAGGACGTCGTCCACGGGCACTGCACCACCTGCCACAACACCCCCAACGTCGGGAGCCACTCCGAGTTCCGCATGATCGACCTCGGCCTCACCGGCCCGGACCGGCGGACGCCGGACATGCCGCTGGTGACCGTGCAAAACAAGGCGACCGGCGAGATCCGGCAGACGACCGACGTCGGCCGCGCGCTCTCGACGGGCGCCTGGGCAGACATCGGCCGCTTCAAGGTGCCGACGCTGCGCGGGGTGGGTGCGCGCGCGCCATACTGGCACGACGGCTCGGCGCCGGACCTCCACCACGTGCTCGACTTCTACGAGGCGCGCTTCGGCATCGACTTCCAGGGCTCCAAGGACGACATCGTTGCCTTCTTGCAGGCCCTCTGACGCACATTCTACGCGCGCACGTAGGCGAGCCCGACAGCCGAGGGCGCGGTGTACCCGCAGCCCGGCGCCGACGCTCAGCGCGCGAGCTCGTGCGTCAGCTCCTTCAGATAGCGCGCCCCGTCTGCAAGCCACTTGGCGGGGCGGCGCTCGTCCGGACCGTGCGCGCCGTGCCCGGACGCGAACTCCGCCTTCGACGTGGGCGAGACGCCGACGCCGTACGCGAGGATCCCCACCGCGCGCAAGTGGCGGGAGTCGGTCGCGCCGGTGCTCATCGTCGGCACGACGGGAACGCCCGGCCAGAGCGCGGCGGCCACCTTGTGGATCGCGCGAGGAACGTCCCCCTCCACGGGAGAATACGGCCCGAACCCGAAGTCGTCGGTCGGCTTGATCTCGACCCCGGGGTCGCCGACGACGCGCTCGAGCGTCTCGAGCGTCTGCTCGCGCGTCTCGTCCGGCAGGATGCGGCAGTTGACCGTCGCCTCGGCGGACGTGGGCAGCACGTTGTCCTGCGGAGACCCCTGCAGCTGCGTCGTCACGCACGTCGTCCGCAGCCTCGCGTTGATCAGGCGATCCGCGGACAGGACGTGCTCGTCGGCGTCCGAGACTTGCCCCGCCTTCGCCACGCGCGCTTCTGCGTCCGCGAGCGGCGCCTTCTCGAGCTTCGCGTCCGCCGCGAGCTGTTCGCGCGTCGCCGGCAGGACGCGCGCGGGAAAACGGAACTCGCCGATCTTGACGAGCGCTCGCGAGAGCGTCAGCACCGGGTCGGAGTCCGTCGGCGGGATCGACGAGTGCCCGCCCTTGCCCCGCACGACGAGGCGATAGCTCTGGAACGTCTTCTCGGCCGCGCCGATATCCACCTGGACGACCCTCGCGAAGTCGTCCGACAGACGATACCCACCGCCTTCGTTGAGCGCGATCTCGGCGTCGATGAGGTCCTTGCGGTTCTGCGCGAGCCAGGCTGCGCCCGCCTTTCCGCCGGTCTCCTCTCCCGCGGTCAGCGCGAAGATGACGTCGCGCGACAGCGCCGGCTTGGTCCGGGCCATCTCGAGCGCGAGCGCGACGATGGCCGAGGCCATGCCCTTGTCGTCGTTGACGCCGCGGCCCCAGAGAAAGCCGTCCTTCTCGGTCACCTGAAACGCAGGCACCGTCCAGGGTTGTCCTTCGACCGGGACGACGTCCACGTGCGCGATGAGAAGGAGCGGGCGCTTGGCGCCGCTCCCCTTGTAGCGCGCGACGAGGTTGCCGCGGCCCGGGGCGCTCTCGACGATCTCGACGGGCAGTCCCGCGGCGCGCAGTCGGTCGGCGATCGGCTTGAGCGCGTCGGTCTCGTGGCCATGGCTCGTATCGACGGCGACGAGGGAGTCCAGCGTGGCCCGCGTCTCGTCGGCGAGCGCCTTGTCGACCGGCGAGGGAGCGGCGGCCGGCTTTGCCGTTGCCGCGGCAGGAGTGCACCCCGAGAGAACGAGCGCTGCGACGGCGAAGGGGAGGTTGGCGCGCTGCATGGGCCCTTCATACACTCGGCGGCCGGCGGCGGGAACGAACGGACACCAGGAAGTCGCGCACATCGAGGGAGACGAGCTCGAGCGAAGTGCCGTCGGCCATCGCGTCGCGCAGGCGCAGCAAGCCCTGGGCGGCGGCTTCGGTGAGCCTGAGCGCATCGGTCGTTCGGGGAACGCGATCGACCACGTGGAGCACGCCGCCGCGCCGGAGCACCTTGTCCGCGAGGCGATAGGCGAGCCGCTGCATCCCGAGGCGATGCTCCTCCGGGCCGGCGATCCCGACGGAGAGCACCCCCGCGTGCCTCATGCGCGCCTCGTGCGAATCGAGCAGCCAGCAGGTGACGGCGTCGAAAGGGCCGGAGCGCGCGAGCGCCGCCGCCAGGCGTTCGTCGCCGACCAGGTCCCCCTCGACGAGGACGACCCGCTCGCTTCCTGTCGGCAGGTCGGCGTCGTCGTACGCGACGGCATACGCGCCGCTCGCGGCGTCGAACGGATGGCCTCGGAGCACGAGCGGTCCCGCGCAGCGCTCGTGCTCCGAGGCCATCCGTTCGACGCCGCGAGCGGCGCGTATGC
>CALKVG010000103.1 GCA_937998045.1 uncultured Myxococcales bacterium
AGATTTCTGCCTGTCTCGTGGGCTCGGAGATGTGTATAAGAGACAGCTCTCCAACGCGCCCGACCCGATCGGCTCGCTCGCGCGGATGGGCCTCGCCGTGGTGCGCGACCGCCTCGTCGATCGGGCGCCACCGGAGCTGCGTCCCACGATGAAGCGCACGCTTCGTACGGTCGAGTCGCGGACGCTCGCGGCGCACCAGGCGCGGCGCAACGAGGTGGACACGGCGCTCGCCCCGGAGGTCATCCGCGCCAAGGAGCAGGTGGGTCTCGTCGGGGAATCCCCGCTGCTCGCGCGGGCGGTCGTGACGATCGCGCGCGCGGCCCGCAGCGACACGAGCCTCGTCATCGTGGGCGAGACGGGCAGCGGCAAGGAGCTCTGCGCGCGGCTGGCGCACCGCCTCTCGAAGCGATCTGCGGGGCCGTTCGTCGCCGTCAACTGCGCCGCCATCCCGGAGCCGCTGCTCGAGGCGGAGCTCTTCGGGCACGAGCGGGGCGCCTTCACGGGGGCCGAGCGCGCGCGCCACGGACTCTTCGTCGAGGCGCAGGGCGGCGCGCTCTTTCTCGACGAAGTCGGCGAGATGAGCAGCGCGATGCAGGCGAAGCTCCTGCGCGTCCTCGAGGAGCGCGAGGTGCGTCCGGTGGGCGGAATGCGCGCGCGTAAGATCGACGTGCGCGTCCTGGCCGCGACGCATCGCGACCTGGCCGCCATGGTCGCCGCGGGCACGTTCCGCGAGGACCTGTACTACCGCCTGGCGGCGATCACCGTTCGGCTTCCCAGCTTGCGCGAGCGGCCCGAGGACATCCCGCTCATCGCGCGGGCCATTCTCGCGCGCGAGGCGACGACGCAGAAGAAGCGGATCGACGTGGCGGGGCTGACGGCGCTGAGCGAGCACGCGTGGCCGGGCAACGTCCGCGAGCTGGCGAACGTGATGCGGGTCGCCGCTTCGCTCGGCGAGGGCAACTTGATCGCCGGCGACGAGCTGCGCGACGCGATTCGCTCGAGCGCCGGCCGACCGAACGCTCCTCCCGAACGGACGCTGGACGAGACGAGCGTCGCCGCGCTGCGCGCCCGGCACCGCGCCGAGCTGCGCGTGCTCGTCGGGCGGGCGATCGCCGCGGCCGACGGGAACAAGCTGCGCGCGGCCCGAGCTCTCGGGATCAGCCGGCAGGGCCTGTACCGGATCCTCGCGGAGTTGGGCGAGTGAGAGGGCGGGCGCGCGCGGAGCATGCCGCTCGCATGCTGGCACGGGCGTCGCAACGTGACGTCGCCGTCCGGGAGGGCGAAAGGGCAATGACGGCAATGTCCTGGAAACTCGGTGTTTGCTTCGGGTCGCCGCCCCCCAGCCGCGCGGGGGCGCGCCCCCGCCTCGCCCTCTTCTTTTGCGTTTGCGCCTTCGGTCTCGCCCAGGTTGGCTGCTCTCCGAGCGGCGCCGACCAGGTTACGAATCCCATCGACCTCGGGATGACGAGCAAGCTCACCCCCTACTATGGAGACCAAAACATCACCCTCTACCAGGTGCAGACCCCCGTCGCGCTCCCGGTGCGAAAGCCCACGCAATCGGACCTTTCGAGCCTCGGTGGGGCGCCCAAGGGGACGCCCTATCCGCGCGCGCCCTTTCTCCTCGCCTCCGACGAGAGCGTCGAGGTCCACTACACGATCTCGAACCTCGACGACACGGCCCAGACGATCTGGATGCTCGTCGATCCCTGGAACGAGTTCGTCCGCTATCAGCCCGGCGTGCAGGTCGTCGACGACGAGGAGACGATCCCCAATTTCGGCTACGACCTGGCGTTCATCGTGCCGGGCAAATCGCGTTTGCAAGGCACGCTCACGAGCGACGACATGCACGAGATCGCGATCAAGCTCGCCTCGGTCATGAACCTGCTCGCCAGCCCCCAGGCGCAAGCGGCGCCGAACAACAACAACGGGTTCGACGCGACCGCCATCGCGAACAACATCTTCAACCCCCAGAACCGATCGAACTCGAGCGATCCCCTCTATACCCCATGGATCCCGCCGGTCATCGCGGGATTGACCGGGTTCGACCTCGGCCTTCGGTACCAGTGCGACCAAACGTGCACGCCGCCGAACATGGAGATCGAGATCACGATGGACGTGCAGGATCTGCGCGGCGATCGGTTCGTCGCGCAGGACACGAACGACCCGGAGATGGGAATGCCGCACAAGGTCCTCTCCCCTCCGGCGGCGCGGTGAACCGCGTCCCGCCGGCTCGGCGCTCAACCTTCGAGTCGCTTCTCTCTGGCGATGCGGGCGTAGACGCGCGCGCTCTCGCGCACGCGACGCTGCTGCGTCGCGTAGTCGACGGACACGAGGCCGAAGCGCGGACCGTATCCGTCGGCCCACTCGAAGTTGTCGAGGAGCGACCAATGAAAGTACCCCCGCACGTCGACGCCGTCGGCGATCGCGCGCGCGAGCTCGGCGAGGTGCCGCGTCAAGAAAGACGCTCGCCGGGTGTCCCGGGCGTCTGCGATTCCGTTCTCCGTCACGTACATCGGTACCTTGCTGCGACGAGCCCAGGTCCGCACGAGTTGCCCGAGCCCCTCGGGGTACACCTCCCACCCGAGGTCGCTCACCTCGGACGCAGGCGGGACCCCGCGATGCACGAAGAGTTCGGCCGGACTTCGGGGTGAGAAGCGGACGATGTCTCGGCTGTAGTAGTTGATGCCGAAGAAGTCCTGCGTGCCCGCCCGGCAAACGGCCTCCGCGAAGGGGTCGTTGAACGCGCGGCGAAGCGCGAGCGCCGCGAGTCGGTCGCGCAGGAGCTCCCGCTCGGGGGCCATGACGCGCAGGTGATGCGCGACGCCGACGGAAGCCTCGGGGCGCGCCTCCTTCAGCGCGCGATACGCCGCGTGGTGGGCACGGAGCAGACGGCCGTGCGCGCGGATCGCGAGCGCCGGGTTGTGCTTCGCGGGGGGCCATGTGCCGAACAGGTACGACTGCGCCGCGAGCACGTTGGGCTCGTTGACGGTGATCCACAGGCGGCAGAGATCCCCGAGCGCGCCCACGGCGACGCGCGCGAAGCGCGCGAGTCGCTCGGTGAACGCGGCGCTCAGGACACCGCCCCGCTCGGCGAGCCATGCCGGCAACGTGAAATGGTGCAGCGTGACCATCGGCTCGATGCGCGCGTCGCGCAACGCGCCCAGCATGCGACGGTACTCGCCTAGCGCGCCGTGGTCGATGACGCCAGCCGCAGGCTCGATCCGGGCCCACTCGATCGACATGCGGTACGCGTTCATCCCGAGCGCGACCTGCAGCGCGACGTCTTCTCGCCAGCGGTGCCAGGAGTCGCAAGCGACGTCCGGCCGACCGCCCTCTTTCACGCGCCCCGGCTGCGCCGCGAAGGCGTACCAGTCGCTCGTCGTGCAATGACCCTCGATCTGCGTCGCCGAAGTCGCGGTGCCGAAGAGAAACGACGCGGGGAAGGAGGCCGGGAGCCTCACGTCAGCCCGTTCCCCAGGCAAGGACGGCATAACCGGCCAGCTCGCAGAGCTGCTCGGTGGCGCCGAGAAAATCGCCCGTGAGGCCTCCGATGCGCCGCGAGTACTCCCGCGCCGTGGCTGCGGTCACGACCGCGAGCGCAAAGACCAGCGCCGCGACGCGCGGCGCGCCGAGAGCCTTCACCCACACGAGGCAGGCCGCCGCGACGGCGAACCAGGCGGTCGCTGCGAACGCCTGCGAGAGGGTCGCGCCCACCACGTCGCGGCTCTTTGCCGTGTCGCGGGACACGTGCGAGAGGACCACCATCTGCCAGACGGGCGCGACGCGTGCGGCGCAGCCGACGAGCGGCAGCGCCCACACGGCCGCGCGCCCGAGCTGGCCGAGGAGGGCGATCCGTCCGACGATCGAGACGAGGAGGGCGCACGCGCCGAACGTGCCGACGCGGCTGTCCTTCAGGATCTCCAGGACCCGCTGCCGATCGCTCCCGCCGCCGAGCGCGTCGCTCGTATCGGCGAGTCCGTCTTCGTGCAGCGCGCCGGTGGCGAGCAGCGACACGCCGACGACGAGGGCCGCGTCGGCGAGCGGCCCCACCGGCCAGAGCAATCGATGAACGAGCGCGAGGACCGCGCCGAGGACGAGGCCGACCAGCGGGAAGTGCGCCGGCGCCCACGCCCAATCGGCGGTCGCGTACGGATGACCGCCCACGGGGATGCGGGTCAAGAAGACGAACGCCGCGCGCGCGCCTCGGAGGTGCGGAGTCACGCGGGGCTCCGGCGAACGCCCGCCGTGGCAAACGTCGCCATCTCGCGCTGGAGCGCGACGGCGCTGCGAACGAGCTCGATCCCGAGGACCGCCCCGGTGCCCTCCCCGAGGCGCAGCCCCAGCGAGAGCAGCGGTTCGAGCCCGAGCGCGTCGAGCACGACGCGGCTCCCGCGCTCCGCCGACTGGTGGGACGCCACGAAGAACCGCGTGGCGTCGGGGCGTACCGCGCGCGCGACGAGGGCGGCGCTGCCGGCGAGGAAACCGTCGAGCACGACGGGGACCCCGCGCTCGGCCGCACGCAGAGCGAAGCCGGCGAGAGCCGCGAGCTCCAGGCCGCCCACGGCGGCGAGGACGCCGACGGGATCCGCCGCGCTCGGCGCGTGCCGGTCGAGCGCCTCTTCGATCACGACGATCTTCCGCGCGCGCGTCGCCTCGTCGATCCCCGTGCCGGCGCCGACGACGTCGGCAGCCGCGCTCCCGGTCAGGGCGCACGTCAGCGCGGCGGCGGCGGTGGTGTTGCCGATTCCGACCTCGCCGGTTCCCAGGATGCGTGCACCCGCGTCGATGCATCGGTCGGCGGTGCGTGCGCCGACGTCCATCGCAGCGCGCGCCTCGATTCGCGTCATCGCGGGTTCGCGGCGCAGGTTGCGCGTGCCGGCGCGGACCTTCTCGCGCCACAGAGGCACCTCCGGATCGCGGGGGACCGCGCTCAGGTCCCCGGCGACCCCCACGTCGACGAGCGCGATCGCGACGTCGTGACGGCGAGCGAGGACGCTGATCGCCGCGCCGCCCGCCATCATGTTGCACACCATCGCGGCCGTCAGCTGGGACGGGTAGGCGCTCACCGCTTCGACGGCGACGCCGTGGTCGGCGGCGAACACGGCCACCGCAGCGCGCTCGGGAGGATCGCAGGGGAAGCGCCCGACCGCGCCTGCGTACCAGGCCGCGATGTCCTCGAGCCGCCCCAGGCTCCCCTTCGGCTTCGTGAGCTCGTCCTGGTGGGCGCGTGCCGCGCTCTCCGCCCGTTCGTCGTAAGCGCGCGCCTCGGTCGGGGAAGGTTCCGTCGCGGCGACCTGCAGGCGTTCGCACGACGCCGGCTCGGCCCACTGTTCGCGATGAACCGCGTCTCCCAGCGGGCGTCGCTCGAGCCAGCCCGCCTCCTGCAACATCGGTCGCGCGCGAAAGGCGTGCGGAACGCCGACGCACAGATAGGCAATGGGCTCGACACCCGGAGGGAGCGCGAGCTCCGCGCGCAGCACCGCCGCCTCGACGATGCTCACCCAGCCGACGCCGACGCCCTCCGCCCGAGCGGCGAGCCACAGGTTCTGGACCGCGCAGCACGCGCTCGCGCGCACGGCCTCGGGCTGTGCCGTCGTCCCCAGGATGGCTTCCCCGCGCGATCGCAGGTCGACGGCGACGCACACGTTCAGCGGTGCCTCCGCGATCCCCTCCAAGCGGTAGGAGAGGTACCGGTCGCGACGTGCAGTGGAGAAGCGCGCGGCCTCCGCCTCGCGGCACCGGAGAAAGTTCTGGCGGATGCGCTCGCGCCGCGCCCGGTCGCGCACGACGACGAAGCCCCATGGCTGGGAGAAGCCCACGCTCGGCGCCAGGTGCGCGGCGCCGAGAATCCGCATCAGCGTCTCGTCGTCCACGTCGCGGTCCTCGCGGAAGTGCCGCACGTCGCGCCGGAGAGAGATCGCCTCGTAGACGGCGCGTCGCGCCTCCTCCGAGAAGCGCTCCACGCATTCGGGCAAAAGGAGCGGATCGTTCATGCGCTACGGGCCCTTGACGAC
>CALKVG010000104.1 GCA_937998045.1 uncultured Myxococcales bacterium
TCTTGCTCAAACGGCCGCTCAAAGGCGGCAAGGAAAGTAGGATCTACCAATGCCCCTCACCGAAAGCACCGAGCGGCGCGAGCGCTACGCCGAAATCCGTGGGCGGCTGGACCATCTGCTCGCGGAGGAGGACGACTGGATCGCGGCCCTCGCCACGATCGTTTGCGAGCTTCACACGGCCTTCGACGCTTTCGATTGGACCGGCTTCTATCGCGTCACGCATCCGAAGCTCCTCGTCATCGGGCCCTACCAGGGCGGGCACGGTTGCCTGCGCATCCCGTTCGATCGCGGCGTCTGCGGCGCTGCCGCGCGTACGCGTCGCACGCAGCGCGTGGACGACGTCGCGCTTTTTCCGGGTCACATCGCCTGTTCGAGCACGACCCGATCGGAAATCGTGGTTCCCGTGATCTCGCCATCCGGCCCGGTGCTCGCCGTCCTGGACATCGACTCCGATCGTCCGGCGGCATTCAGCGAATTCGACCAGGTCGAGCTGGAACGGATCTGCGGGGACCTTGCCACGCGGTTCCCGGAAGGTGAGGGGGCGCGTTGAGCGCGCGGGCGGAGCGACTCGGCCTTCCGCTCGCGCGCGGCCGAGGGTAGCGGACAGCTCGAGCGCTCGGAGCTGAGCCGACATCGGGGCGGACTCTCGCGCTGCCGGCACGCGGCCCGCAACGCGACGCCGGATGCGCATCGTCGTCGCCGGGGCCGCTCTGACCCTGCTCGCGCAGTGCGCGCGACCGTCGTCGGAGGACTCCGCTTCGCCCCCGGCGATGGCCTCCGCTCCCAGGACCGAGGTCGCTGGTTCGACTAAGGCCCCGACCCGCGCCCCGCCGGAATCGAACACGGCGGCCGAAGTCGTGGACGGGTCCTCCAAGGCCGCCGTCGATGCAGCGTCGAAGACCGCGACGAAGACCGCCGTGGACGCGTCGGTTTCGAGGTGCCTGCAGCCGACGCCTGCAGCAGCCCCGCCGCCCGTCGCGGCTGGACCGGCCCCAGGGTGCCCGGCCGACCCTGGAGGGGGTCGCACCTTGCCCACCGTGCGCATCGTATTTCCCGATGCCGCGGGCGCCTCGGTCGACGCCGAGGTGACTTCGACCGTGCAGGACGCGCAGCGCGGGTTGATGTACCGGAGGAGCATGGCCGAGGACCACGGCATGCTGTTCGACATGGGTGCTCGGGGGATTTACGAGTTCTGGATGCACGACACGTGCATCCCGCTCGACATGGTCTTCGCGGACGTCGACGGCTTCATCGTAGGGATCGTCGAGAACGCGCCGCCGCTCAACGATATCCCTCGCGGCGTCGCCTGCGCCTCGCGCTACGTTCTCGAGCTCAACGCAGGCTGGACGCGAGCGCACGGCGTGAAGGCCGGCCAGAGAATGGACATTCCTCCCGGGACCTGAGACCGCACGATCTGGGCTGAGCCGAGCCGGCGGCCATGCCGCCGGCTGGCTCGGGTGTCACACTCCGGTGATGCTGCAGAGCACGGTGTTCGCGATGGCCCTCGGGGTGGTCGCCTGCTCTCAGCGCAAACCACAGAGCAGCCTCGCGAGCGCGCCGACTTCCCCCGACGTCGAGGGCGGCGCCTCACGCTCCGGTGCCGCGGACGTTGGCCCAGCTTCGTCTGCCCTGGTCCCTTTGCGCGAGCAATCTAGCTGGACCGGAACGGGCGTGCCGCCTACCGACTACTCGATCTTCGCCGTCCCGCAGAGCTCCCCCGCGCCGGGCTATGCCGCGCTCGATCAGGAGAGCTGCGAGGCCGAGCTTCGGAGCCGTCGCATCGACTTCGCACGCGCCGAGGACACGCCCGGCGTGCGCGCGCCCATCCGCCTGAAGGGCCCGCTCCATGGAGTCTCGATTCACTCCACGTTGCCGCCGGCTGTCCGCGTGCGATCTCGATCGGACCTCGTCGACTGCCGTCTCGCGCTCTCGCTGGACGATTTCGCCTCGTCGTTGTCGGAGCGGGGCATCATCGAGGTGCTCACGCTCTCGGCGTATCGAACGCGCGCGGAGAGGGGCTGCACGCCCAAGTACGAAGGCGAGCAGCATTGCGCGGCCCTCGCCGTCGATGTCGGCTCCTTCCGGCGACGTGACGGGACGGTCCTCGACGTCGAGCGCGACTTTCACGGACGGGTCGGCACGCTCACGTGCCGGAACGACGCTCGCCCGACGCCGGAGACCCCCTCCGCGAGGGAGCTCTGGGACATCGCCTGTAACGCCGCCGGGAAGACCTTTCTCGTCGTCCTCACGCCGAACTGGAATGCAGAGCACAAGAACCATTTGCATCTCGAACTGACGACTCACGACTGGGTGCTGGTCAGGTGAGGTGAGGTCCACGGTTCACGGTCGCGAATCCGCGCTGTCGTCGCAGCGTGTACGGACGCCAACTTGCCGATGATCTTCGGTGCTTTGCGACGATTCGCGGTCGCTCTCATCCGAACGGCTGACCTGGTACCGCGCTTGCCTTACAATAGTGGATTGCTCGTCGGCGATGGCCGAGGGGCCGCCTAGGAGGTGTGCATTGTTTATGGGGAGGCGTAGTGCATCGACCCGTGCGGGGATCGCACCGAAGAGTGTCGCGGCGTTCACGGCAGCCGCGATCGCCCTGTCATCCATCGCCGCTCGCGCGCAGGAGGCGGCGCCCACCTGCCCCAACGGATTCGTATGGGACGAGGCCTCGGCGCGATGCCAGGCGCGGCGGGGGGAGTATCCGACGCCGCTCCAACAGACGACGCAGGGGACGTATGTACCCCAGAGCGTCGCGATGTCGGGTCCGCGCGTCATCAAGGATTGGCAAGAGGGCGAGCCTGTGCCCGACGGTTATCACGTCGCGCAGCGCGTACGCACCGGGCTGGTCGTCGGGGGAGCCGTGACCTTCGGTGTGCTTTACCTGATCTCGGTGATGGGCGCGGCGATCGTCCACGACGTGAACAATGGAGTCGGCGGCACGGACAACGCGGACGCGTTGTTCATTCCGGGCGTCGGGCCGTTCGTGCAAATGACGAAGACGTCGAGCGCTTCGGGCAACGTGTTCAACGCGATCGACGGCATCGCTCAGTGCGGCGGTATCGCCATGCTCTTGGTCGGATTGACCAGTCCGAGGACTGTCTCTTATACACATCTGACGCTGCCGACGATCTTACGCGTG
>CALKVG010000105.1 GCA_937998045.1 uncultured Myxococcales bacterium
CTGCCGCCGTATCTCGTCGAGTCGCCGCTGCTCCTGCTCGCGCGCGCGGCGCTCCGCCTCGACCTTCTCCTGCTCCTCCCGATCCTGCGCGTCGCGCAGGATCTCTTGGATGGAGACCATTACCGAGGTTTCTTGCCGTTCCGCCATGGTGCTCTCTTCCCTACAGGCCAGGCGCTCCCCGCGGGTCCGTGGCGCCGCAGCCCGATGACGTAAACCTACCGATTTGTGCGCGCCTTCGCAAACGCTGCCCTTGGGCGGGCCGCAGCCTACCCATGCTGCGCCCGGGACGCCGTGTTAGCGTGCGCGCCCATGCCGACGAGCGTCAACGCGCACATCACGGGCACCGTGTGGAAGATCGAGGTCAAGCAGGGCGAGAAGGTGGACGAGGGGCAGGTCTGCGTGATTCTCGAGTCGATGAAGATGGAAATGCCCGTCGAGGCACCTCAGGCCGGCACGGTCGAGAAGGTGCATGTCGCAGAGGGGCAGGCGGTGAGCGAGGGAGAGGTTCTCGTCACGCTTGCCTGAGAGCGGTACACTGACCCGGTGAGCGGTTGGGGACGGCTCGCAATCGCGACCGCGACAAGCGCCCTGGTCGGCGGCGCGGCGGGCTCGTGCAGCTCGGCGGAAAGGCTGCAGGGCCAAGGGGGGACGTGCTTCATGGCGACGGACTGCGAGGACGGGCTGGCCTGCGTCCCGCAGCAGGACGGAACCCGCAAGTGCTCGAGCGATCTCACGCCGATCCAGATGGCTGCGGAGGCGGGCGGAGCGATGGACGCGACGTCGACGGAGGGGGCCGCCGACGCAGACGACGGGGGCACCCAGGACACCGCGGCGCCTCCCGTCGACGCTGGCGGTCCGCCGGCCGACTCGGGGGGCCCGCCCGATACCGGAGGCCCGCCCGATACCGGAGGCCCGCCCGATACGGGGGCTCCGGCCGATACCGGTACCCCTCCGCCAGATACGGGAACACCCGCGGAGGCCGCTCCGCCGGGCGATGCCCCCGCGGATTAGTGCGTGTCGCCGACGGCTCGATCTCCCGGTGCTGGCAGACCAGTGAGAATCCGGACGATTCGCTGCACCATCACTCGCGCCAGAGGATCTTCCACGGATTGTGCTTGAGGTCGCGCACGAGTTCCTGCACGTCGTCGTAAATCTCCTCGTCCATCAGGAAGCCGCCGATGCTGCCCTCGCCCTTCTTGATGTGCGTCACGATGGCCTGCGCGTCCGCCGCCGTCGCGTTGGCGCGCTCGGCCAGCTCGGCGATCTGCCCGATGGCCTTGCGGATCTTCTCCTGCTGCGCGGGATCGCCCACCGTGGCCGAGACGCGGTTTGCGTTGGCCAGCGCTTCCCGCGCGTCCTTGAGCATCGGCCCGGAATCCTGACGGATCTGCGTTGTCAGGTGCTCGATGTTGTCGATCGTCCCGGCGATTTTCGGGTTGTCGACGTAGTTGACGCGTGCGTCGTGCGCGAGCGCCTTCGTCTCGACGGTCGCCTCCTCGACATTGGCGACGATGCGGTTGATGCGCTCGCGGTTGTCCGTGACGATCACGTTCAGCCCACGCAACAGGCCCGCGGTGTTTGTCGCGATGTCCGAGAGGAGCTCGCGGTTATTCTTGATTCCCTGCACTGTCGTGTCGAGAAGCTCGTAGGCCTTCGCGAGGAAGAGATCGAGGCGCGGGGGGTCGACGCCCTTGACGATGGCGCCCTCGGCGAGGACCGGCCGGTCCGGGCTGCCCGGCTCGATAGCCAGGAACTGCTCTCCGAGGACTCCCTGCGTGGTCACGTAGAAGTCCGCGTCGTCGTGGATTGAATCGCGCACGCGCTGCTCGACCGCGAGCTGCGCGCGGACGAGCACGCGCCGCCCGGTCTTCGGGTCGACCTTGCCGCCGAGGAATCGCAGCTCCTTCACGTTGCCGACCTTGAGCCCAGCGATGCGCACAGCCGCGCCCGACTGCAGGGCGCCGGGATTGTCGAAGTCGACGTACAGCGGATACGTCTTCTCGAAGCTCAAACCGCCCATGACGAGAATGAAGCCGGCGAGGATGAAGAGCGAGACTAGGATAAGGGCGCCGACCTTGACCTCGATCGCGCGCGGTTCTCCCGTGGACGCCATGCAACTATGTGTACTCGAGAACGGCGCTCGCCGGCGCGCAGTCGAAAGGAGCTCGATCTAGAACTCCATCGGCCCTTCGGCCCGGCCGCGGATGAACTGCTGAATGACGGCGTCGCCGCTCGTCTCGAACGCGTCTGGGGTGCCCAGCAGGCGGACCTCGCCCTTGTAGAGCATCGCGATGCGATCCGCGATCGAGAAGATGCTCGCGAGGTCGTGGCTGACGACGATCGAGGTGACCCCTAGCTCGTCAGAGAGTTCGCGGATCAGCGCGTCCACGCGGCGCGCGCTCACCGGATCGAGGGACGTCGTCGGCTCGTCGAAGAGGACGTAGCGCGGGTCGAGCGTGAGGGCGCGCGCAATGGCGACGCGTTTGCGCATGCCGTCGCCCAGCTCCGCCGGGAAGGCGTCCGCGAATTCGTGCATGCGCACGATCTCGAGGCGCTGCCGCGCCTCGGCCAGGGCGTCCTTCATCGACATATCACGGTGTTTGCGCAACGGCAGCGCGACGTTCTCGACGCACGACATCGAGTCGAAGAGCGTCGAATGCTGGAAGACCATCGCGCACTTCTTGCGAACGTCGTACATCGCGCGCTCGTCCTTCTTCGAGATCTCCTCGTCGTCGAGCCAGATCTCGCCGGCGTCCGGCGCGAGGAGTCCCACGAGGTGCTTGATGAGGACACTCTTTCCGACGCCGGAAGCGCCGATGATGAAGAACACCTCGCCGTCACGGACGTCGAAGCTGACGTCCCGCAAGACCGGGCGCGCGCCGAACGCCTTCCGAACGCCGCGGAAGCGGATCACCCGCCCGAGTCTACACCTTGGCGGCGCGCCCCATGTCGAGCAACCGCGGCTCGATTGACTCCTCGACCCCGAGGAACTCGGCCAGCTCGTCGAGTGTGGCCTGGTTGTCGTCCAGCTGCTCGATGACCCGGTCGAGCTCGTCGGTGGCGCCCGACGGATCCGCCGGCGCGACGATCTGCTCGTGGGTCAGCTGAACGAGCTCGCCGATCATCGCGAGCTGGTGGGCGATGGCCTCGAGGGACTCGCGCGACCGATCCCAGCGGTCGGCGCGCTTGCGTGCGATGAGGAGGCGTCGCTGCGCGAGAGAGCGCGTGTTCTGGCTGGTCGAGAAGCGGGCTGCCTCGAGCGAGCGCATCTCGTCGTCGAGCGCTTTGCGGTCGACCGAGGCGAGGCACTCGCGGCTCACGTTGTACGCGATGGCGAGACGGACGTAGCTCGCGAGCAGGCGCAGGCATTCGTCCACGGCGATCTGCGCAGCCGTGCCGTGGGGCCGGGTCGCGTCGCGAATGCGATCGACGACGGACTCCAGGCGCAACAGCTCGCGGCGGTGCTCGTCGGACATCTGGAGGAGCAACGTCGATCGCTGTTCAGCCGCTTTCGCGCGCTCGATCTGGTCGAGGCGCTCGTCGACGTACCGGCGGAAGACCCGCAGGTGCAGCACGATCCCAAGGAGCAACAACTCGGCGCCCGCGAACACGAGCAGCAGCACGAGCAGGCTCCAGTTGGCAACGCCGAACACGGTGGCGCCCGCGAGGACGACGACGTGCCAGGGGTGCATCAGGGCGTGCTTGACGTAGACCCACCCGCCGCGCCGGGTCGTCGGCGCCTCGGTGCTGGAGTGCACCACACGCACGGCGCGTCGTGGGACGCGCGCGTCCGGCTCGGCGCCATTCTGCGCTCGAGGAGGAGGCACGCTCTCGCGCAAGACGCTCACCGTTCCGTGCGTTCGCTCAGGCCCGACCCGAGCCCGATGCATGCCGTTGCCGTTCACGTTGGGTTGGGTCTGCTCCTGGCTCGGCATCGAGCTCCTCCCTTGAAGTCGCAAGGCGCGCTCGAGGGAGGCGCAAGGCGCGTGCCGGCGGCGTCGGGCGACGGATCGTGGCGTTGGCGTCGGGGCCGAGCGCCACGACGCGGCAACTCGCGAAGCGACGTAAGGTGCGAAGAACGTGGCAACGTGGCGCAGCGACACGGCTGGGGGACCGGCGCCGTGCGGGCGGGATGCCCCGTCCGGCGGGCCGCCGAGTCCGCAAGGCACGGAATGAGCAACGCACCGCCATCGCGTCCGCTGGACCGAGCCAAGCCGCAGGCCCTGGCCGCCCGAGCGCTCACGCATTGCGGAGTACGCTATGCAAAATGTCGTGACAGAGTCTCGCGGAACGCTCGAACGAGAGGTGCCGGGCCACACATACGCGGAGCCGCTCGCCGGCCTGCGCGTGAGCTGGGGCGCGATCCTCTCCGGAACGGTCGCGCTGCTCGCGGTAGCGCTCATCCTGTGGGCGTTCGCGCTGGCGATCGTGTCGCTGGCTGCGCATCCGAGCGGGGCGTCCATCAAGGGGAGCGCTATCGCGCTGTGGGTCTGCGCGATGGCCGCGACGCTCATCGGCGCGTCCGTCGGCGGGTTCGTCGCCGGGTACCTTCCGGGCAACGCGCGCCGAAGCATCGCCCTCGCGCACGGCTTTCTCGCATGGGCGCTCGCGCTGCTGGTCTCGTTCGCGTTCCAGGTGTATCTCCTTCGCGGCGCGCTCGCGGCGACGGCGAACACCCTCGCCGACGCGGTCGCCGCGGAGGCTGTGGGCGGAGGCGCGATCGGAGAGCCCGGAGCGCCCTCGATGCACGGCGGCCCGACGCTGGCGCCGCCCGCGCCGTCGCGCGCCGACATGATCGAGGCGGGCAAGATCGCGCTCGATTACGTGCGCGGCGCCGGCTGGTCGTGGTTCGGCACGTGGTTCGTCGCGGGGCTCGCAGCCCTCGCGGGCGCAGGAGTCGCCGCGCGTCGTCTGGGAGGACGGGCCTTCCCCCGTCAGGGGCGGCTCGTGCCGGAGCAGCAGCCCCCGGTAGGACCTACGACGCCGCTCACGCCGGCTCCGACCACGTGAGAGTGGTCGTCGCGCGGCGCGGCTACTTCACGATCTCCGCGTGCTTGATCGCGTCGAGCTGGGGGAACTTCGAGTCGAGGTATGCGTTGCCCTGCGACTGGATGGCGCCCTGATCGGGCCCGCGCCCCATCGGAGCGCCCTCGCCGTAGCCTTTGTAGAGCTGGTCGACGACGTCCATCCCCTGGGTGACTTGTCCGAACGGCGCGAAGCGCGAGGCGTCGAGCCGGGCGTTGTCGCCGTAGTTGATGAAGATCTGCGTCGTGCGCGTGTTCGGCGTGTTCCGCTGCGCGAAGGTCACGAACCCGCGCTTGTTGGACTGCTTGACCGGATCGTCGGTGATGCCGGCCTCTTGCCAGCGCGCGTTCACGAGCGGGTCGCCGTTGATCCCGAATTGCACCATGAACCCCTCGACAGCGCGGAAGAAGCGCGTGTCGTCGTAGAAGCCCATCTTCACGAGGTTGTAAAAGCGGTCGGCCCCGTTGGGCGCCCAGTCGCGGTGGGCCTCGATCACGAAGTCGCCCTTGGTCGTCGTGAACTTCGCCTTGAAGACCTCCGGTGCCTTGGCGTTCGCCTTGGAGGGATCGAGCAGGTCCGGATGCATCACCGACGCGCGCGGGGCGGACGACACAGGCGCAGAGACCGGCGGAGCGACGGTCGTCGGAGTCTTCGGCGCGCTCGCGGCGGCGGCGGCCGACATTTGCGTCGCGGTGGTCGTGGCGCCGTTCGATTCGGGCTCCGAATCGCGCTTGCTGCACGCGGCGAGAGCGAGGAGAGCGGCGAGCAGGGGGGCGAAGGGCTTCATGGCGCCCTCATACACTAAAACGCCTCTCCAGGCGCGCCGAAGGCGTCCCCGTCGCGCATGGAGACGGCGCCGAAGTCGTACCCGTCACGATGGATCTTCGGCTTCGTCCGACAAGTTCCTAGCCGAGGAGGAAGCTGACGAGGTAGTCGAGGACGAAGACGCCGGCCGCGCTCGCGACGACGGTCGCGTTGACGCTGCGGCCGACACCCGGCGCGCCGCCCTCTGTCGATAGGCCGAAGTGGCAGCTCGACAGGGCGATGACGAAGCCGAAAACAAGGCTCTTGACGAGGCCATTGGCCACATCCCCAAAGTTGAGCAGGCCGCTCGTGAGCCCGTGATAGAAGCTCTTCGGTTCGACCTGCATCAGCCCGAGCCCGGCCCACGCGGCGCTGAAGAGGGCGACGCCGTCGGCGTAGAGGGTCATCGTGAAGAGCGTCACGACGATCGCGATGAAACGCGGGACGATGAGGAAGGCGATCGGGTCGATGGCGAGCGTCCGGAGCGCATCGATCTGCTCGGTGACGACCATCGTCCCGAGCTCCGCCGTGTTGTTTGCGCCGACGCGGCCGGAGATCATGAGGGCCGTCAGCAGCGGGGCTACCTCGCGCAGCGTACTGAATCCGGCGCCCCAGCCGAGCAGCCCTTCCGCGCCGTAGCGTCGCACGATCGGCGCGGCCTGGATGATCATGATCGCGCCGGTGAAGATCGCGGTCACGACGACGATGGGGAGCGACTTGACGCTCATCTTGTAGAGATTGCGTTTCAGCTCTCGACCGTCGAGCTTCGGAGGTAAAGATGCGAGGCGAGCGACGATCTGGCCGAAAAGCACCGCCATCCCGCCGACGACTTGCGCGGTGCCGAGGAACGCCGCGCCGACGGTGGCCGTCACGGCAACCGGGCGAGCCATCGCCGCGCGACCGGCGGGCTCGGTGGCGGAGGTCGACATCGGTGCCCGTACGTTACTACATGCCGAGCCAGTCGATCGCGACGCCGGCCAGGACCATCGATCCGATGTCGACCGCCAGCAGAACGGCCCCCCAGAGCACCCCGAGTCCCAGGCCGAGCGCGGACGCCCGCGTCCGCGTGAAGTGAACGAGCAGGGCCACGCATCCGTAGATCGTGCCGAACTGCCAAGCGCCGAAGACTGCCGCGTCGCGGGACTGGGGCGGCCACGCGCGATCGAGCGCGGGCCCCTTGAGCCGGCGTTCGTCCAAGCGCACGACGAGGGCCACGGTCGCGGGAGAGACGATCATCGAGACGACGACCTCGACGAACTCGACGTTCCCTGGGCTCACTGCGTGGTCCCCTCGATGTCGATGCCGATACGCATGATCATCGTGACGCGGGTGGTGCTGTCGGCGGGCGATCGTCCCGACACCACCATCGTCGTCGTCCCATCGAAGCGCGTCTGCGGGACCAGACGGGACAGATCGAAGCGCACCTTGGAATTGCCCGACGCGAGCATCGAGTCCATGCGTGCCGGCGTCGAGTCCATACCCGGCCCGCGCAGCGCCTGAGGGGGTGCGGTCTGGGCGAGGACGTCATCGAGCGTGCCCCTCTCGCCCTGGAGCGCACTCAGAGTGAACGTCTCGGTCTGCGCGATCAGCGACTCCCGTGCGTCGAGCTGCGTGATCTTCTGCCAGCGCGCGCCCCGCCCGACGTCCTCGTCCGGCAGGGGTGCCGCGAGGTCCCGGAGCGTCTGGCGGACCTGCTCGATCATCTGCCCGGTGGCCCCGGAGTCGACCGCGGAGGTCGGGTCGATCCAGACGCCGAGGGAGAGCCCGCGCGATGACACCCGCGCCGTGCCCTTCAAATGGTCGATCGCCGCGACCTCCTCCCGCATTCCTTCAGAGACGGGTGACTGCGGCTCGGGGCCCGACTGCACGGCGGCCTGGGTGACGCGCCACGCGTAGTCGAGGTCGCCGCCCGGCGAGACGCGCAGGGGGTCGATCGCGATGACGATGTGCACGGGCGGCAGGGGGACGTCCTGCTGTTTGGCTCCGCCGACTTCCGTGGAGGCGCTCGTACGGAGGTTCATCGCCAGCTGCTCTTTTTGGGCGACGCTCCAGGCGCTGTCTCTTATACACATCTCCGAGCCCACGAGACAGGCA
>CALKVG010000106.1 GCA_937998045.1 uncultured Myxococcales bacterium
GTTCGCCCCGTTCGATGCCCACCCACGAGCGCCCCATCTTGTGCGCCACCGCCGCCGTCGTCCCGCTGCCGAGGAACGGGTCGAGCACCCAGTCGCCTGGATGCGTCTGCAGCTCCAGGATGCGGGCGATCAGCCGCTCGGGCTTCTTGTTCCGGACGAAGCGCGCGCCGCCTTCGCGGGCGATGCCCTGAAAGGGTACGTCGTCCCACACGTTGGTGAGCGGCTCGACGAGGATGCGGCTGTCGCCGCGAACGGCGAGCTTGTCGGCGAGGAAGAGGACGCGGTTGCCCCCGCGCAGGATGAAGTCGCGGCGCCCGGTGCGCTCGAGTCGGAGAACGCGATCGGGCTCGCGACGCGAAAGGTCGATGAGCGCGCGCGCCTGACGGCTCACGGCGTCGTAGCGCGGCTGCGCGAACCGGACGACGTGATCGGCGTGCTCGAGCGCGTACTCCACGATGCGCGCGCGGGTCGCTCGGTCTCCCAGCGCGCGCCGCGCGTGGCGCGCGAGCGACTCGAAACGCCAGCGCTCGGCCGGGTCGGCCGGGTTCTCGAGCCAGGTGCGGTAAGCCTCATCGTAAGTCGCCCGCTCGCGCACGAGCGCGTTGCAGCGCCAGCGGGCGCGGTCCTTTGCGTATACGAGGAGAAAGTCGGTGACGTTCACCGGACCGCGGTTGATCGCTTTGTGGCCGGTCGCCGCGCTGCGCACGACAGTGACGGTCGAGACGCGCTGCTCGCGACCGAACACCGCGTCCATCTCGCATTGCAAGGAGCCGAGCTCGGTGTCGTCGATCTCCGCATAGATTGCCCCGTCGGTGGCGAGGAGGGCTCGCGCCGACTCGAGCCGGTCGCGGATCATCGCGCGCCATGCGGCGGGCGTCAGCGCGTCGTCGTACTCGGCGAAGCGGCGCCCGGAGTTGAACGGCGGATCGAAGTAAATGCAACGGAAGCGCCCGGCGAATCCCGCGCCGGCGATCCGACGCATCGCCTCGAGGTTCTCGCCATGGATGAGCAGGTTCTCGCTCCGCGCGTCACCGTAGGAGCTCGCCGCTTCGTCCCGCGACGGGGGTCGCTCGAGCTTGCACGGCTCCACGGACGACATCGGCCGCACGATAGCGCGGGGCCCAAGCGAGGGGCAGCTTCGAGAGAGGCCAGGCTACTGCGGGGTCGACTCGAGCTCGGTCGCGAGCCAAGGCTCGACGACGCGGCGCCAGTTCGCCTCCGCGCCCAGCCCTGCCAGCACGCTGACGAAGCCCCACTGCAGGCGGTTCACGAAGGTGTAGTCACTGGGCATCCGCACGGGAGCGGGCAGCGAGGGGAACGCCTCGTCCGGTCGAAGGACGATCTTCTTGCCGCCCCGCACGAGGAACGCGACCGTCTCCCGAGCGAACTCCTTGGTGTACCGAAAGGGACCATCCTCCACGAGCGGCCGCAGGATGAGCCGCGTGTACTGCGTGTACAGCGCGAAGCTCTCGGGATCGCTGGGGTCGTAGCCGAGGACGTCGACGCACGCACGATAGAACCCCGACTCGTCCGCGCGCTGCAACGCACGGACGTAACGCTTCATCCCCTCGACTAGCACCGGCGGAATCCTCTTGTTGCAGCCGAAGTCGAGGAATGCGACCCGACCTCCGCCCAGGAAGCGGTAGTTGCCCGGGTGCGGGTCGGCGTAGAGGAGGCCGTGTCCCCAGAGGGCGCGGAACATGAAGCGCGCCAGCGTCTGGCCGGCGGAGTTGCGGTCGGCCTGCGAGGCGCGCTCGCAGAAGGTCGAATAGTCGTCGCCCTCGATGAGCTCGAGCGTGAGGACGCGCTTGCTCGAGAGCGAATGGTGAACCCGCGGGATGACGATGTCGCCGTCGCCCTCGTGGATACGACGGAACGCATCGACCGCCTCCGCCTCGAGCCCGTAGTCGATCTCCGCGAGGAACACCGCCTTGATCTCGTCGAGCGTCTCCTTGCTCTGGTAGCGCCGGCCTATGGGCGCGATCATCGTCTCGAGCATCGAGAGGCTCTTGAGGTCGTTCGCGATCGCCTTGTCGATGCCCGGGTACTGCACCTTGACGGCCACCCGCTCGCCGCCACGCGTCACGGCCCTGTGCACCTGCCCGATGCTCGCCGCGGCGAACGGATCGTCCTCCCATTCGGCGAAGACCTCCCGAGGATGCGCGCCTAGGTCCTCACGAATGACCTTCACGGCGGCCTCGGGCGAGAGGGGCGGCGCCTTCTGCTGCAAACGCGCGAGGACGCGCTGGAACTTCTCCTCGTACCCGGGCGGCGCCAGCCCATCCACGTAGGACGCCATCTGCCCGAGCTTGAGGGGCAGCCCCTTCATCTCGCCGAGCGTCCGGAGCATGGCCTCCGCCGTCTTCTTCGCGTTTTGCGCGAAGCGGCGGCGCGCCTCGCGCTCCTCGTCCTCGGTCCGGGGGCCCCCGATCGCCCGCCGAACGGCCTCTGCCGCGACCGGAATCGCTCGCGGTGCCAGCGCCCCGAGGCGTGCCAACCGGCCGATCCTCGACGTGGGAGGCGAGTCCGCCCGCGGCGGGCGCGCTCCTCCATCCGGCGGGCCCGGCGGCGACAGGGACATGCCCCCCATTATGCGATCGTTTGGCCGCCGAGCGCACGCAGGCTGTAGCGCGGCGCGGCGCGGCGCGATGCATCGGAGCGGCCTTGCAGCCGAAACGGACCCTCGCAGCGCCAAGGTTGCGGGGCACGCCTCCGGGGTGTGATGCTGTGCGCGTGGCAGAAGCAGCCGCCCTGACCGCCGCCAGCCAGTTGCCCCGCAGTTTCGGCGGCTACACGCTCTTCGACTTCGTCGGTAAGGGCGGGATGGCGGAAATTTTCCTCGCCCGTCAACGCACGGATCTGGGGGCCACCCGACTGTGCGTGGTCAAGCAGATCCTCCCGGCGCTTGCGGGCGACCCTGGCTTCAGTGCGATGCTCGTGCACGAGGCGAAGCTCGCCGCGCGACTGAGCCACGGCAACGTCGTCCAGGTGTTCGATCTCGGCCGGGAGGGAGGGCGCCTCTACATCGCCATGGAGTACGTCGAGGGGTTCGACTTCAACGAGCTCTTGCGCCGGTGCTCGCAGGCGAAGATCCGTTTCCCGTTCGAGCTCGGCCTCCACGTCGTGCGCGAGGCCCTGCGTGGGCTCGACTACGCGCACCGCCGGCTCGACGACGAGGGGCGGCCCCTGGGCATCGTGCACCGCGACGTGTCGCCGTCGAACCTGCTCGTCTCGTTCGAGGGGGGGGTCAAGGTGTGCGACTTCGGGATCGCTCGCGCGACCGAGACGGTGCCCACCACCGGCGCGACGGCGCACGAGCTCGACGAGGCCCTGCGCGGCAAGGCTGGGTACATGAGCCCCGAGCAGGCGCGCGGCGAGACGATCGACGCCCGTGCCGACGTCTTCGCGGCGGGCATCGTCCTGTGGGAGGTGGCCACGGGCCGACGCATGTACAGGACGGGCGAGGGCCGCTCGAGCTTGCTCGAACAGGCGCGCGCAGCGCAGATCCCCGAGCTGCCGGTGGACCATCTTCCGGAGGCCGAGCGCCTCCGCGCCATCCTGACCAAAGCGCTCGCCAGCGATCGCGCGGCGCGCTACCCCTCCGCGGGCGCCATGTTGCGCGACCTCGAGACGTACGCCGCGAGCGCCCGGATGGTGGCGAGCCCTCTTCAGCTGGGCGAATGGTTCGCAAGCACCTTCGGCGCCGACATCGTCGAGCGACGCCGGGCGCGCGAGTGCGCCGTCGCGGCGCTCGAACAAGGCCCCGCGGTGGTGGTCCACGTCGTCGAGAGGGCGAAGGCGGAGTCGCCCGGCGAGTCCGCGTCGCGTACGGTTGCCTCGGCGGTGTTTTCGCTTCCCGGCGCCGACCCTGCGAAACCGACCGTCGTCACGCGTCCCGCCGCGATAGTTGCGCACGCGCGGGGGCGCGTCGCGGCGCTCGCGGCGCTCGTCCTGACCGTCCTCGCCGTGGCCGCAGCGTTCCTCGTGCACGCCCTCCGCGTGAGGCGATAGGACGCTACGCCTCGGCCCATGCTCCTCGCCGACGTCGCGCTTCCGGTTCCGCTCGCGCGACCGTTCACCTACGCCGTCCCCGACGGATTGGCCGCAGCCTCTCTCGTGGGAGCGCGGGTGGTGTGTCCCTTCGCGGGTCGGCGGCTGGTGGGCGTGGCCCTCGCCGTCCGCGAAGGAGAGGCCCCAAAGGGGGTCAAGGCGATCGCGCGTCTGGTCGACAGCGAACCTGCGATCCCCGAGGACCTGCTCGCGTTCCTGACGGGCCTCGCGTCGTATTACTTCGCGCCGATCGGCGAAGTCGTCCGCCTCGCGCTTCCTCCGATGGATCGCGAGACGGCGCGCGAGCTGAAGGGCCCGACGCTCTTCGACTCGGCGCGCGGGGTCGGCGCGCGGCGCGTCCAGTGGGTATGCCCGACGGCGCGCGTCGAGCAAGCGCCGCTCCGGGGGCAGGCCGCGGCCATCCTGGCCCACGTGCGCGCGGCCGGCGCGACGCCGCTGCCGAAGCTCGCCGAGCGCTGGGGCAGCGCCCGCACCGCAGCGCGCAAGCTGGCCGAGCTCGGGCTAGTGGCGATCGAGGAGCGCGCCGCGCCCGCGGATCCATTCTTCGTCGACGCGGCCGCGCGCGACGTCCCCCCGGATCCCACGGAGGAGCAGGCGGCTGCGGTGGCCGCGATCGCGACGGCGCTGCGCGCGACCCAGGCGGCCACGTTTCTCTTGCACGGCGTCACCGGCAGCGGAAAGACCGAGGTTTACCTCCGCGCGATCGCCGTCGCGAGAGACGCCGGCCTGGGATCGATGGTGCTCGTGCCCGAGATCGCCCTCACGCCGCAGCTCGTCGCGCGCTTCCGGGCGCGCTTCGGGGACGACGTCGCCGTCCTTCACTCGGGGCTGACGCCGCGCGAACGCCTCGCCATGTGGCAGCGCCTGCGCGGCGGCGAGGTCGACGTAGCCATCGGCGCACGCAGCGCGCTCTTCGCCCCGGTCCGCAAGCTGGGGCTCACGATCGTCGACGAGGAGCACGACCCGAGCTTCAAGCAGGAAGATGGCGTTCGCTACCACGCGCGCGACATGGCCATATGGCGCGCCCACCGTGCGGGGGGCGTCTGCGTCCTCGGCAGCGCCACGACGTCCCTCGAGAGCGAGCACCTCGCCCGGACTGGGCGCGCCAGGCGGCTCGTCCTGACGCAGCGCGCGCGCGCGCAACCGATGCCCGCGGTCCAGATCGTCGACCTGCGACGCATCGGCGCCGGTCCCACCGGCGACCGGCGCATCAGCATGCCGCTCTTCCGCGCCATCGAGAGCGCTCTGGCCGCCCGCGAACAGACGATCCTCTTCTTGAACCGCCGCGGCTTCGCGCCGAGCGTCCGCTGCGAGGCATGCGGGCACATGCTCAGCTGCGACGCGTGCTCGGTCGCCCTCACGTTCCACAAGGGGCGCGCAACCTCCGGCGGGCGCGGCATCGTGCGCTGCCACTACTGCGACTACGAGGCGCCCCTCGGCGAGCGCTGCACGAAGTGCCAGGCGGAGGCGCTCGCCCTCGAGGGGATCGGCACCGAGAAGCTCGAGGAGACGCTCGCGGCGGCGTTCCCGGGCGCGCGCGTCGCGCGCCTCGACCGGGACGTGGCGAGCGGCAAGCGCATCGACGCCGTCCTCGCGCGCGTGCGAAACCGCGAGATCGATGTGCTGGTCGGGACCCAGATGGTCACCAAGGGGCACGACTTGCCTAACGTGACCCTCGTCGGCGTCGTCAACGCGGACGCGGCCCTCAGCATCCCGGATTACCGCGCGAGCGAGCGAGCCTTCCAGTTGTTGGTCCAGGTCGCAGGGCGCGCAGGTCGCGGGGACGTCCCCGGGCGCGTCTTCGTGCAGACGTGGGATCCGGACCACCCGGCGGTCGCGCTCGCCGCACGCCATGACGTCGCCGCGTTCCTCGAGCGCGAGCTCGCCGATCGGCGCGAGCTCGGGTACCCGCCGTTCACGCACGCGGCGCTGCTTCGCGTGGACGCCGTGGACGAGAACGAGGCCCGGCAGACGTGCGAGCGCCTGGCCGACGCGGCCCGCTCGACCGAGGCCGTCCGCGGCGGCTCCGTCCTCGTGCAGGGTCCGGCGCCGGCGCCGATCGCGCGCATCCGGAACCGATGGCGCTTTCGCTTGATGCTCCGCGGCGCGCGGCGGCCGGAGCTGCGGGCGGCCCTGGCGATCCTCGACGACGCCATCGTCGGCGGAAAGGCCGTGCCGCGCGGTGTTCGAGCCGTGATCGACGTGGACCCCGTCCAGTTACTATGAGGTCCCGATGATCGCGGACCTCCCCTGGCAGGTCCCTTCGCTGGGGACACGCATTGCGACCGAGCGCCTCGTTCTGCGTCCCCCGCGGACGAGCGACATGCCGGAGCTGCGTCGCTCGCTGCGCGCCAACGAGGCCCACCTGCGGCCATGGAGCGTCGCGCCCGCACCCGGCGACGATCCGGCGTCGCTCACGTCCGTGTCGCGCGCCGTCCTGCGGCATCGCCGCGAATGGAAGCGAGGGCAGTCGTTCGTCCTGTTCGTCACGCCGCGCGAGGACGAATCGCGCATCATTGGCCGGGTGGCGCTCGGCGGCATCCTGCGCGGCGCCTTCCAGAACGCCTACCTCGGCTACTGGATCGACGGGGAGAGGCAGGGGCGCGGGCTCATGACGGAGGCCGTGCGCGCGGCGACGACGTTCGCGTTCGGCGCCGGGGGCCTGCACCGCGTCCAGGCCGCGGTGATGCCGAGGAACAAGGCGAGCCTGCGCGTCCTGGAGAAGGCGGGCTACCGCCGCGAGGGCTCCGCCGCGCGCTACCTGTGCATCGCGGGCGCCTGGGAAGATCACGTCCTCTTCGCCGTCACCGCCGAGGAGTGGCCCGACGGCGCGCAACCGCCGGCCACGCCCGCCGAATAGGCGGTATGGCGACGGCGTTCGCATCGCTCAGCTTCGAGGCACTCGCGGCCCTGCTCGCGCCGCCGCGCTGCGCCGCGTGCGACGCGCGGGTGGCGCTGCTGGCGGCTTTTTGCCCGGCGTGCGCGGCAGGCGCGGAGCGCGCGCGCATCGACGACGCGCGGGCGATCGCCGCGTTCGTCTACGGCGGCCCGGTCGCCCGGGCGATCGCGCGGTTCAAGTACGAGGACCGCCCCGACCTCGCGCGCCCGCTGGCGGACCTATTGTGGCGCGCCGTCGAGCCGCACGCGACCGCGCTCTCGGGAGCGGTCGTGGTGCCGGTCCCACTGCACCGGATGCGCCTCGCCGAGCGCGGCTACAATCAAGCCGCGTTGCTCGCGGCGCGGCTGGCGCGCCGCCTGGGCGCCCCGACGCTTCCGCTAGCGCTCGCGCGGGTTCGCGACACACCGCGGCAAGCGACGCTCGACCGCGAGGCCCGAAGGACGAACGTCGAGCGCGCGTTCCGCGTGCGCGCGCCGGCCGCCGTGCGCGGTCGGCGCGTACTGCTCGTCGACGACGTCTGCACGACAGGCGCAACGTTCGAGGCGTGCGCGCGCGTGCTGAGCGACGCGCGATCCGGCGACGTTTCGCTCGCGGTGGTGGCGCGTGCCGCAGCGAACACTTGAGCCTGCGCCCTACCGGACGCGTCGTGCGTCCGAGAGGAAAGGGCCTTTTTTTCGCCGGGCGGAGTATCATCTCGCCGGAGCCTGTGACGCCCGACGACAAGAACAACAAGGGCAGCCAAGCGGAATCCGGACGCAAGCCCTCGCCCAAGACCGCGGTGGGCGTGCCCGCAATCCCGGCCGATCCCGCGAGCGACGCGGCGCTCGGCGGGAAGAACAACAGCGGGCGCGCTGCAGGGATCCCGCGACCCACCGGGTCGAACAAGACGCTCCCCAGGTCGAACACGAGTCCGGCTGCGCCCGGTAACAGCGGCGCTTTGCACCCGGA
>CALKVG010000107.1 GCA_937998045.1 uncultured Myxococcales bacterium
CATTAAAGTTGCCATCATCAACAACGGGTATCTCGGCATGGTCCGCCAGTGGCAGCAGTTCTTCTATGGCGGGCGTTACTCCGCCACGCCGATGCGAAGCCCCGATTTCGTGAAGCTCGCCGAGGCGCACGGCCTCGCCGGGATGCGCGTGACCGAGCGCGAGCAGATCGCGGACGTGGTGGCGGCGGCGCGCGCGTCCAAGGAGACGGCGGTCATCGACTTCCGCGTCGAACAGGAAGACAGCGTCTACCCCATGGTGCCGGCCGGGGCGGACCTGCACGACATGATCCGGCGACCCAGCCCGATCGTGGAAACGGCCTCGGACGAGTGAATGGGAGACAATCGATGAGCAAAACCTCACTTCACACCTTCATCGCGTACGTCGAAGACCGACCGGGCGTCCTGAACCGGATGACGTCGCTCCTTCGACGTCGCAACTACAACATCGTCTCCCTCACCGTCGGTCGCACCGAACGAGAGGGCGTGTCCCGCATGACGATCGTCCTCGAAGCGGACGACGACGCCGCCCGCCGCATCGAGGCGAACCTGTACAAGCTCGTCAACGTCTTGCGCATCGAGGACGCGACGGCGGCGTCGACGGTGGTGCGCGAGCTCGCGCTCATCAAGGTGCGCGCGGACGCTGCTGCGCGCGGCGAGGTCATGCGCCTGTGCGACGTCTTCCGCGCGCGCGTCGTCGACGTCGGCCCGGAGGCGCTCGTCGCCGAGATCACCGGCGCCGCCGAGAAGATCGAGGGCCTCGTCGACGTCCTGCGGCCGTTCGGCATCCTCGAAATGGTGCGGACCGGCGCGGTCGCGATGCTGCGCAGCGCCGAGGCGGTCGTCCCGACGCGCGATCCGCTGGCTCCCGAACCGGGTGACCCCGGACCGGGCGACCCCGAGCCTGGCGACGACGACGCGAAGGCGGCGTGAGCGAATTCCCCAGCAAAGTGTGAGACGAGGAACAACGAACATGGCAAAGATTTTCTACGACAAGGACTGCGATCTCTCCCTCATCCGCGCGAAGAAGGTGGCCATCATCGGCTACGGATCGCAGGGGCATGCCCACGCGCTCAACCTGCATGACAGCGGCGTCCAGGTGCGCGTCGGCCTGCCAGCGACGAGCAAGAGCGTGGCCAAGGCGAAGGCCGCGGGGCTCCCGGTATCGGCGGTGGCCGAGGCGGCCGCTTGGGCCGACGTCGTAATGCTGCTCGTCCCGGACACGTCGCAGGCGAAGCTCTACGCCGCCGAGGTTGCCCCGCACCTCAGCAAGGGCAAGACGCTCATGTTCGCCCACGGGTTCAACATCCGCTTCGGCACGATCAAGCCGCAGGCGGACGTCGACGTGACGATGATCGCGCCGAAGGGGCCCGGTCACCGCGTGCGCGAGACGTTCCAGGAGGGGCAGGGCGTTCCCGCGCTCATCGCTGTCCACCAGGACGCGAGCGGCAAGGCGCACGCCCAGGCGCTCTCTTACGCTGCCGGTATCGGCGCGGCGCGCGCCGGCGTTCTCGAGACGACGTTCGCCGAGGAGACCGAGACGGATCTCTTCGGCGAGCAGGCGGTCCTCTGCGGCGGCGCGAGCGCCCTCGTGAAGGCGGGCTTCGACACTCTCGTCGAGGCCGGCTACCAGCCGGAGGTCGCATACTTCGAGTGCCTGCACGAGCTCAAGCTCATCGTCGACCTGATGTACCGCGGCGGCCTCCGCTACATGCGGTACTCGATCAGCGACACGGCCGAATACGGAGATTACGTCTCGGGGCCGCGCGTCGTGGACACCCACGCGAAGGAGACGATGCGCAAGGTGCTCGACGAGATCCGCTCGGGCCAGTTCGCGCGCAAGTGGATCGACGAGAACGAGACCGGCCGCAAGGGCTTCCAGGCCATGCGCGCGAAGGAGCGCGACCTGCAGATCGAGCAGGTGGGCGAGAAGCTGCGCGCGATGATGCCCTTCTTGGACCCGGTCAAAGTCGAGGACTAGTCACGTTCTCTTTTGGGGCGCCGGCCCCAAAAGAAGTCAGGTTTTTTCAACGCAACCGAGGCGCGGAATGGATACGACGACCAGCGATTCCTACGTACGCATCTTCGATACGACGCTGCGCGACGGCGAGCAGTCGCCCGGCGCGACGATGACGTCGCCAGAGAAGCTCGAGGTGGCGCGTGCCCTCGCCCGCCTCGGGGTCGACGTCATCGAAGCAGGTTTCCCGGCCGCGTCGCCGGACGACCTCGCAGCCGTACGGACGATCGCCGAGAAGGTGGGCGTCCGCGCCGTCGAGGGCCGGCCGTCGCGCGAGCCGCCGATCGTATGCGGCCTCGCGCGGGCGAACCGATCGGACATAGACCGCGCGTGGGAGGCGGTGAAGCCGGCGGCCCGCCCGCGGATCCACACGTTCATCGGGACCTCCGAGCTGCACATGAAGCATCAGCTGCGGATGACCCCTGCGGACGTGATCGCCCGCGTCGACGAAATGGTCGCGCACGCCAAGGGGTATTGCCAGGACGTCGAGTTCAGCCCGATGGACGCCGGCCGCAGCGATCCCGAGTTTCTCTACGAGGTGCTGACGCACGCGATCCGGGCCGGCGCGACGACGCTGAATATCCCGGATACCGTCGGCTACACGACCCCCGACGAGTTCGGGGCGCTCATCCGGAGTATCCGGTCCAACGTCCCCGGGGCCCAGGACGTCATCCTGTCCGTGCACTGCCATGACGATCTCGGCCTCGCGACGGCCAACGCGCTCGCGGGCATCCTCGCCGGCGCTCGCCAGGCCGAGGTGACCATCAACGGGATCGGCGAGCGCGCGGGCAACACCTCGCTCGAAGAGATCGTCATGGCGCTCGCCACGCGCGAGGCCAAGTTCGGTCTCCGCACCGGCATCGACTCGACGCAGCTCGTCCGGATCAGCCGCCTGGTGAGCAGCGTGACCGGCATTCACGTGCAGCCGAACAAGGCGATCGTCGGGGCCAACGCCTTCGCTCACGAGTCGGGCATTCATCAGGACGGGATGCTCAAGAACCGGTCGACGTACGAGATCATGACCCCCGAGAGCGTCGGCGCGACGCAGACACGCCTCGTCCTCGGCAAGCATTCGGGCCGGGCCGCGCTGGCCTCGCGCCTCACGGAGCTGGGATACTCGTTCGACGACAGCGCCCTGGAGCGCGTCTTCACGCGGTTCAAGGCGCTGGCGGATCGGCGCAAGTCCGTCGCGGACGCCGACCTCGAGGCGCTGGTCAACGACGACGGCCAGCCGCAAGAGGAGATCTATTCGCTCGACGGCCTGCTCGTCGGCTGCGGGACGCAAGGTATGCCCACGGCCACCGTGCGACTGCGCGCGCCGGACGGCAGGGTGTACACGCACGCGGCGGTCGGCACCGGTCCGGTCGACGCCGCGTACAAGGCGATCGATGCGCTGGTGAAGGCTCCTTCCGAGCTCCTCGAGTTCTCGGTGCGTTCGGTCACCGAGGGCATCGACGCCCTCGGCGAAGTCACCGTCCGCGTCCAGGCGCTCCAGGACCGGGGGACCGTGAGCGCGCAGCACGACGTTGCCAGCCCGCCCGTCTTCCACGGCCACGCCAGCGACACGGACATTATCGTCGCCAGCGTGAAGGCCTATCTCAAGGCGCTGAGCCGCATGCTGGTTGCGCTCGGCCACGCGCCGTCTCGCCCCCGTGCGGCCTCGGTACCGCCCCCGCCGCAGCCCGCGCCGGCGGCTGCCGTTCAGGAGAATCGACCGTGAGCAAACCAACGACGCTATTCGAAAAGGTGTGGGGTCGTCACGTCGTCCGTGAGGACGCAAACTCATCGGTCGTCCGCGAGGACGCGGGCGCCCCGGCGGTGCTCTACATCGACCTGCACCTCGTTCACGAGGTCACGTCGCCGCAGGCCTTCGACGGCCTCCGCGCGCGCGGTCTGCGCGTGCGTCGCCCGGACCGCACGGTCGCCACGATGGACCACTCGACGCCGACGCTCCCGCGCGGCCTGGCGGTCGTCGACCCGCAGGCCGAGGCGCAGCTCCGAAAGCTCGAGGAGAACTGCGCCGAGTTCGGCGTGCAGCTCTTCGCGCTCGGCTCGGCCGACCAGGGCATCGTTCACGTCATCGGGCCGGAGCTCGGGGTCACGCAGCCCGGGCGCACGATCGTTTGCGGCGACAGCCACACTTCGACGCACGGCGCGTTCGGCGCGCTCGCGTTCGGCATCGGGACGAGCGAGGTCGAGCACGTCCTCGCGACGCAATGCCTGCTCCAGCGCAAGGCCAAAACCCTCGAAGTGCGCGTCGACGGCGCGCTGCAGCCGGGCGTGGGCGCGAAGGACATCATCCTCGCGCTCATCGCGAAGATCGGCACCGGCGGCGCCACCGGACACGTCATCGAGTACCGCGGCTCGGCGATCGAGGCGCTCGACATGGAGGCGCGGATGACGGTCTGCAACATGTCGATCGAGGCGGGCGCCCGCGCCGGGATGATCGCGCCGGACGAGAAGACGTTCGCGTGGCTCAAGGGCCGGCGCTTCGCCCCGACCGGCGAGGCGTGGGACAAGGCCCTCGCCGACTGGCGCACGCTGCGCACCGATGACGGCGCGACGTTCGACGCGTCGGTCAAGCTCGACGCGAGCAAGCTCGCGCCGATGATCACCTACGGTACGAATCCGGGCATGGGCATCCCGGTGACCGACACGGTGCCCGCGCCGGAGTCCGCGGAGAACGCGGCCGACCGCGCCGCGCTCGCCAAGGCGCTCGACTACATGGGCCTGAAGGCCGGCGCTCCGATCGCCGAGCAACGCGTCGACGTCGTCTTCATCGGCTCGTGCACCAATTCGCGCATGTCGGACCTGCGCGCGGCCGCAAGCATCCTTCGCGGACGCAAGGTCGCCCCCGGCGTCCAGGTGCTCGTCGTCCCCGGGTCGCAGGCCATCAAGCGCCAGGCAGAGGCCGAAGGGCTCGACGCCGTCTTCCGCGCCGCCGGTGCGGAGTGGCGCGAGGCCGGCTGTTCGATGTGCATCGCGATGAACGGAGACCAGCTCAAGCCGGGGCAGTACTCGGTGAGCACCAGCAACCGCAACTTCGAAGGGCGGCAGGGGCGCGGCGGCAGAACGATGCTCGCCTCGCCGCTCACCGCGGCGGCGACCGCCGTTACCGGTCGCGTCACCGATCCCCGCACATTGATGGGACGGGACATCTCCGGCTCTGCCGGAGCGTTGTCGAAACCTGGAGACCTAGCATGAGCACCGCCGGAAAGAGGGACGCGTTCACGACGTTCGACTCGGCCTACGTTGTCCTCCCCGTCGACAACGTCGACACCGACCAGATCATCCCGGCGCGCTTCCTCAAAGTCACCGACAAGCGTGGCCTCGGCGAGTCCGTCTTCGCCGACTGGCGCATACTGCCTGACGGGAAACCCAACGTCGATTTCCCGCTGAACCGGCCGGACGCGAAGGGAGCGCAGATCCTCGTCGCCGGCGCGAACTTCGGCTGCGGCTCGTCGCGCGAACACGCGCCCTGGGCGCTCGTCGGCTGGGGGCTGCGCGCGATCGTCGCCCCGTCGTTCGCCGACATCTTCCGCCAGAACGCGATGAAGAACGGCCTCCTGCCGATCGCCGTCGATCCCGCCTTTCACGCGCAGCTCCTCGAGGCGCGCCACGCCAATCCCGCCGCGCGCATCGCGGTCGACCTGCCCGCACAGAGCGTCGCGCTCGTCGGCGGGCCTTCGGCTCGCTTCGAGATCGACCCCTTTGCCAAGGAGTGTCTCGTCAACGGCGTCGATGAGCTGGGCTACCTGCTCGCGCGCCTCGAAGACATCAAGCGCTATGAATCCACGCACGCCTGAACAACCCGTAAGCCCCGTAGCCGTCTACGACACGACCCTTCGCGACGGAACGCAGCGCGAGGGCATCAGCCTGTCGGCGGCGGACAAGATTCGTATCGCCCGCCTGCTGGACGGACTGGGCGTCGCGTACATCGAGCTCGGGTGGCCCGGGTCGAACCCGAAGGACGCCGAGGTGTTCGAGCGCGCGCGCGACCTGGCGTGGGAGCGCTCGCAACTGGCCGCGTTCGGCGCCACGCGCCGCGCGGGCATCGGCCCCGACGAGGACCCGCAGGTGGCTTCGCTCCTGGCGACGCGCGCGCCGGTGTGCACCATCTTCGGGAAGACTTCGCTCCTGCACGTGCGCGACGTTCTGCGCACCACGCCGGAAGAGAACCTGAAGATGATCGCCGAGACGGTCGAGTACCTGGTCGAGAGCGGGCGTCGCGTGATTTACGACGCGGAGCACTTCTTCGACGGGTTCCGCGAGGACGCCGAGTACGCGACCGAAACGCTACTCGCGGCGGCGAGCGGCGGGGCAGATACAGTGGTCCTGTGCGACTCCAACGGTGGAACGCCGCCCTGGGAGATCGAGGACCGCGTGCGCTTGATGGCCACGAAACTCAAGCGCTCGATCGGTATTCACACGCACGACGACATCGGCTGCGGGGCGGCCAACTCGATCGTTGCGGTCCGCGCGGGTGCCGTGCAGGTCCAGGGCACGATCAACGGGTACGGCGAGCGCTGTGGCAACGCCAACCTGTGCTCCATCATCCCGACGCTCGAGCTGAAGATGAATCGGCGCTGCCTGCGCGAGGGCGCGCTGCGAGAGCTGACACACGTCGCCCGCGAAGTTGCCGAAATCGCCAACCTCGCGCCGGACACGCACGCCCCGTACGTGGGCCGCAGCGCTTTCGCCCACAAGGGCGGGATGCATGTCGCCGCGATCCGCCGCAGCGCGCGGGCCTATGAGCACGTCGACCCCCAGCTCGTCGGCAACTCGACGCGCGTCGTCGTGAGCGAGCTCTCCGGACGAGGCAACGTCCTCGCGAAAGCCGAGGAGTACGAGGTCGCGCTGGACGCCGGCGCGGAGAACGCCGTCCTGCGCGGCCTGAAGGAGCGCGAGGCGCGAGGCTTCGCCTTCGAGGCGGCGGAGGCCTCGGTCGCGCTGATGATGCGGCGGCAGGGGACGGGATACAAGGCGCCCTTCGAGCTCGTCGACTACAAGGTGATGGTCGGCCAGCGGCAGCACGAGGAGGCCGTGTCCGACGCGGCCATCAAGATCCGCGTCCGCGGCGAAGTCGTCCACACGGCGGCGGAGGGGAACGGCCCCGTGAGCGCGCTCGACGCCGCGCTGCGTAAGGCGCTCGCGTCGGCCTACCCGCACGTCACCGGCATCCGCCTCGAGGACTACAAGGTCCGCATCCTCGACGGCGGCGCGGGCACGTCGGCGATTACGCGGGTCCTCATCGAGAGCAGCTACGGGGAGGAACGCTGGACGACCGTCGGCGCGTCGTCCAATGTCCTCGAGGCATCCTGGCTGGCCCTCGCGGACGGGATCGAATACGGCCTCGCGGTCGCGAGCGAGGCCCACAAGGAAAAGGGAGCTGCATAAGATGAAGGCGAGCGTGGTTCTGCTTCCGGGCGACGGCATCGGCCCGGAGGTCGTCGGCGAGGCGAAGAAGGTTCTCGAGAAGCTGGCGGCCCGGTTCGGGCACGAGTTCGCCTTCGCCGAGCACCTCATCGGCGGCGCCGCGATCGACGCCTCCGGTGAGCCGCTCCCCAAGGAGACGCTCGCCGCGTGCGAGCGCGCCGACGCGGTCCTCCTCGGCGCCGTCGGCGGCCCCAAGTGGGACGATCCGCGGGCGAAGGTGCGCCCCGAGCAGGGCCTCCTCGCCATCCGCCGCGCCCTCGGGCTCTTCGCCAACCTGCGCCCGGTCCGCGTTCACCCGGCGCTCGCTTCCGTGTCGCCGCTGAAGGCCGAGCGCCTCGAGGGCGTCGACATCCTCTTCGTGCGCGAGCTGACGGGCGGCCTCTACTTCGGCAAGCCGCGCTTGCGCGAGAAGGTGGGCGACCGCACGCGCGCGGTCGACACGCTCGAGTACACGGACGAGGAAGTCCGCCGTGTCGTGCGCCTGGCGTTCCGTCTCGCGGGCGCGCGCCGCAAGCTCGTGACGTCCGTGGACAAGGCGAACGTCCTCGAGTCGTCCCGCCTCTGGCGCGAGGTCGCCATCGAGGTCGGCGCCGAGCACCCCGACGTTCGCCTCGAGCATCAGCTCGTCGACTCCTGCGCGATGCGGCTGATCACGGCGCCGCGATCGTTCGACGTCGTCGTCACCGAGAACATGTTCGGCGACATATTGACCGACGAGGCCGCGGTCCTCGCGGGGTCGCTGGGGCTGCTGCCGAGCGCATCGCTCGGCGACGGTCGCCGCGGGTTGTACGAGCCGATCCACGGCTCGGCGCCGGACATCGCGGGCAAGGGCGTCGCGAACCCCCTCGGCACGATTTCGAGCGCTGCGATGCTCCTGCGCCACTCGCTGGGCCTCGAAGAAGAGGCCCGTGCGGTCGAGCGCGCAGTCGATGCCGTAATCACGGGCGGCGCCCGCACCAGCGACATGGGCGGCGGTGGCTCCGGGGTCCGGCAACGTCCGGACGCGCTCGAGAAAGTCGAGCGCGTGCTGTCCACCGGCGAAATGGGCGACGCCGTGCGGCAGCACATATGACCTTGTCCCTCGCCCTCCCGCGATCGCTTTTTGGGGCCTACACTTAGCTCCGCCATGGCGCTTGTCGCGTGCCCGGACTGCTTCCGCCAGATCTCCGACGCCGCCCCCACGTGCATCGGCTGTGGCCGACCGATGGGCACGAGCCTTTCGCAGTCCCTTCCAAACTACGCGCAGTCGCCGCAGTCGCTCTCTTCGCTCTCGAGCCTCTCGCAACCGCCGACGGGCGTGACCGTCGTCACGCCGCACCCGCGCAGCGCCGTCCCGGTCGTCGTCGCGGCTGCGCTCGTGGCTCTTGCGGCCGCCGGCGGAGTCTTCGCGTGGCGAGCCTGGGTGCTCACGGCCGAGGCGCGCTCCGCGCCGGCGGCGCTGCGGCTCGGCGATGTCGGCGTGCTCCACAGCCTGGACGGCCTGCCGACCGTGATGCTCTTCGACAGCCGCGAAGACTTCGATGCCGCGAGCCGCGCCAACGCCCAGAAGGACGACGCGGCCTACAAGCAGCTGGTCCGCTCGCGGGCGACCTTTGCTCCGGCGGGGACCAAGGCTCGCGAGGTCGAGGCGGTGCTTCAGGGCGGCATCCGGGTCCAGCTGGTCGATGGCCCGCGGCCTGGCGTCACGGGCTGGACGTTCTCGTCGTGCTTGCAGCCGAAGTAGGGACGTCGGGCGTCAGCAAGCGAGCAAGCCGGGAGGCAAGCAATCGACTTTCGCTGGCGCGGTAGCGCTTTGCCAGCCGCCGCCGTTGTGGCATGTTCCCGCTCCCGGCGGGGGATTGCGCGTAGCGGCGTGGTAGCCAAGTGGTTAGGCAACGGTTTGCAAAACCGTCATACGTGGGTTCGAATCCCATCCACGCCTCTGATCGATGTCCAAACGCTGTCCAAAACGGCGCGGACGTTGAGGAGGCGCTGGCGGGAGCCCTTGCTGCAGCATCGGCAGCTGGGAGATGGGACGTCGTAGCGCAGCTGGCGCGTGAGCTTGAGGCGCGTCGCCTTGCTCACGCCGGAAACGTGATCGAGCTACGGGCGCGCGAGCGCGGGTCGAGGTCCGGGACAACTCGTTGACGCGGCTCAGGGCGCCAGCTCTGCTCGAACGATGGTCTGGGCTCGATCGCAGCGATGCACCGTCTCGCCCACCCGCCATGAGGTCGATCTTGCCGCCATACCGATCCTGACGGCGGGCTCCTGGCGTCTTGTCGGTACGCCGGAGATCACGCTGACCGGTGCGGCGCCGAAGCACTACCTAGCCTACGGCGACTACAACAGTCCGGATTGCGAGGCCTATATCGCCAAGAAGGGCGCGCGGAAGGGTGGCGTGGTGCGCGACTGCGTCACGGAGGAGCTCATCTCGAAGATCGGTCGCGCACTCCCGGTGCGGATGGCTGACTCCCGGCTTGTACGACTGCCAGTACCGTACGGCGACCCACCGGACGTGCGATTCATGTCTCGCAACTTCGTCCGACGAGGGGAGGAGCTCCTCATCCACGGGGCCGAGGTTGTGGCTCTGTACCTGGGCACGAAGCCCGACGAGGTGCACCGCGTATTCGACCTGGACAACCCGCAGGCGGAGCATCGCTTTTACACCGTCCGGCACATGTTCGAGGTCCTGACCTGGTTCTGCCAGAAGGACGAGCAGGAACGTTCGTCAGTCCTCGACGGTTTCGCCCGCATGCTCGCGTTTGACGCTCTCGTCGGCGCCCCTGATAGGCACGCCACGAACTGGGGACTGCTTGTGCCGCTGGCTCCCAGCACAAAGCGGAAGGAATTCGCACCGCTCTTCGACACGGCCCGTGGGATGTTTCGGGAATACAGCGACGAGGACCTACGCGCGATCGATAGGCGCGACGGCGGACGGCCGGAGTTCATCAAAAACTACGCTCGGAAAAGCCGCCCTGTGCTCGGCATCGGGGAGGTCGGCCCTGAGCGCTGCAATCACTTCGATCTCGTTCAGCACACACTGAACGAGGTGCCAGAGCTCGGCCGATCGATCGCCAAGTTCGTCCGCGGCTCCCGTATGCCCGACGTCGCGAAGATTGTTCGGCGCAGATTTGGCAGAGTCATTTCTCCTACACGTGTGTCATTCGTTCTGGACCTGTTGCAGCACCGATACAACCGACTCAGGATGCTCGTAGAGGGGACGTCGAAATGAAGGCGGTCAGGACGTTCTTCAAGAGCAGATACTCCGCAATCAAGGACCAGCTGCGGACGTGGGGGATGGTACCGATGCGCGCCGCACCGGCGGAGCCAACGCCAGGGATCCGAGTCCGCGTCGACGCACCGGGACGGGACGGGTCGCTGAGGCGTGTCGGCACGCTGTGGCAGGACGGCCGCGAGTTCTGCTTCCGCTACGACGCCGCGTTCGTCTCCTCGCCAGACGCTGAGGCGATCGCGGCGTTTCCCAAGGTCGACGACACGACATATCGCTCCGCCGAGCTTTGGCCCTTCTTCGCCGTGCGGCTGCCTCCGCTGCGACGAGCCGATGTTCGCGAGGTGCTTCAGAAGCGCGGGATCACGGAGGACCGTGTCCTGGAAGTTCTGGGCGCGGTTGCGCAGAAATCACCGACCAACCCGTACGAGCTACGCCTGGAAGGCGCGATAAGCCCCGAACGGGCTCGGCAGGGGCGCAACGGCTCGAATCCGCCCTCCGAGCCGGCCCACTCCGCCGCCTGAAAGGAAGGCAGGCGGTTCGATCGCGCGCCAGCACGGCCACAGTTGGGACCGTCGCGAGAGGGGCCTTCTGGTCGTCGGTTGACCCCTGCACTTGCGACACTGTTCGTTTGTCTATACCGTAGTGGTCGTGCGGAAGACGGAGCAGCTCAACGTCCGGGCAACGCGTGAAGAGATCGAGCGCGTGAAGACGCTCGCCGCGAGGCAGCGAAAGACGATCTCGGACGTCGTGTGGGAAGCCGTCGAGCGCGAGGAACAACGCCTCGAGCGCCGGGAGACGTCGTAGAAAGACGACGGCCGCACGGGTCTCTTTCCACGGACACCCGCACGGCCGACGAGGACGCCGAATGAACGTGCACCAGCCCCCGACAGCGCGCAAGTACCTCCCGTTGACGCCCGAGGAACTGGAGCTCCGCGACCGGCTCGATGCGGAGGCATGCGAAGCGGAGGCTAGGGGAGATATCGCTCTCGGGCAGGCACGGCGAACGGCACTCCGTGAGCTTTTTGCGCGCGTCGGGGCTCGTGCAGACTATAGGCACGAGGCTTCGCGTTGGGGCGTGGCCACGGATCGCCACGGTTTTGTCAGCGACCCGATGACCCCAGAGCAGAAGGTCGCATACTGCGAGCGGCGAGTTCGCCAGCACTTCGCGGTCGAGGCGGCGCACGAACGTTGGCGTGCATCAGGCGGAACCGTTGCTCCCGATCCCGAACGGGACCTGCTCCGGCGGGAAGACCAGCGCCTCCTCGCAGCCGCGCGCCTTGAGCTAGCCCGTGCGCGCCGCGCGCGTGCGACCAAGCTCAAGACAAAGCGCGAGGCTGTAGCCACTGCTCCCCAGCGCCGAAGAACTGGTCGCGCCCCTCGCCGACCGCGCGCCGTCAGCCGCCTTCGCTCCTCGCTGACGCGCGACGGCGACCCGGCACCAGAACCGCCCGGAGCTGCATCCGGGCGAAGGAGTGACGCTCATTTCTCGGGGGCTCGCCCATGAGCGCCCCCGGGCAAAAGCGCAACCTGCGCCCGCGGTCGACGGCTTCGATCGCGATCGCGCCCGCGACCGTCACTGACCTGACGTCCGCCATCGTCCTCGGCCTCGAGGCGCGACCGTATCGCGAGCTCTTAGCGCGGGAGCACGTGCCTCACGCTCGCATTGGCAAGCGAGTGATCGCGCGCGTCGAGGACGTTCTCGCCGCGCTCGATCGCGTGGCGGCTCGCCAGCAGGACGAGCCGAAGGACGAGCCGAAGGACGAGCCATCGGTCTCCGAAACGCCGGGCGCAGGTAGCGACGACGGGCCTGGTGTGGATGGGCTCCTCGCGCGAATTGGGCGGCGGCGCATGGGAGGCTCTCGATGAGCACCGCCCATCGCCGCGACGCACTGCCCCGCAGCGCCCTGGCCCCTCGCCTCGAGCGCGAGCTCGAGGAGCTCGGCGTCGAGCTCGGGCCGGGCCTCGTCCTCGGTAGCATGAGTGACCTGGGAAAGACGCCCGTTGACGACGCCAGAGTCGCGCGGCTGCGCGAAGCCGTCGCTCGTCGCGCGGAGCGTCGCGGACGTCGCCCAGGAGCTCGCGGGACATGACGATGGCCCATCGCCGAGCAGCCCGTCGCGAGCTCCAGGCCGCGCGCGTCTTGGGCAGCGACCGCGTGCACCGTCGACGTGGTGAACGCGCCCCGGACGTAGTGCCGCTCCGCCTTGCGGACGGGACGACTCTCGTCCCGGAGGTGAAGACGCGTGAGCGGTTGCCTCGGTGGCTGCTCGGCGCCATCGCGCAGGCTCGCTCCTACGTTCGCGGCGCCGTGCCCATCGTCGTTCTGAGTGAAACCGGCGGGCCGCCACTGGCAGTCCTTCCCCTTACCGATCTCGCCCAGCTTGTCGGGCTGCGCCATGCGAAGGACGGCGAGCAGCTCTTGCTCGTCGGCTTGCCCCGTCCCCCCGGGGGCGAGTGATGGGCTTGAAGAAGAGCTCGTGGAAGTGGGTCGTGCTCGTCCGGCAGATCGACAAGCCTGCGGCGCGCCTCAGCGCCGAGGCCGCGGCCGTCTTGATGGCGCTCGCGATGCACGCGGATCCGGATGGTCGATGCCACCCGGGGCAGGACCGCCTCTGTCGCATGACCGGCGTTTCGGTCCGCAACATCCAGCGGGTTCTCGCCAAGGGGATTCCCGGCGTGGCCGTGAAGCGGAGGCGCCAGGCGTCCAGCGTCTACGAGTTGAGTGCCGCCATCCTGGCGGGTCTTCCGCAGATTGAGAACCGCCAACCTGGCGGGACAACCGACGGTAAGACCCGCCAAAACGGGGTTCTTGATCCGCCAAATTCGACATCAAGACCCGCCAGGTTGGCGGCCGAGACCCGCCAGGTTGGCGGACAGAAGGGATCAGAGAAGGGATCAAAGAACGGATCAGAAGAAGAAGGAGCGCCGGCGGCGCCGGCCTCCGTTCGAAGTTCGGAAGGAGAGATTGGAGAAGAAGAAGCCTTCGCCCTCGCCGACGAGATCGCCCGCCGGTACGAACGCCCGGCACCCACCCGCGGGTCGAAGAGCCGTGACGCGATGGGCGAGCTCCTCGCGGTCGCTCGTGCCATGGGCTGGAAGTTCGGATCGAGTCACGAGGCCCTCCGTCTACGGCTGGAGGCCCACTACGCCCGCGATGATCAGGAGCTACGTCGATGCGCCTGGGCTCTGAAGCTCGCATTCCAGGTGGAGCCCGAGGCATCCGCGCAGGTGCCCCTGGCAAGGCCTCGCCTCTCCAAGCGCGAGGCGTTGGAGCTCGAGCTCGCGCAGAAGCACGCGCTCATGGCAGAGCCGCCGCAAGTCGACGTCGCCGGCGACGTGGACCCCCTGGGGCGCAAGGCGCCAGACGAAAGAGGAATCGTGGTCACGACCGCGCCGCTGCCCGCGCGGTATCTCAACGACGACGAGGCAGCCACAAAGCGTCGCGCGGATCTCGCTCGGCTCGAAGCCATGCGTGCTGAGCTCGAGCCAGCGGGAGGGCGGGCCCGATGATGTCGCGACTTCCGGGAGTCGTGCACACGTCTGCACGCCGGTTCGGTGCGCTAGGGGCACGGGCCGCTGCACATGCCCACGCAGGAAGCGGCGCACGTCCCTTCGTAAGTCCCCGTGCACTGCGCTTGGCAGCTACCGACCGCGCCCTGAGAGCAGGTGCCGACGCAGTCGCTGAGCGACGTCGTGCCGCCGGGGGACACGCTAGAGCAGTGGTCTCCGCTGATGCTCGTCCCATTACACCGCCCGGTGCAGTTGCCCGCGCAGGTGCCCGAGAATTCGGCCGCGCATCCCGTCTCGCAGGCGCCCGTCCACATCGGCGCGGTGCACGTTCCACTGCAGTCGCCCTCGCACGCTCCGCTGACCGGCGTCGTGCACGAGTGCGCATCGGCGCCGGCGCCATCCGCCGTTGCGCTGTCCGTCGTCGCATCGCCGGGGGCGCCGGAGTCGACCGCCGCGTCGGCATCTTCGATTGGTCCGGAGTCGACCGAGGCGTCCACATCCGGGGCGCCGGCGTCCAAGGCTGCGCAGTCGCACGGCTCGTAGCCACTACCATCCTGCTTGCAAGCCTGTCCGCCAGCGCACCCGCCCGGACCGACGCACGCGATCGACTGGCCGGGCACGCAAGCCTTGGTGTCGGTCGGGGCGGAGGAGCTTCCGCACGCCACCATGACCACTGCGGCGAGACCGACGAAAGATGCGCGCATGGGGCGCAACGTACGCTTGGTGCGCCGGGGCGACAACGGCCCGGTCATGGCGCACGAGGAGTGCAGCCGTGACCCCGCCTTGCATCGTCTGCGGCTCGTCGTTCTCGCGAAAGGCAACCGCTAGCCGACACCCGCCCTGGTGCCGCGGGTGCTTTCGACGCATCCGAGCCCTCGCGCGTCGAGCGCGGGTCTCGGTGCGAACCGTCCAGCGTGCGCTGCGGGGCGAACGGGTCGAGCGCCTCGATGCGCTCCGGGCGGCTGCCGAACGCTTCGACTATCCGGTCGCGTGGCCGGAGCTGCCGCCCGTGTCGCAGCGTGCAGCCGTTCAGGACGCCGACTGTCCCGAGTGCGGCGCTCCGTTGCCACTCAGCCATTCGCGCGACCTGGTGCAGCGCAAGCGCTCGTGCCCCTGCGGATGGCGTGCACCACGGACCGCCGAAAGCCTCGCGAAGCTGAGGGCCTCGATGCGGGCCGCGTGGAAGCGACCCGAGTACAAGAGCCGGCGCGAGGCCTCCAGGCTGGCGACGTTGCGCGCGAAGCGGGGCCCCGTCGACCCCCCCCACAAAACAGGTAACCGCTCATCGGGTCCTTCGGGAGTCGATTCTGAACCGCGGGTGCCTGCGGGGAATTTTTCCCAGGGCGACCAGGGGTCGCCATGACGGTGCGAAAGCCTCGCGCCGGCGCCACGTGGGATCGACTTGCGTTTGCGGCGCTCGTCCAACGGCGCGGCTCCGTTGCGGTGGCACGCGAGCTCGGCGTCCGGACGCGCAACGTCCAGCGTTGGGCGAACGGGGTGCGCGAGCCCGACGCGGGCGCGCGCTCGGCCATCGCCGCGCTGATAGCCAACGCCGCGCCCACGCTGCCCCGGGACGCGCGTTCGTCGACGGCAGAGGAGCCGGCGCCGTCCCCCTCGTCCCCGAGCCCTCAGACGCCCGCGCCGGAGGTGGGTCCGCTGGATCTCCGGGCCGAGACCATCGAGGCCATCCGCCTCCACCGCAACGAGCTGCGGCGCCTGGAAGCCGATAGGACTTCTTCGCCACGCGACCGGCAGCACGCGGCAACGTCGCTGAACACAGCGCTCCGCCTGCTCGCGAAGCTGGACGGCGCGGGCGAAGTCACGCAGGGGCAGATCCTTCGCTCGCCGGCCTGGAGGCGCTGCGCCGCTGTCATTCTCGAGGTCGCGGCGAAGTTCCCGGGCTGCTCGGAAGCGATGGGCAAGGCCATGCGCGAGCTCGAGGCGGAGGAGGGCTGACCGCGTGTGGACGTCCGCCGGCCATCGCGCGCTTGCCGGGGTGCTGGAGCTCGTCTCCGCACGCCGAGTCGCCCGAGCCTGCGGACTGACGCCCGCCGCGATCTCCCTCCTGCGTTGCGGTCACACGCGGTATCCGGACCTACCGACGGCATTCGCGCTGGAGCGTCGCTTCGGGATCGCGGCGCATCTTTGGGTCGAACAGAACCGCGCACGCTCACGGGCGTCGAAATCAAGTTCACTTACCGCAGCCTGACGGAGAGTGTCCGCATGCCCGATCAACCTGGAACGTGGACCCCCCCGGGCCAACCTGGCCAACCCGATGCGCCGGCGCCGCCCGTCAGAAAGCAGCCGCTTCCCCCAGGCGTAAGCGACGAGCCTCGCTTCCTCCCAAACGGCCCGAAGAATCCCGCGCCCGTGCCGTCCGTGACGCCCGAGGTTCCGACGCTGCCATTGCCGCCGGTCGCCCCGGGGACACCCCTCCGCACGACGAAAGGAAAGTAGCCATGAAGCCGGCCACCGAGAGCAAGGGAGCCAAGGGCGCCGACGATTCCAAGGTCGACGTCCAACAGATGATCGACTTCTGCCGCGAGGTCCTCGGCGACGACAAGTCGAGCGACAAGCTGAGGCAGAAGGCGCGAGACGTGCTGATCGCGCTGGGCGTCGACGTCGAGGACGCCGAGAAGGGGGCGAAGGCGCTCGCGCGAATGGGGGGTCTCGGGCGCATTGCGCAATCGAGCAGGTGCCTATGAGCGCGTTGCTCTCGACGTGCGAGGCGGCCACCGTCGTCGCCGCGTGCAAGGGCGTCACCGCCGGCGCCGAGTCGACGGAGCGGGAGCTCCGCCAGGAGCTCGAGGAGCGCACTGCTATCCGGGACGTCGCGAAGACGGCGGTGCGTTCGGCCGAGCACCGCTTCGACGTCGAGGAAAGCGAAGAAGCTGCCCTCGCCCTCGCGACCGCCCGTCGCAATCTGGAGGGGGCTGAGCTCCTCGTGGGAAAGTCGCGCGAGCGGCTCGAGCGGGCGGAGGCCTCCACGCGAACCGCCCGGGAGGCGCTCGCGCGCGCCGAGAGCGAGCTCCGCGTGGCCGAGCTCCGGGCGCGCCTGGACGCGCCGCCGGCGGCGCTCGATGCCCTCGACGTCGCGCGCCTCGAAATCAAACAGGCACACATCGAGGCGAGGCGAATCGTCGGGGCCGCGGAGGAGCGGTTCGCCGGCGAGCTCGCGCCACTCTTCGCTCGGCTCGACGAGGACGCCCGCGTGCGCGAGGAGCTCGAGATCCTCGAGGTGCACGTCGCTCCGGTCTCGCCGCTGCACCTCCTCCACCCGTGGCTGCGCGTACAGCTGGACGAAGGCGCTCTTCACGTCGACACGCGCCCGACCTGGAGCGTGACCGGCGGAGTGAAGATCTACGGCACACAGAAGCATGCGAGCCCCGTCGAAGTCGACGGCTCGGGCGCGCTTTCCGTCGCCTACGCGTCGTTGCTGCCGCTCGCGCGTGCGGTCGCCAAGCGCAACGTCGTCGCGGTACTCGAGCAGCTCGAGGACCTCGCGCGGCCCGGTCCGGAATCACCGAGCATTGCGGCGGAGCTGCTCGAGCTTCTTGCCGAGTGCCGCGACGATGCGTCGCTCCGCGCCGCGATCGCCGAGCGAGAGGGGCCGGAGAAGGAGCGCCTGCGCAACAAGAGGGAGCTGCATGCGCAACAAGAGCTTCAGGCGCCGCCCCCAAAGATGCCTGAAGACCAGCGCGCGTGGATCGAGAGCCAGGCGCGCGCGGGCGTGGCTTACGCGAAGCGGCTGCTCGGCATCGAGGGCCAGGCCCTCATCGAGGGCGCGCCCCTCCCGCGTCCTGGCGCACCCGTCCCGACGCTGTTCCAGCGACAGGGCGCCCACGCACGCGGTCTGTTGCCAGAGCCGGAAGCGAACGAGGAGGGGGAATCCGACAAGGGCTCGATCCCGATGCTGCGGCTTCGCCCCCGCATCGACCAAGGCGTCTGACGAGAACGGAACGAACGGAGAAGCCATGACCTTGAACGAAGCACTCACTGCGATGGGGACGCGAAGGACGTTCCACCCGGAGAACGGCAAGTTGGTGATGAGCATCACCCGCCCGGGCGGTCCCATCGTTCGCCCGTCTTACGGACACGAAGAGCTCTCGGGCGGACGCTACGCGCTGCAAGACGGCACGCCGTTCAACGCGTCGGCGCAGGACCTCGCGTCGCCGGATTGGGAGCTCGGCCCGCTGCCGGCGAAGAAGCGGGCCGCCGAGGGCGAGGACGTCGCTCAGGGAACAGCCGTCGCCCAGCCTCCGGTCGATGCGACGTCTTCAGGCCGCACGGTCGCGAAGCCGTGAACGCGGCGTCGCTCCTCAGACAGGTTTTCGGCAGCGTTCGCTCCGGAGCGCAGCCGGAAAAGGCGGCAACGGGAGTGTGCCGCCTGGTCGTCGCTCCCCTCGACTTCGACTCAACCTTCGCCGGAGTCGAGGGGGCGCGGCCGCTTCCGCCGCGAGAATCGCACGGATGAAGGAGCCTCAGGAGAATCCGATCACAGATGCGCGCACCGCCCTGGCGGCCGCTGCCTCGGCGCCCGATCTCGCCGTGCGCGCGCTCTACCTCGGCGTCGCCCGCGGCAGCGTGGAGAAGGCGCGAGAGGCGCTCCGCGAGCTCGATCTCGTGCTGCTCGCCCGGGAGCGGGAGCTCGTTCACGCCTCGCGGACGGGCCGAGACGTGCAGCTCGCTCTCGAGGGCGATGGGGCCATCCGCCGAGAGGGAACATGACAGACGAAATCTTCGAAGGACTCGTGCCCGTCGAGGGCTTGCCGACGTTCGTCGCGGCGCAGCTGCATCGCGTCTGGGATGCTCTCGATACGGTTCCCAGTGGGCAGGTGCTCGTCGCGCGCGAGGTGGAAGGGAACGAACCGATCGACCTCCGCGCGTTCGCCGTCGACGCATTGCCCGCGCACTGGCGTGCCCGGCTCGAGGAGGTCGGCTTCCTGCCGCTCGCGCCGTTTCCCTCGCGCGTTCTTCTTTGCGTCGCCCTCACGGGCGAGCTCGTGGGCTACTACACGATGACGCCGCATCCGCGGAGGGTGATCGCATGACCGACTTCGGCGACCAGCTGCTCAATACACTCCTGAACGGCGCGTTCCCGGCCGTGGACACGGTCGTCATCGGAAACGATGAAATGCCCGGCCAGTGGCTGCTCCAGAGCACCAAGCGGGAGTTCCTCTGGCAGAAGCAGCAAGGCTACGGCTTGAATGGCGCGCGGCTGCTGTTCACCGGTCTGCAAAACGTCGAGTTTTCCTTCCTCGCGCGGTTCTGGGACCCCAAGGACTGGGCTGCTTTCAACAACAAGTACCGCTCGAAATACTTTTCGGCCGCAGTGGTCGCCCTGGGGGCGCAGAAGGGATATGCACTCGGGATCACGCATCCTGAGTTGAACGCGATCGGCGTCAAAAGCGCCGTTCTGAAGTCGACGCCCGTATTTACGAACAACGGACGCGGCTTGTATTCCGCTTTGGTAGAATTTATTGAGTTCCGAGGACCGCCGCAAATCGCTCAAGAATCCCCAGATGCCGCGCTTCCCAACGCCGGGCCTCCGACGCCATCGTCCGCGGACAACGCGGTCTCCGAGACCGCCCTTCACGACAATCAGCTCCGCGGCGCGCGCGGATAGAGGACAAGGAGACTAGATATGACGCAACCCCTGCCGAAGACGTATAGCGAGGCGCGTTGGTTAAATGACTTAGACCCCTCGGGCGCCGAGACGGATTCAGACCTCGAATCGCTGGAACAAGACGTTTTTCACGTCATCGTGCAAACCTTGGGATCGAACGTGGCGGACCCCCACAAGGGGGTGGGCGCGCTGAACTACCTCTCCGGCCCGACCACGAAGTTGGCGGGGATGCCGGCCATCATCGACGCGCAGCTAAAGAGCATGACGCGGATCACCAGCTCGAAGACGACGCTCGCACCGGTCCCCGGCAGCAATCCCCCCTCCTACATCGTCCAGGTCGCCGCGGTCGTCGCCGCCCAGGTGATGAACTTCAACTTCCAGCTCGGCCCAACCGGCCTCTCCGTAGTTCCTCCCGGGGGATGAGCCGGTCTGTCTCGCGACGACGCGGTCAAGAGCGACGCCCCGCCCACGGTGACGGAACTCGCAGAGCGCGGGAAGCGCCCAGCGCCGAAGTACGCAAGGGCCGCCGCGCCGGGGCTCGCATCCGCAGCCCCCGGGGGGGAGGTCTACGACGTACGAGACTCCCGGCGCGTCGGCGCTTCGAGTTGAAGCACGCGAAGAGACCCGCGGGAACTACGGCTCGTCCGGTGTCCGAGACCCTTCGTGCGGGAAGGGGGGGGAATCGCCGCTCCGACGGTTGACCGACCCTGTCACGGAGTGTAAAGACATTACGTGACGGCAAGACAACGTCTACACACGCGGAGGAAAGCGATGCAGACTGGCGCCGTGGCGAGAGAACGACTGTTCAACATGCGAATGAGCGACGACGAGTGGGCTCGGCTCGAGCGGCTCGCGGCGCACTACGGGCTGAACGCGGCGGGCGTCATCCGGATGCTCCTCAAGCGGGAGGACGACGCGGTCCAGGGAGCCGCCCCGGCAGCCCGATCGACGAAGAAAGGGTCGAAGCGCTAAAACGAAGACGCCCCCGCGCCGCTTCGAACGGCCGGGGGCATGGCCATCAACCTGGGTGAGAGGAGATGACAGATGAGCAACTACGACGAGCAGACCGCAACCGCAAGCGAACCGCCGCACACTGAGAGCGTGTTGAAAAACGCATTCAGCGCGCCAGTCGGCGGGTCATGAGCCCG
>CALKVG010000108.1 GCA_937998045.1 uncultured Myxococcales bacterium
GTCGTCGGCGGGCTCGCGGCCGGCGCCGGGTACAGCATCACGCTTGCCGCAACCGATACGGCCGGGGACACGTGTGCGAGCAGCCCCGCGGCGTTCGACATCACGGCGGGAGCGACGGCACGGGTCTCGGTCGACCTCGTATGCGTCCGGGGCGACGGCGGAATCGTATACGCAGAAGCCGGTACGGGATCCGTGGAGATCGACGCAGGCGTCGTCATCGTGGACAACCCGCCCATCGTTTGCCCGGCCGTCTCGTCGTTCTCCGTGAGCCCCACCGAGGAATCCGTCGGAGCGGCGAGCGCCATCGCGGTGTCGACGACTCCCCCCGGTGCCACCGTGGCCTATACGGTTACGCCCACTCCGGGCAGTAGCGGCAACGGTACGGTGAGCAGCATCACGGCGGCCGGCGCGACGTTCACGTGTACGAGCGCGGGACAGGTGACCCTGTCCGTCGGCGCGACCGTGACACTCCCCGACGGCGGCGTCTTCGCGTGTCCGACGATGCAAGCGCTCATCAACTGCGAGCCTCCGGTCTGCATGCCGCCATTGGCGCTGTGTGCGGGCGGCTGCACCGACCTCCAGAGCGATCCTAACAACTGCGGGGCCTGTGGCTTCGGCTGCGACTCGCCGGCAGCGTGGGCCTGCGTCGCCGGCAAGTGCACGTGCCCGCCGACAGCTCAAGGTTGCGGTTGTGCGAATCTATCCACTGACCCCCAGAACTGCGGCGCTTGCGGCAATGCCTGCGGTCCGGGGGAGCATTGTTGCGACGGCATGTGCGAGTCCTCCTTGGTCAACTGCCCCCCGATCTGCGGTCCTCACTGCATCTGATTCCGCGGCGGTTTTGAGTACAAGGCGGCAGTGGGCCGAGGGGTCGGTTCGCGCGTACCCTGTGCGCGATGCCGGGTGCTCTCGGTGGAACGCGCGACTGCTTGACCGACGACACCATCGCCGCGCTCCTCGGGCGCCGGCTGGACTCGGCCGCAGCGAAGGTCGTAGCGAGGCACATCGAGCAATGCGCCGATTGCGAGCGACTGGTAGCGGAGGCAGCGCGCGCGATGTCGCTGGGATCGCGCGGCCGAGATCCGGCGTGGTCCGACACACGGAGCACGGCTGCCTCCGGAGATCGCGCGATCGGTTCGACGTCCGCGGCTCCCCCTGACGACCTGGAGCCCGGAGCTCCGCCGTTGCCTCCCGGAACCGCGGTGGGCCGTTACGTCGTCGTCGAGTGCATCGGTGCCGGCGGCATGGGAGTGGTCTACCTCGCACGCGACCCGGAGCTCGGGCGCCGAGTGGCTCTCAAGCTGGTTCGCGCGGACGGGGCGAGCTCGCCGTCGTCGAGTGGACGCGCCCGCCTCTTGCGCGAGGCGCAGGCGATGGCGCAGCTGTCGCACCCGAACGTGATCACGGTTCACGACGTCGGGACTTTTTCGGACGGTGTTTTCTTGGCGATGGAGCTGATCGAGGGGGGAACGCTTGCGGATTGGTTCCGCGGCAAGGAACGCTCCTGGCGCGAGGTCGTCGATATCCTGCGTCGCGCCGGCGACGGGCTCGCAGCGGCCCACGCGGCGGGCTTCGTTCATCGAGACTTCAAGCCGGACAACGTTCTCGTGGGGGACGACGGGCGCGTGCGCGTCACGGACTTCGGGCTTGCCCGAAGCGCCGAAGCCCGGGATGCGTCTGGTCTCGCGGAGACTCGGCCCGCAGACCTGTTGGCCTCGATGACCCGTACCGGCACGCTCCTCGGGACACCCGCATACATGGCCCCCGAACAGCTGGCCGGAGCCCCGGCGGACGTGCGCTCGGACGTCTTCAGCTTCTGCGCCACCTTCTACGAGGCGTTGTACGGGGTGCGGCCATACCAGGGATCGACTCTGAACGAGCTGAGAGATGCGATCGCCAAGGGATCCATGCACCGCGGTGCTTCGGCGACGCGTGTGCCTGCGTGGTTGCGACGACTGGTCGTCCGTGGACTGCGGAGCGATCCCGACGCTCGGCCCCAGGGCGTCCGCGCACTGTTCGACGCCATCGACGCGCGGCTCGCCCGGGGGCGAAAGCGCTCGGTTCTGGGCGTCGTGGTTGGAATCGCGTGCATGGCGGCCGCGTTCGCGACCCTAGGCGCGATCCGCGCGCGCATGCGCGCTCGACCATCGTCGCCGCCGGTCGCCGCCCCATCACCCACACGCATGACCGACGTCCCCGCTCCGGCGTCGGCGAACGCCGCTGCGGTCGCTGCCTACCAGAGTGGCGTACAGAAGCTGCACGATCGCGATCCCACCGCCGAATTCGACCTTGCGCGAGCAGCCGAGCTCGATCCGTCCCTCTACGCGGCCCACCTTCGGTACGCTCTCGTCACCTTCCAGTTCGTCGCCCGCGAAGCGCGTGCCCATCTGGCGCGGGCCGTCGCCGGCCGCCGCTCATTGAGCGAGCGCGATCGACTGCTGCTGGCAGCGGCGCAGGCGTGGATGCAGAGCGAGTCATCCGATGCCCAGGCGTTTGCGCGCGTCGCCGACGAGGCGCATGAGCGCTTCCCTCTCGATGCCGAGCTCGCATACTGGGCGGCCGTCGCCCACAGCGAAGCCGGCGACCGCGCGGGGGCCATCTTGCGAGCCGACCGCGCATTGGCGCTGGATCCCGCGTTCGGCGCCGTATACGAACTGAAGAGCATAGAACTCGCTTACGCAGGCGATCTGGACGCGGCGCTCGCGACGACGCAAGAATGCGCCCTCCGCGCTCCGAACGCGATGGGGTGCCTGGGGACGCAGATCTATTTCGACGCTGACGTCGGCAACTGCCGGCGCCTGGAGCAGACATCTCGGCAACTTCTGGCGCGCGACCCGGAGACCCCTCATTACAAATGGCTGGCGAGCGCAGCGTACGCGCAGGGAGAATCGCTCGAGACAGTGCGCGAGATGCTGCGGCAACACGATCAGACGACATCGACCGACGAGCGACCCTACATGGAGTTGCTCGATGCGTGGGTTCTGGACGTGCTCTCCGGAGATTTCGTTGCGGCACGGACGCACGCTCGCGAGCTCGAGCAGCGGGTCGTTTCCGAGCGCGACGAGACCTGGCACGCACGCGCGGCGTTCATGTCGATCGAGACCGACGTCGAATCCGGTCGCGCGACCGAGGCGGGACGCCGAGTCACGCAGTTCCTGAACCGCAAGTACGCGTGGATGTCGGGCCCGGTAATCGACTACTCGCTCATGCGGGACCCGACGCCGCGGATGCTCCTGGCAGAACGCCAGGCGGGGTTGCTCGCGCCGGCGGCCTTCGAGTTCGAACGGGAGCGATGGGCCACCGATCACCTGGACAGGGCGTCTGCTCGCTATCGGCCGTTCGTCTGGCTCTACGGATACGCTGCCGTTGCGGAGACCGCCGAGGACGCCGCGAAAGCCTTGGCCGAGCAGCCGCGCTTCGGCGCCATCCCTTGGTTCCAGATGGTCGGCCTTCCGGAGGCCTCGGTGGGAAGCACGTACTTGCTGGCCGGTCGGACCGACGAAGCGCTCCCATGGCTCGAGCGCGCATCGCGATCGTGCCTGGCGGTCTTCAACCCCGTCGAGCACACCCGCGTGCATGTCGCTCTCGGCCAGGCTCTCGCGGCCCTCTGTCGGCGCGACGAGGCGTGCGCCGCCTACGGAATCGTCCTGACGCGATGGGGGCGGGCGCGACCGCGGAGCGTGACCGCCGAGAAGGCGCGCACGCTGGCGGGCGCCCTGGAATGCCCTGCTTTCCGGTAAGCAGCCGCGCGTGGCCGGGCTACGATGAGCCATCAGGAAGGGGAGGACAACCCGCATGACGATCCCGCGTTCCACCCTCGCGCCTTGGCTCACCATCGGCGCCTGCGCCGTGTGCGCGTGCAGCGGCCGCGTGGCGGCGGCGCCGTCCGCCTCGGATTCGGGACCCGGTCAAGATGCGCCCACCCTCGGGGTTGGATCGATCGACGCGAGCGGTTTGTCGCCCGATCTCGCCATGACTTGCGACGGGATTGCACCCGCCCTCTCGTTGAGCCTGCCGTGCAAAGTCGGCGACGACCTGGCGGGCGGCGCGGTTCGCGCCGGCATCAACGTGACCGAGTGCCAGTTGTCCGGTCCGCAGCAGGATATGCCGGGGCACATTCCGGCGGTGAGCCTCACACTCGCTCTCGGCCAGCTGCCCGGGCACTTGAACGAGCCGACGGCCATCGGTGCCCTTCCTACCGAGCCACCCGGGTGGGGATCGATCGCAGCTTACCCCGGGGAACGGTTCTCGGGCTCACTCAAAGGGACCGCCGTCTTCACCAACGTAGACCTCGCGCCCCCCGCGTTCGTCGGGCGCATCGAAACGGCCACGGTCGTGTGGACCGGAGACGCGGGGCATTCGTTCTCGTGCACGATCACGGGCGGCGCCTTCTGGGGTGTTCCCGGCGGCTTCCAGTGACTTCGGGCGTGCGGTAAAGCTTTGCGCCTCGACCTCGGATCCAATCCAGTTACGTTGCGGTGCGGCGGCCGGGGTCCCCACCACTCGCAAGCCGAGCGGTCTTCGTCCCGGTCTCGACCGTTGCGAACCAACGGAGAGCTCGCTGCTTCTGGTCCGCGTTCACCTTGATGCCAATTGCCCCCAAGCGCTCCGCTCCGAGATCGACGGCACGCTCGATTGTGGGCGCGACCTCGATCAGGGATCCGAAGCGAGGCATGAGCCATCCGAGCGCCGTGATCAGGCCGCGCTGCAACGCACTCTCCACGACCGCGATCGCTTTTTCGCAGTAGATTCCGTCGGTGGCCGCCAAGCGATTGGCCTCGTCGGCCAAGATCTGGCGCTCTCGCGCGTCGGGTATCCGCAGGCTCATTGAGACGACCACGTAGCGAGTTTGGGAGACGTGCGCGCGCGCGTTCAGGTCGCGGAACGTCGCATACATCCGCAGGATCTCGTCTTCCGTATGGCGGGTCGTGCCCACGTCCTTCTGAAGTATCAGCGGGTATTCGTCCACGTTCAGGGCGAGCACAATCGTTCATACGGACACCGTAGCGCGCGGCTTAAAGGGAGCGGTGATCGCCCCTGCCGCCGATTGCTTGACGTCCGCATCGCGCCGGACCTTCGCAGCGCATAGAGGCTCGGCGTCCAGCCGCTTGCCGCGCTACTGCCACATGCCCAACGTCGTCGGCGGGCAGCCGCAGTTCGTCGTGGCGCCGGTGTTTGTGCCGCCGTAGTTCCAGCACGTCGTGCAGTTGCCGCCATTGATCGCCGCGAAGCACACGGACTGCGTGGCTTGCGAGCACGTCCCGGCAATGCACTCGAAGCTGCCGGCGTGCATGGCCTCGGCGTATGCCAAGCAGGCGTCGATCGCGGTCTGCTGGTTGTAGGTGTGGAGCGGCTGGCAGTCGTAGTAGGAGTGGCCCACGCCATCGTCGTGGGTGGTCTGGCAGCTCGCGCCGCAACACGACGGGGTGGCGCACTCGCAGCCGTCTGTGTTCGGGGCCCTCGCCGCGTTGCAGTCGCGGTGGCCGGGGTCGCACACGTAGGTGCAGGCGGTTCCGCTGCAGGACGGCAAGCCGGTGGCGGTGCTGCAAGTCACGCCGCACGCGCCGCAATTGGCGGCCGTATTGGTCGCGCCGCAGCCCGCCTCGACCGCGGCGTCGGCGTCGGCGGCGCCGCTCGCGGGGCCCGAGTCGGGCGCTTGCCCGTCGGCAGATCCGCCGGAAGACGAGGACGATGAGGAGGACGAAGAGCTCGAGGATCCGCCCGAGGAGCTACCCAAGCCCCCGCCTCCCGACGACGGGGCTCCCGACGAAGACCCGGTCGACGACCCGCCTGACGATGCCCCCGAAGAGCCTCCGGATCCGCCGTCGGCGGCCCCGTCGCCGGCCGCGGGGTCCGGCACGTCCGTCGCGCCGAGGATCGACGCGCAGGCACTGGTCCCGGCGAGCCAGACGACGACGGCTCCGAAGGACAGCCGACGCACGATCAGAACGCTCCTCGGACCAGGAGCCCCGCCCTTCCCGGCTCCACGCCCGGCGCGATCGCGATCGCCGACGTCGCCGCGGACGCCGGCCTCGCGTGGTCGCCGCCGCCGAAGAAGAGGAGCGCCCCCCCCGCGAGGAGCACGCCACCGGCGACGAAGGCGACGGTGGACCAGGCGCCGTCCGTCTCCATCGTCGCGTGTTCGGAGACCGCGCGAGCGTGGTCCGCGCATTCGGTCGCGCTCGCGCAGTCGCGCTTCTGGTCGGAGAGGGCGGAGCTCGCCGAGAGGCCGAGCACCGCGCCGGTCGCGATCCCCGTCACACCGAGGGCGCCCGCGGCGATCCCCGCCCAGCGCATCCGCGTCGGGCCGCTCGCGACGGTGTCGCCGCCCGGCGAGGGCGGCGAATCGGGACTGCCGGGCGCCGTCCCGCTCGCATCGCCGGCGGGCGAGGGCGCGGCAGCGGGGGCCGTAGTGGGCGTGAGACTCCCGACGACGACGCGCTCCCGCCGGTCCTTCTCTCCTTCCTTGAGGACGAAGCTCCGCGCCACCGGCGCATGCCCCGCGACCTCGAACGAGAACCTGTGCTCGCCCGGGTCGAGCGGCAATGCGCGGCCGCTGAGCTGGTCGGTCACGACCTTCCCGTCGACGCGCACGGTCACTGCGACGAGGTCGTTGCCGCCGTCGTCCTTGAGGTCGAAGACGATCGTCGGCTGCGCGCGATCCAGCTCGTCGAGCCGCTGGGTGCAGTCGTCGCGAACCAGCGCCGGGCACGTCGGATCGGCGCAGAGTCGGAGCTGCTCGCGCGCCTCGGCGAGCTGGCCGTGACGGCGCAGCGACTGCGCGTGCGTGTTCGAGTCGACGCACTGATCCTTGACGTCACCCGCCGCCTCCCGGCTCCCGAGCACCGTCGCGACGACGCCGGCGGCGACGGCCACGGCCACTGCCGAGAACCCCCGGGAGCGACGCCGGCTCGGGTGCGTCACAGGCACTCTCGCTTGAAGACGCGGTTGCCCTCGGCGTCGAAGTAATAGGGCGGCGAGCAAGCGGAGGGAGGCCTGTGCGCGGGAGGCGGGCGGGCCGGCGCCGAGGGCACCGCGGGCGGAGGCACCGACGGAGAGGGGCGCGCGGCACGCGCGGGCGGCGGCGAGACCCGATCGGAGGGGGCAGGCGCGACCGACGTGACCGGACCCGGCGGCGCCGGCGGCGTGCCCGCCGGCGCGGACGACGCAACGACAGGGGCGCTCGCAGGCAGGTCGACCGATCGCGGGCTGCCGGCGGCGGTCGCCGTCGTGGCCGTCGACACGTCTGGCTCGCGGTGGGCGAACAAAACGGCGATCGCCAGCGCAGCCGCCACCGCTGCCGCGGCGATCGCCGTCATCGCGCGCCGCGAGCGTCGCGCCGCCCTTGAAGGCCACCCCACTTCCGAGGAGAGCCCGGTCGAGAGCTGCGTGGCCACGCTCTGCTCCCCCGGATCGGTCGGCAGCCGCGCCTGCAGCTCGGGGACCGCGCGGGCCGCGCTCGCCGCGGCCAGCGGCGGAGCGGTCGCCGACGCGAGCGCCGGACCGTGCGCCGGCGAGTCGGCCTCGATGGCCGCGATGCGCCGGCTCCGCTCTTCGAGCACGTCGCGCATCGTCGCCTGGACCCACGGCCCGATCTTCGACGCCGGGACGATCGGGATCGCGTCCTCGAGCGCGATCGCCATCTCCGCGGCGCTAGCAAAGCGGTCCTCGGGGCGCCGGCTCAGCCCGCGCAGCGTCAGCGCGTCGAGCGACGGCGGAACGCCGGGCGCGTACCGGCTCGGCGGCTCGACGCGTCCGTCGAGCACCTGTTTCAAGATGACCGCCTCGTTGTCTCCGACGAACAGGCGGCGGCCGGTCAGCGCCTCCCAGAGCACCGCGGAGGCGGCGTACACGTCGGACGCGCGGCTCGGCGCGCCCTCGATCTGCTCCGGTGGCATGTAAGCCAGCTTTCCCTTGAGTTGACCCTCCCGCGTCGTCTGCGCGCTCCCGGCGGCCTTGGCGATCCCGAAGTCGAGGACGCGCGTGACGCCGTCCACTCCGACGAGCACGTTCTGCGGGCTGACGTCGCGGTGCACGATGCTCAGCGGCTCGTTGTTCTCGCCGCGCGCCTCGTGCGCAGCGTGGAGCCCGTGCAGGACCGCCGCGACGATCGTGGCCACGAAGCCCGGCGCGATCCGCTCGCCGCGGGACGAGGCGGTCCGGATGAGGCGTGAGAGCGCCTCGCCGTGGACGTACTCCATGACGAGGAAGAGCTCTCCGTCGTCGGTGACCGTGACGTCGAGCGTGGGTACGACGTTGGGGTGCCGGATGCGCGCGGCGACGCGCGCCTCCTCCACGAACATCGTCACGAACTCCGGATCCTGCGCGTACTGCTCGTGCAGGCGCTTGATCGCCACGGTGCGCGCGAAGCCGATGGGGCCCATCAGCCGTCCCAGGTGTACCGCGGCCATCCCTCCCGACGCGATGCGGTCGTAGAGCACGTATCGCCCGATCACTCGGGGAGGCTCGAGACGAGACTTCGCCACTTAGGTCTAACCTTAACAGACGCTCCTGTCGGCCTTTCCCTTAAGAGGCATGTAAGACATATGCCACGGACGCCTCTTCAACAGAGGTGAATGGCGACGGCAACTTGCAGGAAACCCCACATGGAGGGGGATGCGATGCATTTCAGGAGAATCAGGAGGACGAGAACCGCGCGACGTTTCTCATTCGGTTCGCTTGGACCCGGCGGCTTACCGGAACGCAACGCGCGCTACGGCCGCGATCGTCTCCGCATGCTCCAGACGGGGTACGGCGCTTCGCCCATCAGCGACACATCTCTGACATGATCGACCTCGAACCCGGTCGATCCCACGACGCCGACATACGTGCACCGGTACGGCAGGTGGGTCCGCAAGTTGCGCGCGAAGAAGTCCTCGAGCCCGGCGCGGCGGTCCTGTCCACGCGGAAAGAGAAAATCGTACGCCGGATCGTCATCCATCGCTTTCGCCAGGAGGGCCGCCGTCGCGCCAATGTCCTCGGGCTCGAGCGAGCGAATCGCGGCCGCGAAGTCCTGCCCGGGCCCAGGATAGGCTCGATTCATAGCGACTCGAGATACGTACCGAGGTCGGTGAGGTCCTGGGCCGCAAGGGCCGCGGTGCTTCCGTGGCCCGGGGTCGCGCACGCGCCGAACCGATCGGCGATGCTCAGCGCGCAGCCGCTGTGAAGCAGCGGCATTCGCCACCCGACCCCGATGAGGGGCGGCACCTGGAAGGAGCCGCCCGTTCCCACGTCGACGGTCAGGTTGTCGGTGAACTTCGCGCCCGAGTGACACGTCGAACAGCCCACGTCGGCGCGCTGGAAGATCGCCTTCCCGCGCTGCGCCGACGCCATGTCGAGCCAGGACGGTGCCGGAGGAGCCGGAATGGCCTCGACCCAACTCTTGAGCGCGCCCATCTGGTCGCCGGCGAGGCTGGCCCCTCCCATGCGGCCTGTGTAAACGTCGTTGGCGAGCGCGGTGAGGTCGGGCTCGTCCCCCGGCCAGTGGTAAGGCGCCGTTCCCGCGATGGTGCCGCGGAGCGAAGGCGTGCGCCGCTGGTCGCCATCGAGCACCCAAACGTGCCCGTCGTCACCGCCCTCGGGATGACAGGAGGCGCATGCCACGAACGAGCCGGCTTGGGCGTGGAAGACGTCGTGCCCGGTGTCGTCGCGCGACGTGCTGGAAAGGGCAATGCTCGTGACTGGTTGGCCACCCGTGACGTCCAGCACGTAGAGAAAGGCTGGCTCACGCACCTGGACGAGCAGGTGCCCCGCCGCATCGAAGGCCACGGCCGTCGCCGACTGGCCGTTGGGGTCACGCAGGGGGCCACCCGCGCCATCGGTGGTGACGTACCAGAGATTGGGCAGACCCGGGACCAGCGCGCTCCCCGCCGCGACAACCGCAAGGTGCTGTCCGTCCGGCGCCAACGCGACGTCTACCGGCAGCACCATCTGCGAGAGGGTTTGGTTGACCATCGATGTGCCATCGGCCGCAATCATGGATAGGACGCTATCGACGATGGGGGGGCTGCCGAGGCCGCCGTAGGCGCTCGGCTGCTGGGTCTGGACCGAGTTCACGGTCTCTTCCTGGTGTACGACCACGATCGTCCCGGAGGGCCCGGCGATGGCCCGCCACGCCACATGGGGGAGGCTCGAGGGGGTGACCGGCTGCATAGCGTCGCGCCTCGTGACGGTTCCGTCCGCGGCGACACGGAGCACCTCCGAAGAGCGGAACTCGGTCACTGCGAGCGCGCCGTTCTGCAGGACGATGTCGCGCAGGTCACGTTCGATCACGAGCTTCTGCGTCGCCGCCCCTCCCGCCGCGGGCAAGGAAACGAGCTCCCCGGTGGCGCAAGCCACCCACACGACGTCCGCCGTTGCGTCATAGGCGACCCCGCGCGGCGCCGGGCACACCGATCGTCGCGCCGTCACCGTGCCGGTCGTAGGATCGATGGTCGCGAGGGCGCCGCCGCGGCGCAGGGCAACATGCACGTGCCCCGAAGCGTCCTCGACCAGCCGACCTGGCTCGTCGCCCGCTTCCAGAGCGACGGTGAAGAGCAGCCGCGCGCCTTTGACGTCGACCACGTAGACAGCGTCGCGATCGGGGTCGGCCGCCACGACGGTGTTGCCGTCGTGCGTGACGAGCAAGGTTCCGCCCGAGATCGGCGGGGGTGCGACGCTCGCCGTCACAGTCGCTTCGAATGTCGGCCTCGGGCCGGAGGGGGCGAACCCGCAGGGGCCGCCGGCGTCGCTGAAAAGGCACGTGCCTCCATCGGAGGGTACTGGGCCGGGGCCACCCACAGCGATAAGGGAGGGGCTGGGGCCGCCGAGGTTGGTCTGGCAGCCGTTGGCCAGCGAGATTCCGACGCCGAACGCCGTCACTGCCACGAGGCTCGAAGAGCGCATGGGGGGACCCGCACGGGCACTCCTCGTGCCAAGAAGGACTCACCAGGGTTACGCGAGATTCGTGAAGCTACGAATGGGCCACGACCGACACGCGGATCATGGATCTGCTCGTCGTCCGTTCCCTCTAGAGACCCTTAGTGCTCCCCCCGGCGCTGGAGCCGCCGCTGCCGGCCCGGGCTCTGACCTCGGTCCGTGGACGCAGTCCCTGCTACGGTTTCCCCCGATGACACCGTCGCGCGCGAAGTCGGTTCCGAAGGCGACGACGGTCCTCTTCGAGCGGCAGCGCCTCTTGCTCGGCCTACTCGAGGCGCTCGGTGGTACGGCGGCGATGCTCGACTTCCAAAAGCTTCTCTTCCTCTACTGCCAGGAGGCCGGCGCGACCGCACCATACGAGTTCGTGCCGTACCGGTTCGGCGCGTTCTCGTTCACGTCATACGCCGACCGACGAAAGCTCGTGGAGCGCGGCCTGATCGCCGACGACGAGGACTACTGGCGACTCACCGAGGACGGCAGGAAGGCCATCGGGGGCATGACGGACCAGCAACTCTCCGCGTTCGCACGTCGCAATCGTGACCTGCGCGGCGACGCGCTCGTCGCCGAGACATATCGTCGCTTCCCCTATCATGCGACGCGCAGCGAGATTTCTGAGCACGTGCTGCGGGGCGATCTCGCCGCGCTCGACCGGATCGAGGCCGCGCGTCCCAGAGAGAAGCCCGCGGTCGTATTCACGATCGGCTACGAGGGACGAACCCTAGAGGGGTATCTCAACGAACTTCTGCGCTCGGGAGTCACGTTGCTCTGCGATGCCCGTCGGAACCCGATCAGCCGAAAGTACGGGTTCTCGAAAGGCACACTGTCGAAAGATTGCGAAGGCGTGGGCATCCGCTATCAGCACCTGCCGGAGCTCGGGATAGCCTCGGAGCAACGCCAAGCCCTCGAGACGCAGGCGGATTACGATGCGTTGTTCGCCGAGTATGAGCGGACGAGTCTACCCCAGCAGACCGAGGCCCTCGCGAAGATCGCCGGGTGGGTAGGGACCGGCGAACGAGTCGCGCTGACCTGCTACGAGAGGCTTCCGGAACAATGCCATCGCCACTGCGTCGCGGAGGCGCTGGAGGAGACCTTCGGGAAGGGATTCGCCCCCAGGCATCTTTAGGACGTTCGACCGTCGACGAGAACGAGCTTCACCCGGTCGGACATATCGGCGGCGCGGATGAGTGGAGGCGGGCGACGTCGGGATGCCGGTCGAGGTTGCAGTCGTCTGGCCCTCGCAGTCGACAGCGACGTCGCGCCCGTGCGACAAGCGTATTGACAGCCGAGGAGCCTGTCCGGACGATGTGCACTCTTGTCGCTTTCATCGGCGCTTGGCCGGAGTCGGCGCTCATCGTGGCCGCCAATCGCGACGAGCGACTCGATCGGCCCGCGTCGGGCCCCGGACGCTGGGAGGGTGAGCAGTTCATGGCGCCCCGTGACGAGCAATCGCGAGGGACGTGGCTCGGCCTTCATCGCTCGGGCCTGTTCGTCGGCGTTACGAACCGGGCGGGCTCACCGCCCGATAACTCGGGCGCGCGCGCCGGTCATTCGACGGGTAGACTCTAGCCGGAGCGCCCCAGCCCTGAGAAAAGCGAAGCGTCTCGGTGCTGCGGGGCGTGCGCTGCGTGATCAAACGAGATCCGGGTTTCGAACGCGAGCCCGGGGTGGCCCTTCCCGAGGGCGACGGATGCCAAGGCGCCCGCGCTCGTACGACTCCCTTGCTACGGTCTAGCGCACATGGTCTGGGATCCCGCACGCATCGCGCCAAGGCCCTGGGAGGGCGTGCTCGAGCTCTATCGTCAGCTGGCCGAGCGCAACGACGACTTTCGTCCCTTGCTCCGGCTCGTCGAGCACGTCGCATCCCAGGCGTATGCGAGGTCGATTTTCGCCGCGACGTCGGGGACAGCGCTCCTCGTGGCGCGACAGGCCGCGGTCGATTGGGCGTCCGACGCGCTCCGTGTCGACATCGACCTGGGCGGCACCATTCGCTTCGCGCTGCCCGTGAAGCGGCTCGTCAAGCCGGCAACGGTCGAGTGCGAGCCCGAGAAGATCGTCGAGGCGTTCGAACGCTGTCTGGGATTGTCGCCGTCGTCCGTGACTTAGAGGCGCGAACTCGGTTCGCATAGCGTCAGCGCGGGGCCAGGACTATAACGCCCCCGAGGTGCGTGCACGATGAGCTTCGGACGGAACCCGCACCCGGCGAAGGCCGAGGCGGCGGAGCAGAAGGCGCGGTGCGCGAGGGACTCTGCGGCCCGCGAGCAGGCATGGCGAGATGCCGCCCGCCAGTGGGACCGTGCGGCCGATCGGGAGAAGGACGACAGGCGGCGGCAGCACTATGCCGGGAAGGCCGTGGCGGCCCGAGCTTGCGCAGACGATCCGGGCGTCGAGAGCGACCAGGCCTCCGCGGCCGAAACGACCACCGCGGATCCGCGGAAGCGGCCGAACTGAAGTCCCTACCCGATGACTCCCGCGCTGGTGTATGCCCCCTCGAGGCGAGCGCTCCTTCGCGCGCCCACCATCCGGAGAACAATCATGGGCAGTCGTGCACGCGTCGGCCAGTTGGCGCTCTTGGGCGTCGTCGGACTTCTCGGGGCGGTGGGCCAGGGCTGCGGAAGCGACGACTCCACGCACGCCGGCGGCTATGCGAGCTCGGCGAGCGGCAGTTCGTCATCGGGCGGCTCGACGAGCGGAGGATCCTCGGGCGGGTCGAGCGGCGCCTCTTCGAGCGGCTCCGGTGGCAAGTCGTCGAGCGGGTCGTCGAGCGGCTCGGGCAGCGGCGCTTCTGGCGGATCGTCGAGTGGAACGGCCAGCGGGTCCGGCAGCGGAACGGCCAGCGGGTCCGGCAGCGGAACGGCCAGCGGGGCCGGCAGCGGAACGGCCAGCGGGTCGTCGAGCGGGGCCGGCACCGGATCCTCCAGCGGCGGCGACGGAGGCCTGCCGTCGTGCGCATACACCGACGACGCCTCGTTCTGCGCTTGCCTCGGCAACTACAACTGCGGAGGGATCTCCTCGGCGCTCGACAGCAGCGGGACGCGGCAGACCGTATTCTGCGGCGGGTGCACCGGAGGCCAGTGGTGCCAGCCCGGCGCCGCGGGCACGGGCATCGGTGTCTGCGGGGGAACGAGCCCGCTCGTCTACCAGTGGCAGCGAGACAAGATCAACATGCTGGTCTCGATAGGGGAGAACGACAACACGATCATCAACTACGCGGGCTGCTCCAACATCGGCGACGGACGCGGGTACACGATCGGCCAGGTCGGCTTCTGCACCGGTACCAGCGACTTCATCGTCGTCGCTCGCTGCTACAACGACCGCAAGCCCAACAACGAGCTCTCGAAGTACTGGAACGCGCTCGTGCAGATCAACGACGCGTACTGGAGCACGGGCACGAACCAGGGGAACACCGGGCCCCTCGACGCGGTCGGAGATTTCTGCACGGACCTCCAGACTGCGGCCGCAGACACCGACGGCATTTTCGACGGGTGCCAGGACGACGTGGGCGACGCCGACTACATGGCGCCCGGCTTTGCGCACGCGCAAAAGCTCGGGCTGCAGGGCGTCTTGACGCTGGGATTCCTTTACGACACCGAGCTCAATTTCGGAGAGAACGACGACCCGGGCGGGCTCGGCGGAACAGCGACGATCCTCAAACGCGCGACCGCCGACTATGGCCCGGGGATCCCGACGAACTTCGCGGGTAAGGCCTGGGAAGAGAGCCGCTTTCTGGGTTTTATCATTCAAGAGCGCGTCGTTGAGATGTCCGGCAACCGGACGTGGCAGAGCGACATGGATCAGAACGCCACGTGGGAGGCGGCTCGGCGTCTACACACCGCGACGACCAACAACCCGGAGAGCGGGACGGATCTCAGCATGACCTACGACGAGGTGAGCGCGTACAAGGCGGGCGCAGGCTCCGGTCCTTGCTGGACCCAGCCGCCGCTCTTGACCACGATCGACGCGCAGACCGGCGTCTTCACGGTGAGCCTCGACATGTCCGCCAGCGCCACCGACGAGACGAAGTGGGTCGCCACGGCCACGCCGGGCGGCAGCTACGCGTCCTGCCCGACGAACCCGACTCCGTGATTCGCGGCACGGTCCTGGGGTAGCCTCGGCAGCTCATGAAGGAACTTCGGACGGAGATCGAAATCGCTGCCTCACCCGAGACCGTGTGGGCCATCCTCACCGACTTTGCCGCGTTTCCGCAGTGGAACCCGTTCATCCGGGAAGCGAGCGGTGAGCAGAAGGTCGGGGGGAAGCTGCGCATCCGCGTCGTCCCGTCCGGCGGCAAGGGCATCGTGTTCAAGCCGACCGTGCTCGCGTTCGAGACCAACCGCGAGCTTCGTTGGCGGGGGCGACTGGGCATCCCCGGCCTCTTCGATGGCGAGCACGGCTTCACCCTCGAGCCGGTCGAGGGCGGTCGAACGAGACTCACGCAGGGTGAGGTCTTCACCGGCGTTCTCGTCCCCCTGCTCGCGCGATCCCTCGACGACGGCACGAAGAAGGGCTTCGAGGCGATGAACCTGGCCCTGAAGGAGCGAGCGGAGAAGCGGTCGTCCGGCAGCCTGCCTTGACGCGATCCACACGCGGGCGAGCCTCTCGGCGTCTCGCCTGGTAGATCGGGCGCGCCTAGTTACACCAGGAGACGACCTCCAGGGAAATCGACGAATACACCTCCGGCCACTGGAACGTATACGACTGGCTGTAGGTGGTCGGGACGGAGACCGGGAGTATGGAAGACAACGCGTCCGAGGGCGGGGCCGCGAGGTAGTAGGACTCCGTCTGCCCGTTTCCGAGCGTCACGGTCGGGTTGTCGCCGCTGCCGAAGGAGACGAAGTCCGCCATGAGCCCATCGGTGTGCCGAGTGGTAAGGCTGGTGGTGTATTGGGTCGAGTACGAGGCGTTGTACGCCGTCGAAACGGACCCGATGGGCAGGCCCTGCTTGACCCCCTGGAAGGTCTCCACCTCGAGGTTGAACGGCACGTTGTTCCCCGAAGTCGTGAACGCGAGGGTGTGGGCGCCCGAGGCCGGGCCGACCAGGTACCAGATCTGCTGATTGCCGGAGTTGGCGTCCGCGGTGGTGTCGAGAAGGGTCATCGACTGGCCGCCGTAGGTCACGGCCGTCGGCGGCGTGCCGCCCGAGCCGTCGTCGAAGTGGACCAGCAGGAGGGCGTTCTGAACGGCCGGAACCGTGTAGCTGAAGCTCGGGCCGGGCACGCCGGTGCTGCCATTCTGCGTGACCACGCTCCCACTGGCGACTTGAGGGATGCAGCTCGCGCCGCCGCCATCGGGAACATCGTTATCGGTGATCTTGAAGAGTCCCCGGCCGTAGCTCGCGGCGTAGATGTTCCGGCGAACCTCGTCCCACGCGAAGGAGGTGATGTTCGTGACCTGCCTCGAGTTGCTGACCTGGAACCATGACGAGCCGCCCGTACCGCTGGCGATGACGCCGTTGCTCGCGGTGCCGAGGGCGATCTGCTGGCCGTTTCCCGGATTCACGCTGATGACACGCGCCTCGGTTCCGAACCCCGAGATCGAGAAGAGCTGCCCTCCGCTCGTCACCGCGCTCGTGAGCGCGCTGTCGACCGTCCACGTGTTGCCGCCGTCCGTGCTCGTCTTCATCTGGCCCGTGCCGCTGTCGGCGACGATCAGGTGGGCTGCGTTGTTCGGATCTACGCCCATCACGGCGTTCGGGCAGAAGAGGCCGAAGTCGCAGTACGAGCCGAGCTCGCCGAAGGTGCCGTCGATGCGCGTGATGGTCGCCGACGACGTCAGAACGCCCGTGATCTTCACCAGACCGAGCCGGCCGTCGCTGCGCGTCACCGGCTGGTAGATGGTCGGCGCGCTCGCCGGTCCCGCGACCCAAGTCTGCGGCGCGATGGACCCGGTCAGCGTACCGCCGGGTACCTGCGTCCATGAGCTGGAGGCGTTCGTCGTGACGAAGAGCACGTTGGTCCCGTTCGACGGCGTCGCCCATTCGACGTACACGTTCTGGGAGACGACGAACGGCGTCCCGGGGTTCGCCATCGGCGGGTCGATCCAGCCGAGGCTTTGCCCGAAGAGCGCGGTCGATCTGCCGTTATGGAACGGCGCGCCGAGCTTGAACGTCACGAAGTCGCCGGGATCGGTGTTGTTCGGCGTGTCGTGGACGACCTGGGGAAAACGCGCGTCGCCGAACATGGCATTCGGCCAGGTCGCGCCGTTGTCTCCCGACGCCCAAAGACCGTTGTCCTGGGTGGCGAGGTAGAGGTCGGAGTGGTCCGGATGGACCTGCGCGACCACGTCGTAGACCTGCAGCGCGCCATATCCCGTCGAGCCGCCGGGGACGGTCGTGAAGCTCGCGCAGTTGGGATCGCTCGTCCGCAGGACGCCGGCGTCTCCCGTGATGAACGCCGGGCAGGTTCCGGTGGGCCCGAAGACGACCGCGCTCACGTCGGCGTGGTCGAGCGAGAGCCGCTCCCACGGCGCCGACAGATCCGCGGCGGTGCAGGAACCGGCGGGGCTCGTCCCCGTGCACGTGTGTCGATAGACGTTGGGGCCGTTGCTGAAATACACCTTCGTCTGCCCGCCCACGTTTCGCGTCGCGACCGACGGGGGCCTGCCGAGAGCGCCGGGCGCGGAGAGCTGCCGCCAGCTGGCGCCCCCATCGTCGGACTCGAAGAGGCTCGCCAGCGTGCCCGTCTGAGTCGTGAAGTGCGTCGCCGCGAAGAGCACGTTGCCGTTGATCGGCGAGACCGCCAGCATGTTCACCGCCTGCCCCGAAGTTTGCTTCGGCGACCCGGTCCCCGGGGGACCGGACGACGCGCCGGCGTCCGTCGAGCGGTGGTTGCCGCCGAACCCGAAGACGTCCACGATCCCGCCGGCCTGCGCGACGACCGAACCGACGTCCTCGAACATGTCGACGTGCGTCCAGGTCGCCCCCTTGTCGTGGCTCACCGCGACTCCGCAGCTCGTGCCCACGAAGACGTCGTCCCGGTCAGGCGCGAAGCCGACGCCGTTGCCGTTGTAGCGCGCCGAGCACGACACCGTGAGCGAGACGCGAGCCCAGGTGGTGCCGCCGTCGGTGCTTCGCCATATGCCTCCCTGGTTGGTCGCGTGATCGTCGTCGTGCGTCGTCGCGATCACGGTCTGCGCGTCACGCGGATCGATCTTCGCGTCGGCCATCCGGAACTGTGTGAGCCCCGCGACGTGCGACCAGCTCGCGCCGCCGTTCGCGGTCATGAACAGCCCGCCCGTTTCGGCCGCGACCACGGCGTTGCTCGCGTTGGCGCCGCTGACGCTGCCGGCCACCGCGCGGCCGCCGTAGGCGATGCTCGGCTGCAGCTCGCTGACGGTCGCCGTGGTCGAGAGACCTTCGGCGGTGGTCCCTATCGTGTCGCTCGCAGGAAGCGAGCCTGTCGTTTCGCCTCCACAACCCGCGGCCGCGGCGATGGCCGAGGCGATGCAGGTGACGAGTGCTTTGCCGGTTTGCATGGTCGGTCTCCTTGGCCGGGCTGCCGGACGGTGAGCGGTCGGACGCCGGGAAAACGAACAGCGCGGACTGCGAACAGTCCCCATCCGATCGTTTGTGCGTCGTAGAGGGGAACGAAGGACCGGAGGGACTTTGACGAAAACAATCGTGTGAACTGCGGTTAAACTAGATTTTTTACTTAGATGAGGGCCCAGGCTGGCCGACGCACACACTCCGGCGTCCCAGATGTACTTCGGGTCGAACGACGCCGAGCCGCTGTTGCTCGTCGACGACCACGTCCCCTCGCTGTCCGAGGTGAAGCTCTGAGAGTCGGTGGATCGACAGAGTCACGTCGCGTGAGGGTAGATCTTCCAAACGCCCCGACCCTTGGTGGCGACCCGTACGAACGACCCGTCGCGCGACGCGGTCATGCCGGTCACGGCGATCCACGGGAGGCCCGTGCCGAAGCGCTATCGCGAGCCTGACCGCCGCGACGGCAACGGGCCGCGTGTCGAGGTGGCGTGCTCCTCGCAATGAGTTTTTCGCGAAGTGTGAGGTCGACCGCGCGCTCCACCACGTCGTCGCCCAAACAAAGTTCAACCAACCTAAGGGGTCCTCTCCGTAAAGAGATCCAGAAGCGCCCGAAAGTAGGCGCCCCCTCATTCGACCCCACGACCCTTATGTCACAAGGAGAACAACATGCGAAAAGCATTCCTGAGCCGGTCGGCGCCGATCCACGTTGGCTGGGCCCTTGCCGCCGCCACCGGATGCTCGGGTGCCGTTCCCGGCGGTCAAACCATCGAGCCGGCCGAACGTGCCAGCCAAGCGGTTACCGTGCCGGAAGCGCCGGAGGGTACACGAGCGACCGCCGTGGCAAAACGTCCGCCCGCGCTCGGCCGCTTGACCGACGAGGAGCGCCGCGCGCGTCCGCAGGTTCCAAGTCAGATCCGATCGTCGGTGGCTGGCGAGCGCCCGTCTTCGGCCGTTCGGGTGACGAAGCTCCCCGCGGGCCAGCGCCTGCCTGTTCAGGTACCGCTCGGGGCGTCCGCTTCCGATTCGCCGACAGCGGATACGAAGGCCACTCCCTTCCTACCCGGCGCAGCGACCCAGGGCCCCGCGCTCTTGCCGGCCGCGACACCGCTCGTTGGTGGGGGCATTCGAACGGACGGTCTCAATCTACCGACGTGCTATCCACCATATCACCTCATGTTCCGGACCAACGGTCAACCGTATTGCGGTCCCGCCCCCGTAACTCAAACCGTAACCCCGAGTCCCTGGTTTCAGGTCATCAACATCCAGTACTCGCTGCCCGGCTCCATGAGCGAGGTCGACTACTCCCAGGGCAGCTACATCGGCTCCCAAACGACCTATCAGCGCATCGGTTCGATCGGCATCGACGCTCAGGGGAACTGGCCGACGGGCTCGGTCGAGGACAAGTTCACGGTCGGGAAGATCTCGGGCAACGCGAACAGCTTGCAAGTCACCAGCAGCACCGGCACTACCATCACGACCAACATGACCGATGACGTCGTCCACCATGAGAGGGACAGATTCGAGATCTGGGTCAACCCCGTCATCCAGATGACGACGGTCGGCAGCACGTTCACCGGTGTTCTCGTGACCTCGACCAGCGCTCCGATCGTCGAGTCGGTCACGGCCGGCGAGCTCTTGGGTCTCACGCCCATCCCGAGCTACAAGCAACTGTCCGCGCTCACCGACGCCCAAAAGCAGCAGATCCTGGCCATGGATCCGTTCTGGTCGGCCAACGGATTCGACCCCGGCTCCTCGCGCTATGAGTATGAGACCAGCGTCGAGCTCGACGGGCCGCCGATGGGCGGCGGCAACTTCGTCCAGAGCACGTACGACATAACGACCGACATGTCGAGCAGCACTTCGAGCGGTATCCAGGTGACCGAGGAGCTGACGGAGGATTTCGGGTTTGGCAGCATCATCAAGGCCGGCATCGATCTGCAGTATCAGTACCAGAGGATCACGACCGGTACGACCGGCAGCGTCGCCGACTCCGGTCTCAAGATCGGGAGCGTCAACCAGTGTGTGCACGTCGGCGTCGACGTCTACCTGGACAAGAGTTTCAACACTCTGATCACCGTGCCGACCTGGTACGACGAAACGGGCGCGAGCTCGGGTTGGGACTGCTGCAACAGCGACCACTCCGTTTGCGAGCAAGGCGACCCGCTCGATGGCACCTGCACGGCCAATAGCTGCATCCAAACCGTATGCGGCCAGGATTCGTACTGCTGCGACACGTATTGGGACGACATCTGCGTCGGCGAAGCGACCGCTTGCACCCCGACGGTATGCGGCAACACGCTGTGATCGGGTAAGTCGTCGAAAGGGGTCCGGGAGCGAGGGGACGTGCGCTACATGCGCCCGTCCCCGTCGGCTCGGGTGGGCGCCAGCCGCGTCGATCCTGACAAATGGGTCGATGGGTATTGGCTGCTCGTGCGCACGCGGGATTCGAGCGCTACGATCCGCGTATGAGGATCCGGGGAGCCCTCGTGGCCGCGGGTTGCGTGCTCGCCGCCGCGCCGAGC
>CALKVG010000109.1 GCA_937998045.1 uncultured Myxococcales bacterium
AGGAGCCTCGCGCGATCGACGCACTCGCGGAAGGCGTCCATTCCGAGACGGTTACCTTGCGGCCAGGCGCGAGGTCAGGAAGTACGACACCACGTAGGTCGTGAGCGGCACGGAGAAGTGCCGGGCATCCAGCTCGACCATGGGTGCACCGAGATTCTTCGTATCTGCGATCCCAATCGCGTTGAACGAGATATCGACGCGGCCCGCCCTATCGACCACGGATTTGAGATGCTTGTCGATAGCCTGCTCGTCGACGGCGTCGACCTCCGCCGCTTCGGCGACTCCGCCGGCGACCACGATGTCCCTGGCGACAGCTTCGACCGATGCTCGCTTTCGCCCGGTGAGAAAAAGCTTGGCACCTTCGCGCGCAAAAGCACGCGCGACAGCGCCGCCGATCGACCCTCCAGCTCCGTAGATGACTGCAACCTTTTTGTTCAACATCATGGCTGGCTATCTCCTTGTTTTTACCTGTCGTTGATTGAATATCGATGCAGCATTGGACGCGTTGAGACGAGGTCGAGCGAAGACGCGAGCGCCAGTGTCCGCGCACGTACCGCACGTTCGACGAAACCTCTAGTGCGCTTCGGCTACGAGAGCGCGATGCGATCCGGGACATCGAAGCCACGCAGATACGCGGCGCCGAAGAACGTGATCGATTCGGCGAGCCTTTGGTCGACGAAACGGACGAGCTGGATGTCGCTCGCCCGGAAGGCGTCGTCGGCCCGGCGGTAGAAGACGAGCGCGGTCTGTCCGTTCGCACGCGTCTCGACGACGCGGTAGCCCCTCGCCCAGGCCGCGGCGAGGCGCGGCGTCTGGACGAACTGGGCGACCGCACCGGCGCCGCGGAACCAGTTTGCGTGCGGCGGCATCGCGAAGACGACGTCGTCGCGCAAGAGCGAGACGAGACCCTGGATGTCGCGCTCCTCCCACGACCGCACGTAAGCGCGGAGCACGTCGGGCGGTGGGTCGTCAGAGGGCATGATCGTGCGCGTCGCCACGGTCTCGCGTGCTCGGTGGAGCGCGCTGCTGACCGAGCCGAGTGAAAGCTCGAGCGCCGTCGCGATCTCTTCGGCGGACCAGCCGACGACGTCTTTGAGCAGGAGCACGGCGCGCTGGCGCGGCGGCAGCTGCTGCAAGAGGGCGAGGAACGCGAGCGCGACGCTCTCGCGCGTCTCGAGCGCCCGCGCCGGACCCTGGAACAGCCTCGCGTCGGGCGCGGGCGTAAGCCAGGCTGCTTCCTCGAGCACCTCGACCGGATCGGTCGGGCGAGCGGGAGCGCGCTCGAGCTGTGGCAGGCCGCGGCGCTTCCGGCGCTCGAGCTCGTTCAGACAGGCGTTGGTCGCGATGCGGAAGAGCCAGTGACCGAGCGGCACATCGCCAGCGTAGGTGCCGCGCGAACGCCACGCCCGCAGCAGGGTTTCCTGCACCATGTCCTCGGCATCCGCGAACGAGCCGAGCATCCGGTAGCAATGGCGCAAGAGCTCTGGCCGGTGAGCGGCGAACTCCTCCGGGAAGTCCATGGTCGACGGATCCATGGCATCACGTCGTCCCCGGCGCCAAGTGCGCAGCGAGCCATGGCACCCTGTCGTAGTACACCTTAAGAGAGGAGATGCGCCCCCCGTCGATGCGTAGCCATTCGACCGTCGGTACGGTGCCGACCGTCGTATCGGTGACGAAATCGTAGATGACGCAGGCCTCGTTTCCATCGGCGAAGACGCGCCGGATCTCGTTGCGCACGAGGATCGCGCCCATGCGGCGGAGGGCCGTCAACACCTCCGCCGCGCTCGACAACGTCATCGCCGGACCGGCGAACTCCACGCCCGGAGCGAGCAGGGCCTCTACCTTGCCGAGCGCCTTGTCTCCGACCGCTTTCACGTACTCGCGCGCGATGTGCGCGGGCTCACGGGGCATCGCTGTCTCCATATTTACGATGACCATCGAGCCCGCCAAAACCGTTCGGTCGATGCACGAACTCCGCGAGGAATCGTCAGAAGGCTCGGCAACACATGCGCGTGTGTACGTGTGAATGTCACCTCGGAACCGACGGTGCGGCAGTTGGCTGTCGTCGCTCGCTCGCCTCGCCCCGCTGCGATGGAGAGCCCGGCGCGTCGGCCTGCGAGGTCCAGTTTGGTCCACGCTTCCAGCGTCAGCGGACGTCCCGATGGCGCTCGGCGTAGATCGAGGGCGCCTATTTCCGGGTGCTGCTAGCCGGTCCGACCACCACGACGGCCGGCAGACGAGCTCCCGCGGGGCGATCGTCGGGAAGAATCGGGAAGAAGAAGAAAGAGGGAACCAACGAGCTTCTTGCCTCGGCTACCGAAACCGATCTCATCGCGCCCAGCGGCGCGCCGGTCTGCCGCGAGCGAGCGGTGCGGTCCACCTCTTGCGCCACACCTTCTGCTCGCACCTGGCCATGCGCGGGGCACCGGCCAAGGCGATCCAGGAGCTCACGGGGCACGCTCACCTGTCAACGACGCTCCGGTACCTGCACCTGAGCCCCGCAGCTCGCACGAGTGCGATCGAACCGCTTCAACGCGCGCCCGCTCGAGGTCTCCCGCGCTCGCACGAAAGCTTGACCTTTCGCGCGCTTGCGTAGTGGGCCGACCGGGACTCGAACCCAGAGCGGCCGAACGGTTCGCGTAGAATTCGCGTCGATTCACGTAACAGCGTCCCCTGCCGACCTTACGTAAACGCGCGATCTGTGGTCGACGTTGGGCCAACCGGATCGGGTGCTGCGGACAGTGCCGCGTCGGTCGAAGACGCGCTCGCGCACGCCCTCGCTCGGGCAGCGGACGCCCAGCGCTGGGACCTCGTCGCCCAACTGGCGCGCGAGCTTGAGGCACGCCGCCTCTCCGATGGCGGCATTGCCTCCCCTGCCCGCCCAAGGGGAACAGAGACGGAGCCCCTCGCTCGCGAACGCATCGCTGGCCGCCCGACGCCGACAAAGGGCGTCCGATGACCGCTCGCTGGAGCTTTCGCCGCGGCGAGGCCCTGGCCGTCCTCCGCTCGCTGCCCGACGCGAGCGTCGATGCCGTCCTCACCGACCCGCCGTACTCGAGCGGCGGCTTCACGCGCGGCGATCGGCAGCAGGACACCACCAGCAAGTACGTCCAGTCGGGGACGCTCATCGAGCGACCAGACTTCGCCGGAGACACCCGAGACCAGCATTCCTTCCGCTACTGGGAGGCGCTCTGGATGGCCGAGTGCCTCCGCATCGTAAAGCCGGGATCGCCGCTGTGCGTGTTTACGGACTGGCGCCAGCTAGCCGCGACGACAGACGCCCTCCAGGCGGGCGGGTGGATCTACCGCGGCATCCTCGTTTGGGTTTCATGGTGCACGTTCCTCTCAAGTAGCTGGAATTGCTGCTCCGTCCAGGGCTTCTCGAATTTCGACACGGCCCGATGTTCGGCGTCAAGAGCACGCGTCGCCGGGAAGTCGTCGCTTCCTCGGTCGCGTCCCCTTGCTTCGAGGATCACTCTATGCAGCCGTCCATCGTGATCGTCCAGGAGACGCTCGCCGGCCGCACGTCGTGGGCGCTCGTGCACGGCGAGGCGTTCGCCACGCTTCGCCAGCTCCCTAGCGCCTGCGTCGACGCCGTCATCACGGACCCGCCGTACTCCTCGGGAGGGTTTACGCGAGGCGATCGGGCCGATCCCACCAGCAACAAGTACGTGCAGACCGGCACGAAGATCGTCCGCCCCGACTTCGCCGGCGACAACCGCGATCAGCATGCGTTCCTAACCTGGTGTGCTCTCTGGATGAGCGAGTGCTTGCGCGTGGCGAAGCCCGGGGCGCCCATCTGCGTTTTCAGCGATTGGCGACAGCTGCCGAGCGTCACCGATGCGATCCAGGTGGCGGGTTTCATCTGGAGAGGGCTTCTCGTATGGGACAAGGGAGAGGCCGTGCGTCCTTGCATGGGGCGGTTCGCCGCGCAATGCGAGTACGTGGTCTGGGGCTCGGCGGGCCCGATGCCCGAGCGTCCCGACATCGGCGTGCTGCGTGGTGTGATTCGCGAACCGGTGGACCGCAGCGACAAGCATCACATCGCCGGAAAACCCGTCGAGACGATGAAGGCGATCGCACGGATCTGCCCGATTGGGGGGGTGATCCTGGATCCGTTCGCGGGAAGCGGCACCACCGGCGTCGGAGCTCTCGTCCTCGGAAGACGCTTCATCGGGATCGAGCTCATCGAGGAGTACATCGGGATCGCGCGCGACCGGCTGGCCGCAGCGGCAGCCGGGGTATCGCTCGATGCCTATAGGGCCGGACAGATGGCGCTCTTTCCCGCACGCTAGGCCAGCTGCCCTCAAGCCATGCGGAGAATGACTGAACCGCCAGTGGGGCGGGGCGACCTGAGGCAAAGCTTGAAGCTGCCCCGATTCCAGCTGTCTAGGGATGTGGCGAAACGGCTCCGTATCCATCGTGCTTGCTCGTCGTGTGCGCCACAGTCGCAACGCTGCGAGGTTGCACGCAATCACGCAGGCCGACGCGGTGCCCGGGCGCGATTCGGTCCGCGTGTTGCAGTCGCGTTCGGGCCCCCGCACCGCAGCTCCCCACGCGAGCATGCGACGCGCTCCCAACCAGGAGGTTGGTCCAAAAATTAAGCGCTCTTCCCCCATGCTCCACGCCACGAGCTTCGGCCTCGTGATGACCGCGCTCGCGTGCGGCGGCTCGGCGACGTCGTCTTCCACCGTGTCGGCGATCGGTATCACGCCCGATCCGTGCGCCGTCTCGCGCACGAACTCGATTCAGATGAGCGCCGAGGCGACGATGCCCGACGGTTCCAAGAAGGACATCACCACCGCGGCTGGTGTTCAGTGGTCTTCTGGCAACACCAACACCCTGACCGTGAACGACGCCGGCGTCGTCGTCGGGGTCAACGCCGGCGTCACCTCGGTCAAGGTCGCGTACTCTGGCGCCACAGGCAGCGTCGATTGCACGGTCGGTCCATGAGGAGCGGGAGGTAGCGATGTCCATTGTCGATCGTCCTGGCGCTCGTCTCCGGTTTCATCGCGAGCAAGATCGTGAACAAGAGGGTCGCTGGCGCGCGGGCACCTTTTCGCAGCTCCGTGGCAGGAATACCCAGGCCCTGCCCCCAGTAGTGGCAGACCCTTCGTCCGGTTCTGCTCGCCGGTCTCGCCTTGCATTGATGGTCCTTGCGATGCCGTCGCGGGCAAGCGTGAGAACGCGTTCGCATTCGGCGAGTCCTGCCCTCGGCGACATCGCGTGCTTGGAAGATAGCCACTATCGAAACTTCGCCGATGAGCAGCCACGACGATTCTGCGACAACTGCGGCGAGCGCCTCGACGCTTGCGTGTCGCCCGGTTGAAAATTCGCCACGTGCTCAAGCGAGCTCGTGACGTTGTGACGAACTGGAGGGCGGAGTCTTGCATTCGGCCACGCAGGGCGTACGGTCACCGCCATGCTCCGCCAATTTGTTGCGGCTCAGCGAGAGGAGATCCTCGCGCGAGCACGGCTGCGCGTTGCGGAACGAAAAACCCCGGCGGCTACTGACGACGAGCTGACGCACGGGCTTCCCATCTTCCTCGAGCAGCTCGACGAGGCGCTACGTCGGGCGACGTCGCAAGAAGCGGTCGACCACGCGGAGATCCAAAAAAGCGCCAGCCGGCACGGTCAGGATCTCTTCCGCAAGGGCCTCACCGTGGCTCAAGTGGTCCACGATTACGGCGACCTCTGTCAGGTCATCACGGCGCTTGCTGTCGAGCAGAAGGTCGCCATCGCAGCCGAGGACTTCTCTGCGCTCAACCTCTGCCTCGACGACGGCATCGCCGGCGCCGTCACGGAATACACGCGCCTACGCGAGCACGCGATCATTGAGGCGATCGCAGACGAAGGAACCGAGCGCCTGGGCGTCCTCTCGCATGAGATGCGAAACCTGCTCGGCTCCGCGATGCTCGCTTTTGCAACCATCAAAAAGGGCACCGTCGCGGTTGGGGGTAGCACGGGCGCGGTGCTCGACCGAAGCTTGCTGGGTCTGCAGAAGCTACTCGATCGCTCTCTTGCCAAGGTGCGCCTAGACGCGGGGATCCAAAACGTCTCCAGCATCGCGGTCTGGGAGCTCATCGAGGAGGTGGAGGTCGGCGCCTCGATGCTGGCCGTTCAGCGCGACATCGTTTTCTCGGTCGAGTCGGTCGATCACATGGTCGTCGTGCGAGCCGATCGACAGATCCTCGCGGCGGCCGTCTTCAACCTGCTCCAGAACGCGTTCAAGTTTTCGCTCCCTAACACCACGGTCTCCCTCAGGGCGACCGCCACCGCGACACGTGTCCTCATCGAGGTCGAGGACGAGTGCGGTGGCCTGCCACCCGGCAAAGCAGAGAGCCTCTTGCAGCCGTTCGAGCAACGCGGTTCGGACCGGACTGGCTTGGGGCTTGGGCTCTCCATCTGTTTGAAGGCCGCCAAGGCGATGGAGGGCGAGCTTCGCATCCGCGATCTTCCCGGCAAGGGATGCATTTTCACGATCGATCTGCCGAAGCAGGCCCCTCCGCCAACGCCGATTCGTGCCCGCTCGCAGAAGCTCGGACAGCGCGATCCTGATGATGTCGACGGCCGCTCCCGAGCTCGTCGAGCCGTGCATCAAAGCCGGTCGTGACCGAAGCGCCTTCGGGACCACCCAGCGCGGGCGGTGGGCGGACAAGAGAGGCACGGCACGTGCACCTCACGAACGCTGGCGGACATGCGATCGACAGGTCCCATCGCTTTGGCGGTGCTCGCAGTTGTCCTTGCGGCGTTTTGGTACGACGCGCAGCAATCGCGCACCCTCGACGGCCGAGCACCTGCGCTAGGGCGCGCGCCTGGCTCACGTCACGAGCCCACCTGAGCCTGCTCACGAGTAAGGCCTTGGCTGAGAGGCTCGGCAAGGGGCGAAGTGTCACGCCGAAGCCGCGCTGCGGACGCTACCGGAGCATCGAGGAACTGACGCACGACTCGGGCGAAAGATTCTGGTTGCTCGTGGTGCAGGTAGTGCCCGCATCCCTTGAGCACCGTGACCTGAACACCGTCGACGAGCTCCGCGAGGGTTTGGGCGTGACTCACCGGGATCACACGATCGCGCTCCCCCCAGATGACGGCGATGGGCGGAAGCGCGTGGATTTCGTGTGCACGCTGCCAGAACCGGCGCCGTTGCCCGCGCCAGTCGATGACGTCACGGACCGTGCGAGCGAAGGCACGAGCCGAGCCGGCGCGCGCGTTCATGGCGGTGAGCTCGGCGAGATCGTCGGGCGCAAGGACGCCGCGGAGCGCGAGCCAAGTACCCATGCTGAAGAAGGGCTGGCCGAAGTGCTCGACGACGAGGGGGATCGAGGCCAAGCGCAGCAGCGACGTGATTTCGCGGCCAAGGCCTCCCGACGCGGAGAGCACGAGCCGCCGGATGCGGTTGCGGCACTCCAGGAGGAGCATCTGCGCGATCCCGCCGCCCAACGAGTGCCCGACGATGTCCGCCTCGGCAATACCGGCCGCCTCCAGCCAAGCCGCGGTGGTGCGCGCGTACCATGGGAGGTCATACGCGGCATCAGGACGCTCGGACAGACCGTGCCCTGGGAGGTCGGGCATGACCACACGCCGATCGCGCGCCAACGACGCGGCGACACGCCTCCATGTCCGGTGGCAGTCTTGGAGCCCGTGGATCATGACGACGGGCTTCGCCGTCTCGCTTCCGACCTCGGCCCAATGCATCGCCACTCCGGCAACGCATGCGAACGAGTGCCGCACCTCGACATTCGTCGCCCAGTCCCATGTTCGGAGCTCTAGTTCGCGTCGGGCGTCGTCACCTCGAGTGGTGGGACGCCCGAGACCGGTCGAACGCGAGCGTGGCCACCACTCCATCATCCTCGGTGCGTCACCTGCAAGTGGCGAGCTCACATGCCCGCGCGCGGAAACGGAGGGGAACTCGTGCTTCAGCCGGTTTTCGTAGGACCTACGCACGAGGCGCCGAACACGCGCTCGCGCGCCATGCGGAGTCTTTCCAAGCTGCTCCTCCTCGCCATGCATCTCTGCGTTTTCTTCGCCCTCGTCGTGCACGTCACCTGGGGCCTCGTCGCGCTCGCCGCCGGCGGCTACGTCGTCCGCATGTGGGCGATAACGGCCGGGTACCATCGGTACCTCACGCATCGATCGTTCAAGACGACACGCGCGTTTCAATTCCTCCTCGCGCTCCTCGGCACGACGGCGATGCAGAACGGTCCCCTCTGGTGGGCGAGCTGGCATCGTCGCCATCATCGCTTCAGCGACACGCCTCACGACATGCACTCGCCCGTGCAAGGCGGCTTCTGGCATGCGCATATCGGTTGGATCCTCAGTGGTGAATGGGACGACCGCGACCTGTCGAATGTCCGCGATCTCGTGCGCTACCCGGAGCTGCGCTTCCTCGACAACCACGAGTGGATGCCGCTCGTCGCCTATGCGCTGATCTGCTTCGTGATTGCTGGGCTGCCCGGCGTCGTCTGGGGCTTTGTCGTCAGCACCCTCGCCGTCTTCCACGCCACGATGCTCATCAACTCGCTTGGGCACGTCTGGGGCACGCGCCGCTACGTCACAACCGATGCGTCGCGCAACAATGCGCTACTCGCGCTTCTCACGTTCGGCGAAGGCTGGCACAACAACCATCACCACGTCATGACCAGCGCGCGGCAAGGGTTCTTCTGGTGGGAGATCGATCTCACGTACTACAGCCTCCTCGTGCTCGCCGCGCTCGGTATCATCTGGGATCTGCGCGAACCGAGCGCGGGACAGCTCGCAGCGCCGCGCATGCGAGATCACACCGTGGTCGAGGCAATCTCGCCGCCGTTGGGACATAAGGCACCGCGCGCCGGTTCACTCCGCGCGACCTAGCCCACATCTGGTCGTGATGGAACCGGCAGCACGCACCCCGTCGCACAGGGTCCGCCGCTTACTCCGCCGCCGTAGCCCTCGCATCCGCCCCGCTGGTCCGTACAATGGCCTGAGAATCGGTCATCGTCCCGCCAGAGTCTTCGCGAACCGCCGCTGCACGGTTTCGTCCGCGGGCGAGTCCCCCAGCGCGTCCGATCTCCGCCATGTGCGCGCGGTCTTGGCTGACGGCCTGGCCGCCCTTTATGCCAGCGATGCGTGCCTCGTCGGAGCCGAATTCGTGCGCGCGGCCCTGCGCGTGGGCCGCGCGGCCACCCTTTCTCGCGATCTCGCGCTGTTTAGCGGGATCCATGGACGCGAATCCGCGTTTGCTCTTCGGGCGCTCAAATTCGTGCGATGCGATCATTGGTTCACCTCGACTTGTTTCGTGCATCCCCGCGGTCCGCGCAAAAGGAGGGGGCCCGGGCAGCGTTCCGTGCGCTACCGGGCCCGTCGATTGGGCTCATCCGCGGAGCGGGGGCGCGCCGGCGCAGGTGCATCGCTCGTGCCCGGTGCAGCTTGCCACGAAGTCCCCGAAACCCAGTTGAACAATCCGTAGGATGGCGCGAGCCCGGGCCCGTCCCTATTCTCATTCTGCTTTGGCAGAATGCCAAAGCGCGAGGATGCATGCGCGTTTGACGCGCGCCTGGCTGGTGAATTCGGCGACGCAGCGCCATCCTCCGTGAAGTGGGCGCCGCCTCGCGGTCAGTTCGCATCGCCGCGTCCGTACTCCACCTCGCGGCCCGACAGCAACATCAGGCGCACGAAGACACCGTAAGCTCGTTGCCTGGCGCCCGCCCGGACGTTCACCGGCAGCGCGACACGTAGGCCGAAGGGCAATCCCAGCGGGGTCGTAACGGCGACGACGTCCGGTGCGACGCGACAAGCGGTCGGAGGAACCGCATCGCCCCGGCGACTTCGCACAGGCTGCCGGCG
>CALKVG010000110.1 GCA_937998045.1 uncultured Myxococcales bacterium
GTGTCGTCGGTGCTGAGAGGCTTGAGCTCGAGCACCTTCCCGCTCCACTGCGCGCGCATCGCCTCCATGCGGAGGGCGGCGTCGATGTCGGTGGCGAGCGTCTCGCTGCGCGCCGTCGCTACGATGAGAATCGGCAGGTCGGACGCGTCGCGCCGCAAGCGCGAGAGCACCTCGAAGGTGTTTGGCGAGGCGTAGTGCAGGTCGTCGAGCCAGAGGAAGATCGGACGGTCGGCCGAGAGGCGCTCGAGGAGTCTCTTGATGACGAGGAAGCGCAGCTCCGGGCGATCGAGCACGAAGCGCTTGCCGCTGGGCCCGAGCGGCGCGTTCACGCCCGGGGGCGTGGGCCGCAGCCATTCGGCGGTCGCGGCGACCCACGTCAGCGCCTCGTGGTCCTCCTTGCCGACCTCCCATCGCGTCATCAGGGCCTGCTCGACGCCGGCGCGGTCGGCCCCTTCCAGGCCGAAGTGCGCGTTGATCGCGGCGGTGATGCCGTCGAGCGGCGTGGGGATGCGCCCGTAGCGGGCGCGCAGCGGCAGCATCGCCCCGTGCTCGTGAACCTCGGCGCACAGCCACTCGACCAGGCGGCTCTTGCCCACACCGGCGGCTCCGATGAGCGCCACGAGCTCCTGGCGGATCGCTCCGCTCGCGACCTCGTCGACCGCGCTCCAGAGCTCGCGCTTCTCGTCCTCTCGTGCGACGAGCATCGGGGCGCGCAAGCTGAGGATCCCCGGGGCCAGTGACCGCGCGTACGCGGCCGGTGCGTGGCGCGAGCTGGGCGCGCTCTGCACGATTTCCTCGAGGGTGGCCGCGAGCGGTGGCTTGAGCTGATTCCACGCCCGCCGCGCGTCTGCCGCGAACTCGTAACGATGCCAGGGCTTCTTCTCGAGGAGCTTGAGGATGAAGTCGCCGGCGCCGGGCGGTACGCCGTCGGGCAGCCGCGGCGGCGGCACCAGGGTCCGCTTGTGGGCGCGCAGGACGTCCTGCGCGTTGCCCTCGAAGATTTCGCGGCCGCTTAGGACGCGGTACATCACGCACCCGAGCGCGTAGAAGTCCGTTGCCGGGCCGACGAGGGACGCCTGCCGCCGAATCTGCTCGGGGGCCACCCACCCGACCGTCCCGGCGCCGGAGTGCACGGCCACTTCCGGGGCCTGCGTTCCGTCGAGCCGCGAGTCGTGCCGGTACTCGCGCAGCCAGGCCAGGCCCAGGTCGAGGACGTACGCGCGCGGCCCCCGCCCGGTGGACGCGAGATCGAGCATGACGTTGGACGGCTTGAGGTCGCCATGGATGACGCCGCGCGCGTGCGCGTGGCCGAGGCCGGCCAGCACCTGGTCCACCATCGACCAGATGACGGTCCACGGGAGATGCGTCGTGTGCATCCACTCGTGCACGCTTCGCCCCGGGAGAACATCCATCACGAAGAAGGGGCTGCCGTCGGCGAGCTGGCCGAAGTCGCGGGCGCGCACGATGGCGGGGTGATCGAGGAGCGCAACGGCGCGCGCCTCCTGGTGAAACCACCAGCTCTCCTCGGGACGGCTGCTCCCCTTCTCCGGCGATCGCAGCCTCTTCAGCGCGACGCGGTCGCCCGTGACGACGTCACGGCAAAGGTAGACGACCCCCATCCCGCCTCGGCCCAGCTCGCGAACGACCTCGTACCGCTGCGCGAGAATGCTGCCGATCTCGCTAGTCGGCGTGCTTGCCGTTTCCTTCTGCCCTGCCGTCGTCATACGCGCTCGAAGCTGGTCTAGAGCTTAGCGTGGCCCTTCCGCGCCGGGAGATCTAGCTCGCGGGGGTCTCAGGCGCCGCGGGTCCCGTCAGGAGCCCCTGCGCGCTCTCGAGTCTCTCTCCCAGGATGCGCCGCAGCGCAGAAAGGTCGTAGCGTACGGGGCGGTCTCCCTCCGGGAGCTCCGCGATCTCCCGGGAGACGGCCTCCCCGTGGGCACGCGCGCGCTCGGGGATACCCAGCCGCTCCCCCAGGGAGGCGAGTGCCTCGGCCTCGTCCGCCGTCACCCGGCCGTCCATCCGGGCGATCCAGCAGGCGACCGCATAGACGAAGAGGCGGTCTTGCTTGCTCAGAGCGGCGCGATCGATAAAGCCCAGATCGACCCGCGTCTGGGTCGCCTCCTCGATCGCGGCGATCTCCTCGAGGGGCATCCCCTCGTCGACCGCCGCCCGCACGATCGCGTCGGCCTCGTCCGCGTCGAGGCTGCCGTCAGCCCACGCAATGGCGCAGAGGGCCACGAAGACGTCTTTGTCCATGATCGATCCGGCCCTTCCCCTCTCAGTCTAAGGGTCTCCCGGGCGCGCTGCGCGGGCTTCGCCGCAGTTGACGCGCGGCCAGCAAGAGACGGCGAAGCCTACACCGGGGAGTTGCCCCGCTGCCACTCCCACATTCCCAAGCGCCAGGCCACGGGTCTACGCTCGCAGCTCCGGGCCCTTTTCGCCCGGACGCGAAAGGAGCAAGCCCATGGTTACCTACCTTAGGGCCCTTCTTTTGGGTGCGCTCGCCTTCTGCGGAGCCACCCTCGCTTTCCTAGTCGGAGCGCGTGCAGGCGTTGCGCTCGACCATGTCATGACGCAGTCGCAAGCGCCCGCCGCGGCGCTCCTTCGATAGTCGGTCTCGTTCGAGGGGGAGCGAGCTCCCTTCTGCCCAGACCGAGAGGTGACCGCCGGCGGCGCCGGCAATGCGCGCCGCTGGCGGTCACCGATGTGTCGCCTGCGTCGCCTGCTTCAGGGCTTCGTGGGCTTGTGGGGCAGCGTGCGAAAGACGTGATCCCACAGCGGGGACGACACCCCGAAGCCGCCCTCGTGGTCGGCGAAGTGGTGCGTCATGTGGTGCCGGCGCAAAAGCTTGCCCCAGCGCGACCGGGGCGTGAAGTGGTGAACGAAGTAGTGGGTGCCGTCGTAGAACAGGTACCCGATGACGAACCCGGCGAAGAACGGCTCTCCGACGGCGCGGCCCATCGTCAGCATGAACAGCGAGAAGAAGAGAATCGCGAGCGGCACGCTGGTCGGCAGAGGCATCACGAGGCGGTCTTTGTCGTTGGGGAAGTCGTGGTGCACCCCGTGCAGGAGGAAGTGCACGCGCTTGCCCCACGACGTGTCGTTGGTCCAGTGAAAGACCCAGCGATGCAGCACGTACTCGGCGAACGTCCACGTGAAGATACCCCCGACGAAGAGGGCAAGGACGCAGAGGGGGGCCACGTCGTGCCGGAACAGGCTGCCGCCGAGGAAGAACGCGGCGACCGGGATCCAGACGACGAACGGCATTGCCGGGTGAATGCGCGAGAACCGCTCGAGCAGCGGGTGCTCGAACATGCGGCAGGTGTCCTCAGGGCGCACGCGGGAGCTCCGGCGGAGAAGCGTCGATTCGGCGACCTGGTTCGTCATCGGAGGTGGCTCTTCTGCAGGGCGTTCAGCGGTCCTAGTCCCGGCCACACGCTAGAGCAAGCTGCCGCGGTTCGGCAATACCTCGACCGTGTTGCGGAGCGCCCCGCGAAAGCCGTTACGCGGCGGGGGCTTAGCGCGGGGGAGCTCGCCACACTTGACGCCGGGCGCAACCTTGACAATGCGTGGGCGCTCCGCGAATGGCCGACCTCAAGACTGCACGAGCGCTGCAAATGGTCGCCCGGGCCCTCAGCCGCATCGGCCGCGAGCGAGCCCGATCGGGCGACATCACGCCCCAACAAGCGGAAGCGCTTCAGCTCATCGCGGAGCGCGGCGCCATCTCCACCTCGTCGCTGGCGATCGTGCTGGGGATCGATCCGTCCACGGCGAGTCGCAACCTCGCCGGCCTGGAGCGCGCGGGCTTCATCGTGCGCAAACGGGGCGCCGAGGACGGGCGCCAGACCGACGTGCGGCTCACGCCTCGGGGCAAGCGCATCGCCGACGCCGTGTCCATCGACTGGACCGTTGCGTACACCTCGCTTTTGGACCGGATACCCCGCCCCGAGCGCCAGCGTGTCGCGGAGACGCTCGAAATGCTAGCGCGCGTCCTCGACGGAGAAGCCGCCAGCACCGACAGGCTGAGCTGAAGGTCGGGCTCCTCTTCAGCTGCCCGGCTTCTCCTCCTGGTGCGACGGCTTGCCCTGCTGCTCCTCGACCAGCTTGCGCCGCTTCGCGTGCGTGGCACGCCCGCCCTTGCGGCCGGCGACGCGCGCCTCCTCGCTGGTGAACTCGTGGGCCGTGCCAGCAGAGTGCGCCGCTTTCCCGCCCTTTCGGGCGATCTCGCTGACCAGCTTGCGGTCCATCGCGGCGAACCCGCGTGGGCGCTTCGGCTTCTGCTCGGCGACTTCGGTGGCTTGCGGCGGACGGTCGGGCTGGAGCTCTTGCTGATCCGTCTCCGAGCCGGATTGTCCGCCGTTCACCTGAGGGTTTTTATCGTTTGTTGTAGTAGGGGGCTGCGTGCCCGTGATTCCCGCGCTCATGACGCCTTTACCTCTCCAGGCTTCATCGGTTGAGTTGATGCTCGACTAGCTCGCTTGTTTCGACTGCCTTTTCCGCGAGAGCCGCTCTGCCGAGCGCACCTGCTGGGCCCCATTGCACACATCGTGCGCAGCGGACCACGGCCGCTCCAGCTCCGGACCGGATCCCACGCAGCGCTCAATGGCTGAGTTGATCCGGACAGGCCGCCGAGATGAGAACGGTTCGCGATGAAGGACGTCGACGAAGAGAGAACCTAGAAGTCTGGCTTTCCGTGCCCGGAGGCGAAGCGAATTCTCAATTGAGAAACTTTCGCGAGATGTGCCGCGCGGCTTCGGCCGAGGCCCGCTCGATCGTCTCCTTCTGCGCGGCCTCGGACGCTCCGCTGTCCACGAGAATGACGAATTGGTCGTTCTCGGAAAAGAAACCGGCGCGCCGTTCGCTTCCGTCCTTCGTACGCATTGGCGCCGCCTCGACAGGGAGCGTGAAGACCCGGGTAGCCACCCTGACTTGGACGTACCCGAGAAACCGACTTTCGGGGTTCCCTGTGACTCGCATGACCTTGCCTCTCGGCCACACAACCTAAACATTGCGTCAGGTGCCGCAAGGTCCGCGCCACAGGCGTAGCCACGATGCCAGACCGCTCTCGTCGGCTTCTCGTGGCCCTCGCGGCTTGCCGGTTTCTCGTCTTCCTCGACACAGAGCGCACGGCTGCGCTCTATGCTCTCGACGCCCATGTCCAAGGCTCCGCCCATCGCCCCCAATCCCCTCCGCCGTGGACTCGTCGAGGACCGGACGAGCGACGCCTGCGCCGTGGTCATCTTCGGCGCGTCCGGCGACCTCACGCGTCGCAAGCTGATGCCTGCGCTTTACAACCTTGCCTGCAGTCGCTCGCTGCCGGGCGGTTTTGCGGTCGTTGGCGTTGCCCGCCGGGAAAAGACCGACGACTCCTTCCGCTCCGAAATGAAGGAGGCCGTGTCGGCCTTCTCGCGGCGCAAGCCCATCGACGCGACGCTCTGGGCGGACTTCGAGAAAGGGTTGAGCTACGTGCGGGGAGCCGCGGACGCCCCCGCCACGTACGAGGCTCTGCGCGCCCAGCTCGAGCGCGCCGACGCAGAGCGCGGCACGCGAGGCAATCGCCTCTTTTACCTCGCCGTCCCGCCGGCCGAGTTCGCCCCCATCGTCGACGGCCTGCGCACGGCTCGCCTCGTCGCGGTGCCCGAAGAAGAGCGCCGCGGTGGACCGTGGACGCGCGTCGTCTTCGAGAAGCCCTTCGGGCACGACCTCGCGAGCGCCCGCGCGCTGAACGACTCCGTCGCCGCGGCGTTCTCGGAGGCGCAGGTCTTCCGCATCGACCATTACCTCGGCAAGGAGACGGTGCAAAACCTCCTCGTCTTCCGCTTCGCCAACTCGCTCTTCGAGCCGGTCTGGGGGCGCGAGCACGTCGACCACGTACAGATCACCGTGGCCGAGGACATCGGCGTCGAGGGCCGCGGGCGCTTCTACGAGCAGACGGGCGTGACGCGCGACATCGTCGAGAACCACCTGATGCAGCTGCTCTGTCTGACCGCGATGGAGCCGCCCATATCGCTCGCCGCCGACGCGGTCCGCGACGAGAAAGTGAAGGTCCTGCACAGCCTGCGGCCCCTCGAGCGCACCCTCGTCGAACAGAACGTCGTTCGCGGCCAGTACACGCGGGGTGTTGTCCACGGTGACGAGGTTCCGAGCTACCGCGAGGAGCCCGACGTCTCGCCCGACTCGCCCGTCGAGACGTACGTCGCGATGCGCTGTTTCGTGGACAACTGGCGCTGGAGCGGCGTCCCTTTTTACGTACGCGCAGGCAAGCGGCTCGCGCGACGCGTGACCGAGATCGCCGTCGTCTTCAACGAGGTCCCGCACTCGCTCTTTCGCGTGCCCGACGGCGGGATCACGCCGAACGTCCTCTCGGTGCGCATCCAGCCCGACGAAGGCATCGCCCTGCGGTTCATTTCGAAGGAGCCGGGGCAGCAGACGATCCTGCGCGACGTCGCGATGGACTTCCGGTACGGCGCGGCGTTCGGCTCGAATACGCCGGAGGCCTACGAGCGCCTGCTCCTCGACGCGATGCGCGGCGAGGCGACGCTCTTCACCCGACGCGACGAGGTGGAGGCCCAGTGGGAGTACATCGACGGCGTCCTCCGCGCCTGGGAGGCCGAGGGCTACCCTCCCCCGCCGCTCTATCCGGCCGGTTCGTGGGGACCCGAGCAGGCCGACGATCTGCTGGCGCGCGACGGGCGCCGCTGGAGGAAGCCGTGACCGCCGCGGCGAGCCCCGGGCGGGTGCTCGCGCGCCTCGACGACGAGCTGCGCGCGTTCTGGGCGGCTGCGCCGCAGCCGGGGGAGATGCCGCGCGCGCGCGCGTGCACGATGAACCTCGTCGTCGTCGCTGCGTCTCCGGCGCTCGCGCAGCAGTGGCTCCCCGTCGTCGACGAAGTCCTCCTCGGCGTGCCCGCGCGTGCGATCGTCGTCGGGCTCGACCCCGACGGGGCCGATGCCCTCGAGGGCAGCGCGACGGCCGTCTGCACGCCCGCGGCGAGCGGCGGCCCGGCCGTGTGCTCCGAGCGGGTTTCGCTGCTCGCGCGCGGTGCGGTGTGCGCGCGCCTCTCGAGCTGCGTCGCGGCGCTTTCGGCCACGGACGTGCCGACGACGCTCGTGTGGCTTGGGCGTGTTCACGCCGACGATCCCGCGTTCGCCCCACTGGCGCGGGACGCGACGCGCGTCGTGCTCGACGCCTCGCTGGGCTCGCTCACGAGCCTCGCGCACGTTATCTACTGGGCGCGAGCTCGTCCCGCGTCGGATCGGCCCGGCGTGGCGGACCTCACCTGGACCCGCGTCGCGCCCTGGCAGGAGCTCTGCGCGCGCTTCTTCGACGAGCCGCGCACCCGCCCGCTCGCGTGGAACGTGACGCGCGTGAACGTCACGCAAGCGTCGTCCGGTGGAGGCACGCTGGGGCCGGAAGGCGCGCTCCTCCTCGGGTGGCTTGCGACGAGCCTGGGATGGAGGGCCGCCTCGCTCGGAGGCAAGCTCCGCTTGTTGCGCGCCGGCGAGCGCCCGGTGCACGCGCAGCTCTGCGCGGCGCCGGGGAGGCGTCTGCCTCCGGGCGCGCTCGCCGCGCTCGAGATCGAGGCGAGCGAGGGAGAGCTCGCGCTGAGCGGCGAGATCCGCCGCGAAGACGATGAGGCCGGCGGCGCGGCGATGGCGACGTGGAGGCTCGCCGTTACCTGCCGCGGGCAGACGCACCGCCTCGAGCAACGCATTCGTCTACGCGACGCGGAGTCGGCGCGCCTGCTCGAGCGGACGCTCCACCGGCCGACCCACGACGCCGCCCTGGTCGACGCGGTCGCCTGGGCCGACGAGCTGCGCGGCGAGGAGCTGTCGTGTACGTAGCGCGCGCGCAGCCGCCGGGCGCGCTTTCTTCCCGCGGCGCGGCGCTCCGGCGCGCGGATGCTAGGTTCCTGCCCGCATGACGACCAAAGTCGTTCCCGGGCAACTCGTGGCGGCGCCCGACCCCGCGCAAGTCGCGCGCGACGCCTGCTTGCGAATCGCGCGCGCCATCCGCAACGCGATCCGCAAGAACGGCAGCGCCGCGATCGCGCTTTCGGGCGGCAACACGCCGCGCGACGCGTACGCTCTGCTCGGGCACGAGAGCGGAATCGAATGGGCCAAGGTGGACGTCTTCTGGGTCGACGAACGCGCCGTCCCGCCGACCGACGATCGCAGCAACTACCGGTGGGCCAAGGCGACGCTCCTGGACGCGATCGGCATCGCCGCCGAGCGCGTCCACCGCATGCCCGCCGACAGGTCCGATCTCGACGCGGCGGCGCGCGAATACGAACGGGCGATCCGCGATCGCGTGGAGCTCGACGCCGAGGGCATGCCCGCGCTGGACGTCGTCGTCCTCGGCGTGGGCGACGATGGGCACACCGCGTCGCTGTTCCCCGGCGAGAGCACCGTCGACGTCACCGATCGACTCGTCGCTTTCGTTCCCGGCGCCGCCGGGCGCGAGGCGCGCCTCACGCTGACGCCGCTGGCCATCGAGCACGCGCGGCACGTCTTCATCCTCGCCGTCGGCGCCAACAAGCGGCCCGCGCTCGAGCGCGTGTGGGCCGCCCAGGGGGATGTCCACCAGACGCCTGCGCGTGTCATTCGCGGCGTGCGCGGGGCGGTCACGTGGCTCATCGACCGCGCGGCCGGCGGGATCGCGGACACGTAATCGGTTCGATCGTGGTCGTTGGGTCTCACCCCCACCACGCGCGGATCTTCTCCGTCACCGCGTCGACGGTGAACCCGAACTTCGCCGCGAGCACCTTCGCGGGCGCGCTCGCGCCGAAGTGGTCGATCCCGATGGGGAGCCCGCTCTCGCCGACGATCGCGCGCCATGGGGGCGTACGCCCCGCCTCGATCGACACCTTCCGCACGCCTCGCGGAAGGACCTTCTCGCGGTACCCCTCGTCCTGCTTGGCGAACGCCTCGAGGCACAGCGCGCTCACGACGCGCACGCGCTTGCCCTCCGCCTCGAGCTTCGCTTTCGCGCCGACCGCGAGATGAAGCTCGCTCCCGGTCGCGACGATCGCCACGTCCGGCTTGCCGCCGGCGGCCTCCTGCGCGATGTACGCGCCGCGCAGCGCGTCCCTCGGATCGAACGACGCAGCGCGCGCGATCTTCGGCAGCGTCTGCCGCGACAGCGCGAAGAGCGTCGGCCCGTCGCGGCGCTCGAGCGCGATCGTCCAGGCGGCGGCGCACTCGAGCGCGTCCGCGGGGCGCACGACGTAAAGATGCGGGATCAGCCGCAGCGCCCAGAGCTGCTCGATCGACTGGTG
>CALKVG010000111.1 GCA_937998045.1 uncultured Myxococcales bacterium
ACTGGCGCCTGCGCCCGTCGTATCCGGCGTCCCACCGGAGGAACCGCAAGCAGTCGCGCACAGGGGAAGCCAAACTAGCCCGCACCACAGGGTGTACCGCATGTTCACACAGCGGCAGAAGCAGCACTGGCTGCAAACGGCTCAGGGATCTCTTGCGGCGCCTGAACCGCCTCACGGCGTCTGCGCGATCGCTCGTGCTCTCGCCGCGTACGGCCCAGCGGGGAACCGGCTCAGGTACTGGTCCGCCGCAGCCCGCGCCCGCGCACCCATCGACGTTTGCTGAAGCAGCAGCATCTCGCGACCCAGAGCGTCCGAAGCGTAGGTCCCGTCGGGCGTCTCTCGCAAATAGGCCTCGTACCACTCGATGGCTCGGACCGCGTCTTGCCCCGTCTCCTCCAAGCGCCCGAGGAGGAACGCCGCGTCGCGCGCCGACGGCGATCCTGGGAAACGACGCCGCTCGGCGACGAGGGCGCGCCGCGCGATGTCGTCGTGGCGGCTGTAGCGCGCGGCGTCGGCCAGGGCGGCGAGCTCGGCGCTCGACGCCCCCGCGATGCACTCGTCGACCCCGCGGCGCCGCACGTCCCGCATGACGGCCTCGAAGTGCCCGCCGGTCACCAGGGCCTGCCAACTGACCTCGGGGAACCCTTCCTGCGGCTTCGCGCCGCCGGCGGAGGGCGGCGCCGTCGGCGTGCTCGTCTCGGGGCTGCGCGGCGGAGGCGCGGCCGCGACGGCAGAAGCCTCCGCCGGGGCGGACCACTCGCGCTCGCGGATGACCGTCTCGCCCTGCCGGACGCGGACGATCAGACGCTGCCCGGAGTGAAGGGCGAGCGCGCCCCCGGAGAGCGGGCCGCTCACGCGCACAGACCCGCGATCCATCCGGAGGTCGAGCTCCTGTCCGTCGGGATCCCAAGCAAACCGGAAAGCCGTGCCCGTCACGTCTATGAGAAACGGACCCGCCTCGAAGGACCACCGCGCCTCCGGTCGCGGCGTGACGTCGACGTAGGCGCTACCCCCTCCGACCGACACGAACGCACCGTGGCCGTCGACGTCCCTCAGGGAAGCGTGCGTCCCGGGGGCGAGCGAGACATCGCTCCCATCCGAGAAGCGAATCATCGCCTGGGCGCCCGGATCGAGCTCGATGACGCCGTCGCGGTCGACATGACCGCCCTTGAGCGAGTACCCGAGCGAGCGGGCTGCGCGATGCTCGAACACGGCAACCCCCGTCGCAGCGAGAGCTCCGGCCGCGGTCAGCGCGACGACCGAACGCATGCGAGACGGCCTCGCGGCCCGCCACCGCGCGACGAGACGCTCCTCGCCCTCCCGCCGCGCTGCATCCAACATCCGACCCCGCTGCTCGTGGAGCTTCTCCACGATCGCGGGCGCGACGCGGACGACCCCGCCGTTACGTCTCATCGTCCGCTCCCGCGCGATCCAGGTACTCCGCGAACTCCGGCTGCGCGCGCGCTAGCCTCTCGATGACATCGGAGGCCCTCCGAATCCGCCGCTTCACCGTGGCCAGCGAGGATCCCGTCACGTCTGCGATCTCCTGAAGCGAAAGCCCCTCGATCTGTCGCAGCACGAACGCCGTTCGTTCGTCGGCGCCAAGCTTGTCGAGCATACGATAGAAGCGCGCGAGGAGCTCACGCCCTTCGCTGTCGGTGGCCTGGACATGCGCCTCGGGCACCTCGCCCGTGTCGGAGAGCGCCAGGAACCGAAGGACGCGCTTCTTCCGCAGGTGCCAGCGCAGCATCCGAATGGTCGACGAGTAGAGATAGCTCCGGAGCGCGTTCGGATCTCGCAGCGTGCGGATCGAAGCGAAGAGGCGCCAGAAGACCTCCTGCGTCAGATCCTCGGCCTCGGTCGCCGAGCCCAGGGCGCGGCCGAGGACGCCGTAGACGAGCGGCGAGTACCGGTTCCACACCGCCCGAGCCGCCCACTCCTCGCCTGCGACGACCGCCCGCACGAGCGCTCCGTCGTCCGGCCGGTTCTCCTCCTGGGGGGCAACCAGGCGGAGCCGAGCCCGCGACGAGGGGCCCGAGGGCGGAAAGGGATTGCTCATCGGTTGCGCTTGCATGCCAAGGACACGGGTGCGTGTGTGCGGCAAAGGCGAACGGGCTTCGTGGCGGGCGCCTGGAGATGCCCCATGGCCGTGCAGAAGCGGTGCGTCAGGTTTTCGGCTCATGGTCGAGGGCCACGTATATTTTATGGTAACTGCTACCGACATGCCATGAACGCCCGCCCTGACCTTTGTGCGGCTCTCGTCGGGCTCCCCGTCTTCGCCTCCGTGGCCTACTCAGGCCCCGCCCGTGCCGACCCTCTGCTCGTGTTCGTCGGCGCTCCGGCGGGGAGCCGGGAAGGAGCCAACGAGCTCTCGAACCGGGTGCGCGGTGAGCTCGTCGCCGACGGCTTCCGCGTCGAGGCCGTGCGCCCCGCAGCGCCGGCGGAACGAATCGCCCTCCTGCGCGAGACTGGTCGGGGCGCCGGGCCGATCGCGGTCGGATTGTTCATCGACGAGGACTCCGGGGGGCTCGGCATCTATCTCCTGGATACGCTCTCCGGGCGAACGGCCGTCCGGTACATCGATCGGCCTCTGCCCGACGAGACGCCCGAGGTGGTGGCGCGCCACGCCGTCGACCTCCTCCGCGCGAGTCTCCTCGACTTCGCCATCACCGGCCTCCGTGACGCAGCGGCGAGCTCCAAGGGCGAAGCACCCGCGGCGCACGTCGGACCGGCGGCCCGTTCTGCTCCGCCGCGATGGGCGCTGGAAGGCGGCGTCGGGGTCGTAGCCGGCTTCGCGGGCGTCGGGCCTTCGGTCGCCCCGGTCTTGCGCTTGCGCTTCGCCATAAATCGGCACTTCCAACTTCGGCTCACGGGAGCCGGTCTGGGATCCAATCCCTCCGTCCAGACGGAACGCGGCGAGGCCGCCGTCAAGCAGGGCTTCGTCCTCGCGGACGGCACCGCGATGCTTGGCCACGCACGCTGGCTCCGGCCGTTCGTCGTCCTCGGCGCGGGCGTCTATTACGTGGGGGTCACGGGCTCGGGGATCGCTCCCTACCAAGGCGAGAGCGGTCAGGCGATAGCCTTCGCCCTCGACGGCGGGATCGGGCTTTCTACTTCCATCCTTCCGACGCTGGAGCTCTCGCTCGAGGCGCACGTCGTGATTGCCGAGCCGGGAGTCGCCGTGCGATTCATCGACGAAGACGCGGCCCGCGTGGGTCAACCGGCCGTCCTCATGACGCTCACGCTGGCGGATTGGATATGAGGACCCCGGTGGCCGCCTTGCGGGCGGGTGCCGTGCCGAGCGCCATCGCCGTTGCGTTCGTGGCTTGCAGTCCGACGCAAATTGACGCCATCGCGCCGCCTGCTGCGGGGGGCGACGCGACGGTGGAGGCCGCCGAGGCAGACTCGGACAACGAGACGGCAGACTCCGACGACGAAACGGCGAGCCAGGACAGTCCGTCCTCGCTCGCGTGCTCGAACAGCGCGGCTCCCGTTCAAGAGTGGACGTTCGACACGACGATTCAGGGGTGGATCGTCACCGTCGACCCGGTCCAAGTGACCAGCACGGTGACGTGGACCGGCTCCACGGGAGACCCGGCGCCGGGCGCGCTTCAGGTGGATTTCACCCCGGCCCCGCCCGACGCGGGGCGAGGCAGCGCCGTGTGGGTCCAGTTTGATATGGCCCCCTCGGATTTCACCGATCGGACGCTCTCGGCGTGGGCCTGGCTCGACAGTGGCCCCAGCCCGCACTTTCTGACCTACGCGCTGACGGGCGCGAGCTACGTTTGGGCGGACAACAAGCCACACACGCTGGCACCGCACACCTGGACCTGCCTGTCTCTCCCGCTCTCGACGCCGGCGTTCAACAATCCCGGCTACGACCCGACGCAGGTGGTTCGCATCGGCTTCGAGATGTACATCGACTCCCCCTTCCGAGTCTTCCTCGACACCGTGCGCATCCAATGATTCTCCGCGGGCAGTTATCGTGAGCCCGAACCGGGCGCGGGGGTCTTCGCGACGTGGAGTCCGCACTCGCGCTTCGTAGCTTCTTCCCACCACCAGCGGCCCGCACGCTCGTGCTCCCCGGGCAACACCGCACGCGTGCACGGCTCGCACCCGATGGATACGAAGCCGCGCTCGTGCAAGCTGTTGTAGGGGACACCTCGCTCGCGGATGTACTGCCACGTCTGCGCGGAGCTCCACGCCGCCAGCGGGTTGAGCTTCACGAGCACGCCGCGCGCGCCCGAGAACGTCCGATCGCGTTCGACGACCGCGATCGCGGAGCGCGTCGCAGGACTCTGGTCCCGGCGCTGTCCGGTCGCCCACGCGTTCAACGTTCCGAGCATCCGCCGCAGCGGTTGCACCTTGCGGATGCCGCAGCACTCCTCGTGTCCGTCGTCGTAGAAGCTGAAGAGCCCCTTCCGCTTGACGAAGGGCTCGAGCTCCCGGACGTCCGGAGCCATCAGCGTGATCTCGACCCCGTAGCGCTTTCGGACGGCATCGATGAAGCGGTACGTCTCGGGGTGCAGGCGGCCCGTATCGAGGCTGAACACGGCGAACGGCAACCCGAGCTCGCTCGCCATGTGGACGAGGACCACGTCTTCTGCGCCGCTGAAGGAGATGCCCAGCGAGGCGCCCCAGCGCTCCAGACCCCAGCGGAGGATCTCCGAAGGGTGGCTGCCGGCGAGATCGCGCGCGGCCATCTCGATGTCCGCGCTCGAGACCTCGGCAGGGGCGCCGGCCGGGGCGCGCTGCGTGAGCCGCTCGTTCACGAGCTTCAGCACGCTCTCGTACACGGTCGTCGTGCCGTCGACGTCGCGCACGACGAAGAACGGCGCGACGCTCACCCCGTGTTGCGCCCCGAGCTGCATCCCCGCAGACGAGGGGTCCGCCTCGTCCGCCCACTTGATCTCGTCGATCCGGTCCGACAGGCCGCGGCTCTTGAGGAGGTCGTCGGCCTGCGCGCACTTGCGGCACGTCTCGCCGTTGGCCAGGCGCTTCTTGACCATCGTGATGTGCATCCGCGTGAGCATAGCCGCTGAGTTGGGCGTGCGCCGGTCCCCCGAGGAAAGGACGAGTGGGAGCGGATCATGCGCGAATGCGAGAGCGCTCGCGGACGATGCGCTCAGGTCGCCGACCGCACGCGACCCCGACTCGGGGACCCTACGCTTCGGCGGCGAGTGCGCGGCGGCCCGGCTTGCGACCGACGGGCTTCTTGTGCGAGCCGTTCCCGTTGATGCGCGGGACCTTCGTCGTCGAGCGCAGGAGGTCGTCGGCGATCCGTGCGGCGCGATCGGTCTTCTCCCAGGCGAACTCGGAGCGCCCGAAGTGCCCGTACGCGGCGGTAGGCTGGTAGATCGGGGCGAGCAGGCCGAGCTCGTCGATGAGCGCCTTCGGCCGCATGTCGAACGTGGCCAGGATGTACTTCTCCAGGGCCTCGTCGTCGACCTTCCCGGTGCCGAACGTGTTCACGTGCACGCCGACCGGTTGCGCGACGCCGATGGCGTACGCGACCTGCACCTCGCAGCGCTTGGCCACGCCCGAGGCGACGACGTTCTTCGCGATGTATCGGGCGTAGTAGCAGGCGCTGCGATCGACCTTGCTCGGGTCCTTGCCGCTGAACGCGCCGCCGCCGTGACGGCCCATGCCTCCGTAGCTGTCGACGATGATCTTGCGCCCGGTCAGGCCGCAATCGCCCAGCGGACCTCCGATGACGAAACGCCCGGTCGGGTTGACGTGGATCTTCGTCTTCGCGTCGAAGAGGCGCTTGGGGAGCGACTTCTCGATCACGAGCTCGACCACGGCCTCGCGCAGCTGCTTGTACTTCACCTTCTCGTCGTGCTGCGTGCTCACGACCACGGCGTCGAGCCGGACGGGAACGTCGTTCTCGTACTCGAGCGTGATCTGCGTCTTGCCGTCGGGGCGCAGGAAGTCGACGAGCTTCTTCTTGCGGACGGTCGCGAGCTGGCGCGCGAGAGTGTGCGCGTACTGGATGGGCGCCGGCATGAGCTCGGGCGTCTCGTCGGTGGCGTAGCCGAACATGAGGCCCTGGTCGCCTGCCCCCTGCTCCTTGTGCAGGCCGTCGCCCTCGTTCACCCCTTGCGCGATGTCGGGACTCTGGCGCTCGACGGCCGTGAGGACCGCGCAGGTGTTGCCGTCGAAGCCCATCGCCGAGTCGACGTACCCGATGTCCTTCACCGTCGCGCGCACGACCTGGGGGAAGTCGATCTTCGCCGTGGTCGTGATTTCACCAGCGACGACCACCATTCCGGTCTTGGCGAGCGACTCGCAGGCGACACGCGCGCGCTTGTCCTGGGTGAGGATGGCGTCGAGGATTGCGTCGGACACTGCGTCGCAGACCTTGTCCGGATGGCCCTCGGTGACGGACTCTGACGTGAAACGATAACGGGACATGTGGGGAGGTTGAGATAGTACGTCGCGACGTCGAAATCCAGCGTGGCTGACGTATACTGTGGCCCAAGGCGGGGGGCCCGGGCGAACGCATATGGTGGGCGAGCGCGTCGCCGGCAAATACGAGCTGAAGCGCCTCCTCGGTGAGGGCGCCATGGGGGCGGTCTACGAGGGCGTGCACGTGGACCTCGGAAAGCGCCTCGCCATCAAGCTCATTCGCCGCGAGTTCTCCGAGAACGCAGAAATCGCCCTTCGCTTCCGGCGCGAGGCCCGCGCCGCGAGCGCCGTCGAGAGCGACTACATCGCGCAGATCTTCGACTTCGGGCGGGATCCCGCGCGCGGGCTCTACATGATCATCGAGTACCTGGAGGGCGAGGACCTCGAGGCGCGCCTCGCGCGCGAGCGCTGGATCGACGAACGGGACACGGTGACCATCGGCCTGCACGTCGCCCGCGGGCTGGCCAGGGCGCACGCGGCGGGGATCATCCACCGCGATCTGAAGCCGGCGAACGTCTTTCTCACGCGGCGGGACGACGGATCGCTCCTCGCGAAGATCCTCGACTTCGGCGTCTCGAAGTTCGATCACGCGGGCACGGCCGCCGAGCCGACGCTCACCGGTCTGGGCACGACCCTCGGTACGCCGCAGTACATGTCGCCGGAGCAGTGCGTCGGCAAGCTGGCGCTCGACGCGCGGACGGACGTGTGGTCGCTCTGCGCGGTCCTCTACGAGATGGTCGCCGGCGAGCCGGCGGTACCGAGCGGTGGGGGCCAGATCGCGACGATGCAGCGCATCGTGCGCCAGGACGTTCCGCCGCTCGCCGAGCGGGCGTCGTGGGCCAATCCGCAGCTCGCGCGGATCGTCGACGCCGGGCTCGCGCGCGACCGGAGCGCGCGGCTGCCGAGCGCGGCGACGCTCGCCGCCAAGCTGCTCGAGGCGTTCCCCGAAGCGTCGGCGAACGCGCTCTCGAACGCGGCCCCGACGCACCCCACCGACATCTCCGATCTCGCGCCCTTTGCGGGCGCCGTCGCGCCCTCCCCACGGCCGCTCGCGCCGGCGCAAGCGCCGCGGTTCGCAGCGACGGAGAGGGACGCCGACGTGGTGGCGGCGACGGCGGCGACGGCGCCGGCGCTGCGCGGCGTCGCCGAGCCCGGCGAAGGCGGCGATGCAGCGCGTCCGGAGATCTCGACGAGCGATCCCCCTGCGAGCGATCCGTCGAGCTCGGAGGGAGAGGACGTCGAGATCTTCGCGAGGAATCGCGATCTGCCCAGCAAGGTGTTCTCGCTGACGAAGAAGGGAAAGAAATGACCGTCCGCCGTTTCGCCGGATAGCAGAGCGTTCCTTCGGGCTTGCGCGGACCTTGGCGGGCGCGCGGCGCTCAGCCGCGAGGGACCCTCACGCTCGGCCGGTTTTCGAGCTCGACCTCGGCTCCAGGCAGGGTCGCGATCGCGATGGTCGCGGGCGGGTCGAACGACACCGGCGCGCCTGGGCCGCCGGCGTGGTCGTAGAAACGGGCTGCGACGCGCTCCAGGCGAGCGTCGCCGAGCTCCTCCCAGACGCGCCGCCACGTGCACGCCTCGCGCATCGCCTTCACGAACGCCTCGGCGCTCGCGAAGCTCAGCGTGTGCCGCACCACGGTGTGCCGAACCATCGTGAGGCCCGCGTCCGCGAACATGGCGGCCATGGCCTCCCGCGTGGCGTCGATGTGAGGCGTCGGGACGGCGTAGTCCGGCTCGAGCTCGCGAAGGCACGCCGCGAGACGCTCGAACGCCTCGCCGGGATCGCTCGGCCCCCACGTGACGACGCCGACCTTGCCCTTTCGCGCGAGAGAGCGCGCCCAGGCCCGGACGACCTCGGCCCGCGCATCGAGCTGCCACAGGCCGAAGGCGCAGACGACCGTGTCCCACGGACCGCCCGAGGCGTCGCCTGCGTCGGCCTGGACGCACTCGACCGGGGTGCCCAGGCGCGCGCGGTCCATCTGCTCGCGGCAGATGCGCACCATCTCGGCGCTCTTGTCGGTGGCGCGGACGAACCCACTCGGCCCGACGGCGCGGGCGACCGCGAGGACCTCGGACCCGGGGCCCGAGCTCGTGACGAGGACGCGATCGCCATCGTGGAGCGTCAGCTCGCCGATGAGGTCGAGGTGGTACGGCACGAACCGCGGAACCCACTCCTCCAGGTAACTCGCTGCGGCGCGATCCCACGGCGTGCCCATGAAGGCAATTGTAGTCGCGCCTCCGGCCCATGAGAACCGTGCCGGCGCCCGGCTGGGCTATACGGATGCCCGCTGGTCAAGTTTTGGCGTTGGGATTAGACCTGAGCGCCCAAGACCCGACCCCCTGCCGATGTCCACCTCACGACCGCTCGAGCACCCCGATCGCTTCGCAAACCGCCACATCGGCCCCGACGAACCCGAGGTTGCAGAGATGCTGCGCGTCGTCGGCGCGCGCTCGCTCGACGAGCTGATCGACCAGACCATCCCGGGGACGATCCGCCTGCGCAGGCCGCTCAACCTGCCGGCGGCGAAGACCGAGTACGAGCTGCTCGAGCTGGCGCAGTCGATCGCCGCGCGGAACGAGACGTGGCGCAGCTTTCTCGGCATGGGCTACTCGGACTGCATCACGCCGCCGGTCATCCAGCGCAACGTGATCGAAAACCCGGGTTGGTACACGCAGTACACGCCGTACCAGGCCGAGGTATCGCAGGGGCGCCTCGAGGCGCTGCTCAACTTCCAGACGATGGTGAGCGACCTGACGGCGCTCGAGGTCGCGAACGCCTCGCTGCTCGACGAGGCGACGGCAGCGGCCGAGGCGATGCACATGATGGAGTCGTTCCGGGGCGCGGACGACCGTCGAACGTTGCTCGTGTCGGACGGGTGCCACCCGCAGACGATCGAGGTCGTCCGAACCCGCGCGGCCGCCCACGGGATCGAAGTCGTCGTCGCGAACGCGATGGGCTTCGACTTCGCGAAGAAGAAGGCGTTCGGCGCGATCGTGCAGTACCCGGCGACCGACGGCGGCGTCGACGACTGGCGCGCGTTCGTCGAACGCGCGCACGCCTCGGGCGCGATGGTGACTATGGCGTGCGATCTGCTGGCGCTGGCGCTCCTATTGCCGCCCGGCGAGCTCGGGGCAGACATCGCCGTGGGGAGCGCGCAGAGGTTCGGGGTGCCGCTCGGCTACGGCGGACCGCACGCGGCGTTCTTCGCCTGCAAGAGCGAGTTCGTGCGCCGGCTGCCCGGGCGCATCATCGGAGTCAGCGTCGACGCTCAAGGCAAGCCGGCGCTGCGCATGGCCCTGCAAACGCGCGAGCAGCACATCCGGCGCGAGAAGGCGACGAGCAACGTCTGCACGGCGCAGGCGCTCCTGGCGAACGTGGCGGGGCTCTATGCGGTCTACCACGGGCCGCGCGGCATCCGCGCCATCGCCGAGCGCGTGCACGCGATGGCGGCGACGCTCGCGCACGGGCTGCGGTCGCTCGGCGTGACGGTGGCGCGCCCGCGCTTCTTCGACACGCTGCGGGTCGAGGCGGAGCCGGCGCGCGTCGAGGGCTGGCTGCAGGGCGCCCGCGCCCGCAAGATGAACCTGCGGCGGATCGGCCCCGGCGCGCTGGGCGTGGCGCTCGACGAGACGACTTCCCCCGCGGAGGTCGACGCCCTCCTGGCGGTCTTCTCCGAGGGCGGTCGCACGCCCGCCTGCGAGGAGCTCGCAAACCAGGCGCCGCGCGCGCTCGGAGGGCTCGAGCGAACGAGCCCCTACCTCATGCACGCGGTCTTCAACGAGCACCACTCGGAGACCGAGATGCTGCGGTACCTGCGCACGCTCGAGTCGCGCGACGTGTCCCTCGTGCACTCGATGATCCCGCTCGGCTCGTGCACGATGAAGCTGAACGCGACCGCCGAGATGATGCCCATCACCTGGGCGCGCTTCTCGCGCATCCACCCCTTCGCTCCCGTCGATCAGGCGCAGGGGTACCAGCTCGTCATCACGCAGCTGGAGGCGATGCTCTCGGAGATCACCGGCTTCCCGGCGGTGAGCCTGCAGCCGAACTCCGGCGCGCAGGGCGAGCTCGCGGGGCTGCTCGTCATCCGCAAGCACCACGAGTCGCGCGGCGAGAGCCATCGTGACGTGTGCCTGATCCCGGCGAGCGCCCACGGGACGAACCCCGCGTCGGCCGCGATGGCGGGGATGCGCGTCGTCGTCGTCGCGTGCGACGAGAAGGGGTACATCGAGCTCGGGGATCTCGCAGCCAAGGCGAAGGAGCACGCGGGCAACCTCGCGGCGCTCATGGTGACCTACCCGTCGACGTACGGGGTCTTCGAGGAGGAGATCGAGCGCATCTGCGCGATCGTGCACGAACAGGGCGGGCAGGTGTATCTCGACGGGGCGAACCTCAACGCGCAGGTGGGTCTTTGCCGGCCGGCCGACGTGGGCGCGGACGTATGCCACGTCAACTTGCACAAGACGTTCTGCATCCCGCACGGCGGCGGCGGCCCGGGCATGGGGCCCATTGGGGTCGCGCAGCACCTGGCGAAGTTCCTGCCGCGGCATCCGGTGGTGGCCGTCGGCGGAGACAGCGGAATCGGCCCGATCAGCGCGGCGCCCTGGGGAAGCGCGAGCATCCTGCTCATCTCCTGGGCATACATCTCGATGATGGGGCACGCGGGGCTGAAGCGCGCGAGCGAGGTGGCGATCCTCAACGCGAATTACGTCGCCGACCGCCTCCACGCGTCCTTCCCGGTCTTCTATCGCGGCAAGCGGGGGCGGGTCGCGCACGAGTGCATCCTCGATACGCGGGGGGTCAAGCGCACGGCGGGAATCGAGGTCGACGACATCGCGAAGCGCCTGATGGACTACGGCTTCCACGCGCCCACGATGAGCTTTCCCATCGCGGGGACGCTCATGGTCGAGCCGACCGAGAGCGAGGCCAAGCCCGAGCTCGACCGCTTTTGCGAGGCCATGATCGCCATCCGCGGCGAGGTCCGCGCGGTGGAGGACGGATCGATGCCGCGCGACGACAACCCGCTGAAGCACGCGCCCCACACGGCGGAGGCGATAGCGTCGAGCGACTGGAAGCACCCGTATTCGCGCGAACAGGCCGCCTTCCCCGCGCCGTGGACGCGAACGCGAAAGTTCTGGCCGGCGGTCGGACGCATCAACAACGCGCAGGGCGACCGGCACCTCATTTGTACCTGCCCGCCGCTCGACACGTACTAGAGCGGTCTTCCGACTCGGGACACTAGCAGTCGTCGAGAGGCTGGGAGAGCCGCAAAGACGCCGAGGCGCCAAGGGAGATGGGCAAGATGCTCCGAGAAATTCCCGCCTGGCGTCTTTGCGCCTTGGCGGCCTCTCTTGGCGCGACGGCGGTGTCCGCCTGCAGTACGGTCACCTCGTCACCGCCGGTGCCCGACGCGAGCGCGAACACCGCGCAGGCGGTCATCGGAGCGTCCGGAGGGCAGCTGTCGACGCCGGACGGCGTCCTCACGCTGGTCGTCCCGGCCGGTGCAGTCGACCACGACGTACGCTTCTCGGTCGGCCCCGTCCCGGCGCCGCTGCCGGGAGCCGTCGGCTCGGCGTTCGAGATCGGGCCGGGCGGCACGCAGTTCCGCACGCCGGCGACGGTCACCATCCGGTACGCCGCGGGCGCGCTCGTGGACGCCTCGGCCGCGGACCTACTCGTGGCGACCGTGACGGCGGGCGACTGGGAGGCGCTCGCCTCGGCCGCGATCGACGCAGCGGCGATGACAGCGTCCGGTGTGACGGCTCACCTCTCTCCCTTCGCGGTGGTGCACGCGGCGGCGCTGACCCGCCCGGACGCCGGGGGCTGCACGAGCGACAACGCGAGCACCGGGAGCTGCGCCGCTCCGGCACGCCCGCTCTGCTCTGCGACGCCGGGGACGACGCTCTTCTCGTGCAGCGACGTCGCGGGCGGGGGCTATGCGGCCACTTGCTGCCCTCCCCTCGACGCGGGCGCGCCCGTGGACGCGACGCTGCCTCCTTCCGACGGCGCGGCCGCCGACGCGGGCGAGGACGCGCCGCAGGACGCATTGGATGCATTTGCGGGCTGCGCCGTGGACGAGATGACGAGCGGCACTTGCGGCGCTGCGGGCGGCGGCGCTTGCGCCGACTTGCCGGGTACGGTCGTCGCCTCGTGCGTCGACAACCCCGCGGGAACCGGGTTCACCGCGGTCTGCTGTCCGCCGGCCGATGCTGGCGACGCGCGCGCGGACTAGAGGGGATCGCGCCCCTCTCCGGACTTCGCGAAGCCTACCGCTGACGCGCCTTGGCGCGGGCCCGCCTCCTCCTCTAACCTCCCCGCCCCGAAGAACCGGCCACCCATGTCCGAAGCCCAACTCCGCCGCACTTCTCTCTACGAACGCCACCTCGAGCTCGGCGCGCGCATCGTGCCGTTCGCGGGCTGGGAGATGCCCGTGCAGTACACGGGCATCGTCGACGAGCACCAGGCCGTACGGACGGCCGCGGGCCTGTTCGACGTCAGCCACATGGGTGAGCTCCGCCTCTCCGGCGAATACGCGCCCTACGTCGTCGACTACGTCGTGACCAACGACGCGAAGAAGCTCGCCGACGGTCAGGCGATGTACACCTGCGCGTGCAACGAACGCGGGACGATCCTCGACGACCTCATCGTGTACCGCCGCACGCAGGACGACTGGCTCATCGTCTGCAACGCATCGAACCGCGAGAAGATGGTCGCTCACTTCGCGCGCGCGGCGAAGGACCACTGCAGCTTCGAGGACCAGAGCGACGCGACCGCGCTCATCGCGCTCCAGGGCCCGCGTTCGTTCGAGGTCCTCGCCGGGGCCGGAACGGAGGGGGCGCCGCTCTCTGCGCTCAAGTCCTTCCACTTCCGCGACGCGCGCATCGCGGGAGTCCGCTGCACGCCGTCGCGCACCGGGTACACCGGCGAGGACGGCGTCGAGATCTTCTGCGCCTGGGAAGACGCGCCAACGCTCTGGGGGGCGCTGATCGAGGCCGGGCGGCCGCTCGGGCTACGGCCCGTGGGGCTAGGCGCCCGCGACACGCTGCGCCTGGAGGCGCGACTGTCGCTCTACGGCAACGACATCGACGAGACGACCAACCCCATCGAGGCAGGGCTCGGCTGGGTCGTCAAGGTGGAAAAAGGCGATTTTATCGGACGGGCCGCGTTGATGGAGATCAAGGGACGGCCACTTCCGCGCAAACTCGTGGGCTTCGAGATGACAGGAAGAGGCGTGGCCAGGCACGGGTACCCGCTGCGCGATGGAAGCGACCCTACCTCGCGAGAGGTGGGCGTCTGCACGAGCGGCAGCCCTGCACCCACGGTTGGCAAGAACATTGGCCTCGGGTATTTGCCCACGGCGATGGCCGACATCCGGAGGAAGTTCTTCGTCGATTGCCGAGGCAAGTTCGTCGAGGCAGCGGTCGTCGCGACCCCGTTCTACAAGAGGGCCAAATGACCGAGAAGCTGCCTGCGGATCTGCGTTACACGAAGGACCACGAGTGGGCTCGGCCGGGCGCAGGCGAGATCGTGGTGGGGATCACCTCGTTCGCCGTCGAGCAGCTGGGCGACGTCACGCTGGTGAACCTCGACGTGAAGGCGGGCGACGTGGTGGTCGCGGGCAAGGCGTTCGGGACGATCGAGAGCGTCAAGACGCTGAGCGATCTGTACGCGCCTGTGAGCGGCAAGGTGCTCCGCGTGAACGGGGACCTGACGGACAAGCCGGAGCTGGTGAACGAAGACTGCTACGGCAAGGCGTGGATGGTCGCCATCGCGCCGAGCGATCCCAAGGCCGTCGAGGCGCTCCTGGATGCGCCCGCGTACGGCGAGTACCTGAAGGCGGCTGCGCACTAGTTACCGTGCACGATTGGATACGGCCCAGAGCGGAGAGAGACGGAGGGAGTGCGATGTTGTCGAAGATGGCGTTGGTTTCGGTTGCGTTCGGGATCGTCGCCGCCGCGAGCCTCGGGTGCGCGGGCCCCATCGGCAAGGGTGAGGGCGACACGTGCTCGAGCGCCGACGACTGCGCGAGCAACCTCACGTGCTACACCCCCGAGGGAAAGACGCAGCTCTACTGCTGCCCGACGCAGGGACCGGGCGCGCCGCCGCCCAAGTCGGCCAACTGCGATCCGGCGTCGGGCGCCGGCCAGTAGTCGCGCTTCGCGCCGAGCCTGCCCCGTATCGCCTTACGGCGAACGACTACGCTGGCGCGAAGTCGAGAGGAGGACACGGTTTTCCATGCGCGCTTGCCGCCGCGCGGGCGGGACGATCACGAGGAGCGCCCCCGCGAGGATCGCGAGCCCGCCGCCGAGCGCCGAGAGGCCCAGGCGCTCGCCGAAGACGAGGGCGCCGAGGACGACCGACACGACGGGCTCGAGGAGCGTGAGCGTCGACGCGTGCGTCGCCGGCATTCGACGCAATCCCCATACGAACGCGAGCCCCGCCAGCGCGCCGGGCACGATCGAGGCGAGGCCGAAGAAGGCAGCCGCGCGCGGATCGACGGCGGCCCACGCCGCACGGGGGACGAACGCCGCGAGGAACGGCGTCGCGACGACCCCGTGCCAGAACATGACCTCGCTCGTAGAGAACGCCTCGACGACGAACTTGTTCACGATCACGTTCGACGCATAGAAGACGGCGCTGCCCGCGCCGAGCGCCGCGCTCGCCCATACCGCATCGCTCGCGACACTCCCGCTCGACGGCGCGAGCATCGCCGCCAGCCCGCCGAACGAGAGACCGACCGCGAGCGCCGTACGCGCGGTCATCCGCTCGCGCAGGAAGAACGGCGCCGCCACGGCGACGAAGATCGGCGTCAGGTAGTGCGTGAGCACCGAGACGGCGATCGTGAGCTTGTAGGCTTGAAAGAAGAGGAGCACGTTGAGCGAGTCCCCGATTCCGAGCCACACGACCCAGGAGCGTGCCTTCCACGTCGCGCGCGCCGGGATGCGGTCGCGCAGGCTGGCGACGCCCGTCACGACCGTGAGGACGGCCATCATGATCGCCGATTCGAGCGCGGTCGGCATCGAGCCGACGGATTCGACGCGGCGGATGACCAGACCCCAGGTTCCCCACGAGCACGCGGCGAACGCCACGGCCGCATACGGCAGGATGCGCTTCACGTAGTCTGCGCCAGCTTCTTCAGGGTTGCGACCAGCTGCAATGCCTCGAGCGGGGTGACGCGGTCGACGTCGAGGGCGCGCAGGGTCTCGAGGACGGGGTGGGGCGGAGTCTTAGCGCCCCCGTCGAACAGATCGAGCTGCGCGCGTCCCGCACGCGACCGCGACCGCAAGGACGACGGCGCGCCGCTCGGCAGGGATGCGCCGCGCTCGAGCTCCTCGAGCAACGCCCGCGCCCGCGCGAGGACGGGCTCGGGAACTCCGGCGAGGCGGGCGCAGGCGACGCCGTAGCTCCGAGACGCCGCGCCGCGCTGAAGCTCGTGCAGGAAGACGACCTGGCCGTCGTGCTCGCGCGCGCTGACGCTCCAGTTCTCGCAGGTGGGGGCGCGGGTCGCCGCGAGGTCTGTGAGCTCGTGGTAATGCGTGGCGAAGAGCGCGCGGCAGGCTACGGCGTCGTGCAGGTGCTCGGCGACCGCCCACGCTATCGCCAGCCCGTCGTAGGTGCTCGTGCCCCGGCCGATCTCGTCGAGCACGACGAGCGACCGCCGCGTCGCCCGTCTGAGGACGTTCGCCGTCTCCTTCATCTCGACCATGAACGTGCTCTCGCCGCGCGACAGGTTGTCGCTCGCGCCGACGCGCGTCAGCACGCGGTCGACGACGCCGATGCGCGCGCTTCGCGCCGGGACGAAGGAACCCATCTGCGCCAGCAGCACGGCGATTGCGGCGGTGCGCATGAGGGTCGACTTGCCGGCCATGTTGGGACCGGTGACGAGCCACAGGCGGGGCCGCCCCTCCCCCGCTCCGAGCGAAACGTCGTTCGGCACGAAGCGTCCCGCGGCGGCGGTCTTCTCGACGACCGGGTGGCGCGCGTCTTCGAGCACCAGCTCGAGCGAGTCGTCGACCGCGGGACGCGCCCAGTCCTCGCGGTGGGCCACGTCGGCCAGCGCGGCCGCCACGTCCCACGCGGCCAGGCGCGCCGCGACCGCCCGAAGCCGCTCGGCGTGACGCGCCACGTCGCGGACCAGTTGGGCGAACAGCTCCGATTCGCGCGCCGACGCGCGGTCCTCGGCGTGCGCGAGCTTGTCTGCGAGCGTGTCGAGCTCGTCGCATGTGAAGCGCTCGCCGCTGGCGATCGTCTGCTTGCGGCGCCACTCCTTGGGGGCCTTCACCAGATGCGTCCGCGTCACCTCGATGTACCAGCCGAAGACCCGCGTGTAGCGGAGCTTCAGGCTGGGGATTCCGGACGACTCCCGCAGGCGCGCTTCGAGCTCGACGATGAGGCGCTGACCGCCGCGCGTCAGCTCGCGCGCCTCATCGAGCTGGGTGTCGAAGCCGTCGCGGATGACACCGAGGTCGCTCGCGCGCGCGGGCGGGTCGTCGGCGACGGCGCGCACGAGGAGGTCGTGCAGATCGGCGCAGGGGTCGACCCACGCCTCCTGCTCTCCGGCGCCGAGGGCGTCGCGCGCGCCCGGTTCGGGGCAGCTGGAGAGCGTGTCGCCGATGGCGGGGAGCACCGCGAGCGACCGGCGCAGTCCGACGAGATCGCGCGGCGCCGCGCGGTCGAGGGCGAACTTGACGGCGAGCCGCTCCATGTCGCCCACGTCCGAGAGGCGCGCCCGAAGCTCGCTTCGCATTCCGGGGTGCGAGACGAAGAGCTGCACGGCGTCGTGCCGGCGCCGCACCTCGGCGACGCCGGTGCGGGGCGCGAGGAGCCGCCGGCGTATCAGGCGCGCCCCGGCGGCGGTCTTCGTCGTGTCGATCTGCGCCAGCAGCGACCCGCGCTCGCCGCCGTCGGTCGCCCGCACCAGCTCGAGGTGGTCCTGCGTCGTCTCGTCGATCACGAGCGTGTCGCCCAGCGAATACGCGACCAGGCGCGATATCGGGATGGCCCTGCCGGCCTCGCAGGCCCGCGCCAGGGCGATGCAGCGAGCGGCCGCGCGGCGCGCCACGTCGGATGGACACGACGCCCGAGCCTCCTCCGCGCCGAGCTGCCCGTCGAGCGCGGCGTCCGCAGCGGCCTGCTCCATCGCCTCGCCCCCGACACGGACGACCGCGCGCGGGCGCGCCTGCGAGAGAGCCCTGGCCAGCGAGTCCGCCCCGGGGCCGAGCAGCACCTCGCGCGGGTCGAGCCGGACGAGCTCCCCGAGGGCGGCCGGTGCGTCGCTCGCCTCGCACGCCACGAGCTCGCCGGTGGAGAGATCGAGCGCGGCGACGCCGAACGGGCCGGCGTCCTTCTCGACGGCGACGAGATAGTGGTTCTGCCGCGCCTCGAGGCCGGCGTCGTCGTAAGCGATGCCGGGCGTCGCCACGCGCACGACTTCGCGAGGGACGATGCCCTTCACTTTCGACGGGTCCGCCATCTGCTCGCAGATGGCGATCTTCATCCCCTGCTCGAGGAGCTTCTGAACGTAGGCGCTGACCGCGTGGTGCGGCACGCCGGCCATCGGGATCTCGTCCTCGGCGCCCTTGTTGCGCGCCGTGAGCGTCAGATCCAGGGCGCGCGACGCGATCACGGCGTCCTCGAAGAAAAGCTCGTAGAAGTCCCCCATGCGGAAGAAGAGCAGCGCGTCGGGATGGGCTGCCTTCGCGGCCAGGTATTGCCGCATGACGGGGGTCTGCGAAGCCTTCGACACGACCTTCAGTAGCTAGGCCATGCGGCGGGCGCGGTCCACCCCGGCGGGGCGTCAGAAGTAGGCGTGCGCGAACGCGACCGCGTAAAGGTCGATGAGCACGAGGCCCTGCGACTCGCTGTCGACCACCGCCAGCTGACCGAGCGACGGGATGAACCGCATCGACTGCGGGCTCACGTCGGTCGTCGTGCCTTGCGCGAGCGAGATCGTGATCGGCGCGAAGCTTCCGCGCACCGAGAATCTCCAGACCTGGTCGCGCTCGCTCAACGTGTGGTCGTTGAATCCGGGCAGAGGCCCGCATCCGCTCCACATGACGTACGAGAACATCGGGTTGCGCATCGCGAGGGAGCTGTCGCGGAAGAACGGGAGCGGCTGGATTTGCGCACACATCGCGCCCTGCCCCATCGGGGGTTCTGACCACGGAAGATCGAACGCGCGCGAGTTCAGGAGCGCCAGCCGAGGGTCGGGCGACTGAAAGCACCGTCCGGTCGAGGGTCGGACTGCTCGTGGTTGAGCATGCCGACGCTGCTTCCGACGGTGAGCCACTCGCCTCCGGCGCGCACCTTGAAGCCCGCCTGGTGGTGGAAGCAGCACTGCGCCTCGTGGAGGAACGTCTTGTTCGTGTCGCTGGCGGCGACCACGACGCGGTTGGTGGACGCCTCCGCCACGGCGTTCCCCATCGTGTCGCGGTCGACCCATCCGAAGCGACCCACCCTCAGGTAGTCGTCATTCGCCTCGAGGATCGGGAAGTCGCGCGAGAGATACGTGTCGGCGTTGGCGGCGGTGCCGAACGTGTTCAGGCAGAAGTTGTAGCGTGCGTCCGCGGTGGCGTTGGCGAGGTCGCCCTCCCAGCAATCGTTGACGACGGGCAGGCGGTTCCCGGCGTCGGCGCCCGCGCCCGCTTCGCTCGCCCCGGCGTCGCTCGCCGGGAGCGACCAGTACGGGTCGCTCGGGTCGAGCAGATCGTCGGTGATCTCGATGTAGTCTGCGGTCCACTGCGCGCGATCCGGCGGCTGTACCGGCAGCCCGACCGCCGGGAGGTTGCGCGCGAGCTGCGCGACGCGCGCCTGGCCCATCTGCCAGTCCTCGACGCCCGCCTCGCAGAGGCGGGCGCCGGTCGCGTACATCGTCATCGTCTGGCCGTCCTGGTCATCGAGCACCATATCGCCGACGACGCCGGAGACCGTGGGCAGGACGCCCTCGTAGGTCACCGTCCAGTCCTGATCGATGTGCGCGCTCGGGTCGTCGAACGACAGGCGGACGCTCGGCGTGCCCGTCTGCGGGAGCAGCGAGGCCGGATACGCGCAGCTGCCGAAGGCCATGTCCGGAGACACCCACGTGCGAGCCGCCGGATTCGGCTCGATCGGCGTTTGCAGGTAGCTGTAGTCGATCCAGCCGGGGGGCAGCAGCGTGGGGAGCATCAACGGGCGCGTCGCGGCCATGCCAGCCGACGTGCCCTGCGGCGCGCCGTTGACGTCGAAAAGCGCGGGCGCCGACGACAAGTACGGAATGTGCTCGCCCGAGACGGGATCGTTCATCAGGAGCGTGTTCGCTCGCATCCGGTGCGGCGCCGAGACGGGGAAGAAGGGCTCCAGGGTGACCGCCGGGCTCTCGCTGATGTTCGAGTTGTACGTGAGCGGCGCGTGGTACGGCTCGAACTGGCCGGCGTCGGGCGTGGCCCCGGGCGGCGGCTGCGGAATGGCGAGCAGCCCGGTCTGCCCGATGCCCGCGTCCACGGTGTACGTCACGCCGGCGAGATCTTTGACGTCACCCGCCGCCATGGGATCGGGGCGACGGCAGGGCGCGTCCCAGTCGTCGACGTCGATGACGACGACGCTGCCGTTGGACAGCGTCACGAACGCGAAGACGCCGCGCAGCCGGTTCGGGAAGGTCTCGCGCGCGCCCGACGGCTGAATGAGGGCCGCCTGATCGACGCGATAGAAGGCGCCGAGGTCGAGGAACGCGCCCGCGTCCGGGTGGACGTTCGGGTTCGGATTGCAGAGAAGACCGCTGTACTGATGAATGGGGTTTGGCGCCTCGGCGTCGCTCTGCGACGGCAGGGGCCAGTCGTGCTCGACGAACGCCAGCGACGCGATCGGCGCGGAGAACCCGAGGCGATCCGGCGCGGCGAAGGGGTTGAGCTCGGGGTGCGGCCGCTGGAGGGGCACGCGCGGCGACGCCGCCGGATCGGAGACGTCGAAGACCATGAGGGACTTGTCGCGCGTGTCGACCGCGTAGAGGTATCGCTTGAAGTCGCTGGTCGTCGGGCTGAGGGCCATCGGACCGACGATGACGCGTCGCGCCGGGTTCAGCACGCTCGTCGCGAGGAGCGGCGCCTGCTCGTGCGGCGCCGTCGGATCGCTGACGTCGATGACGTGGATGACCGGGATGGCCTCGTCGGCGACGTAGAGGAGGTGCACGTCGTCGCGCAGCGCCATCGACGCCGGGTGCGGGGAGCCCAGCTGGGCGAACGACAGGGGCAAGCCCCCCTCGCCTGCATCGCCTGCTCCCCCGGAGTCCGCCACGCCTGCATCGGCGGGGGCGCCCACGCCGCAGCTCGTCGCGGCGGTGGGCTCGGTCGCGGCGCCGGCGTCGGCGTAGGGAACGCCGTCCGGCCAGGCAGGACCCGGCGTCCACGACGCCGGCAACGTATTCGAAAGGGCAACGCCACCGATCACGGGGCACGACGTGAGCGTACCCGGCGGCAGCGGCGGAGCCGCGTCCGCGGCCCGCTCGGCCGCTGCCGCATCGGGAGGAGGCGGGCCGCCGCCGTCCGGCCAGGCCTGCGTCAACGGCGCCGGATCGATCGCTACGATGCCCGCACGCGTACCCAGCGTATCCGAGCCGCGGACCATGACGAGCAGCACCGTCTTCCCGTCGGGGCGCGTGGCGATGGCGAGCGCCTGCGGTACCTGCGCGAGGAGGCAGGCCTGGAGGTCCGTGAGCTTGAGAGGAGGCTGCCCGCCGTAGTCACCGAGCAGCCGGGAGTTTGGAATCGCGTAGATGGCCGGCTTGTCCTCCTCGGCGGTCGCGACGAACGTCATGTAGCCGTCGGGGGTCACGGCCACGTCCGTCGGGCTGCCGCCGACCGGGATGAAGTTGATGCCCGGCGTCGACTTGTCCTCGTCGATGACCTGTCCTGCCGTCAGGTCGATGACCGCAACCTCTCCGCGCGTCGTTTGCGTGACCACCGAGTACAGGTGATTCGGAAGGGTCGAGCCCGTGACGTTCGCCGGCACCGGCGCGCACTGCTCCTGCGCCAGCGGGATCTGAGGCACGATCAGCGCGCCGCCGTCCTCCTGGAGGGTCCCCAGACAGACGACGTCCGATTTCTGCGACTGCTGCAGGCTGCGTACCGGGACGTTCGTCGGCGTCTGCGAGCAGCTCGCGACGGCCACCGCCACGCCGATCACGACCGCGGCCACTCCGGCCGCCACTCCGCCGATGCCCAGCCAGTGCTTCGTCATTGTCCCTTGGGGAGCGTCGGCTTGCCGAGCGTAAAGACGATTTGCTCGAAGGTGTACGGCGCGAACGGAGAAGAGTCGTCGAGATCGACCATCTGCACGAAGGACTGAGTGAAGTTGGCGATGTACCCGAACCGGTAGCGCTGGAGCGGAGACATCGCGGGCGACGGACACTGCGCCATCTTCCAGGGGTAGTCGCTGGTCGACCCGCTCCAGGCGTCGGACTTCGGATCGGCGATGGCGGCGCACTCGAGCGGCATGGGGTCGAAGGCCATCGCGAAGGGACCGGTTCCGTTGCCCGTGTAGATCACTTTGGTCGGCACTGCGTTCGACCCCTCCGTCGCGAGGTCGTCCGGGTCATAGATGAAGACGGCGCCGGAGTCGAAGCAAACGACGAAGACGCGCAGCTCGAACTTGCCCTCGGAGTCGATGATCGGTGCCACGTACACCCGGGACGGGCCGGCGTCGACCGACACGTTGCCCGTGACGACGAGCGCGTCGGAGTCGTAGCTCCCGTCGGTCGCGAGCTCGCCGATCTCGCCCACGACCAGCGACGGCGGCGACCGGCTGGCGAAGAAGACGCGCGCCGCGATCTGCCCGCACGCCTTGAGGTCGGCGGGCGAAGGATTCTTGCCGAGCCTCGCCTTGCACGCGTACCTGGGCGTGGGGTCGATGGCGATGCCCCGCTGGTCGGTGCCGAGGGAGTTCGCCGTCAGGGTGTAGGCGCGCTCCCGCTGCAAGAACGGCCGCTGCAGCGTCTCGCCGAGACCGGCGCCCGGCGCGCCGTTGGGGAGTACCGAGTTGTCGTCGGAGTAGTAGCGAAGCAGATCGAGCTCGGCGACGTTGCGGCTCGTCTCGAGGAAGGCCGGCCGCACGCAGTCCGCGTTGGGCCTCGAGACCTGGAGCGGGTCGTCGCAGGCCCCGGGCTTGAGCTTGGTCGGGTCGTTCGGATCGGGGACCCGCAGAGCGTCGTAGTCATGAGGCACGTACGCGATGCCGTTCCCTCCCTGCGGCAGCCCATCGAGTACGAACTGCATCGTGGGGGACTGGAACATCCCGGTTTCAATCCCACTCGTGAGCAGCGACGTCTTCGTATCCGTCTGGTGCGTGATGGCGACCGCCGTCCCGTCCTGCGTGAGCGCCATGCCGAATGGCTCTCCGGGCATGGTCACGTGGCGCGTGTTGTCCTGGCTGTTCGGATCGCTGCCGGCCTGCGTCGTGCACCGACCCGTGGAGTCCGGACGGCATTTCAGCGAGAAGGGCGCGCCACACGACACCCCGTCGTCGTTTCCCACGTCCGCCCAGGTGAGCGTGGCGGTCCCGCGGACCGGGAAGAACAACCGATCGTTGCGGATTTGCAGGTCGGTGGCGAACGCCCCGACGGTCTTGGAATCCTCGACGTAGTACGTCGAGTCCACCGGCGGGGCCGCGCACCCCTGCCCGAGCGCAGTGTTGCCCGGCGGCGCGAGCTGTTTGCATTTCGGGGGGGGCTTTCCGTACGAAAAATGGAGCCGGTCGACGCTTGCGACGCCGCCATCGCCCGCGCCCGCCTGACCCGAATCGGCGCCGGCGTCGGCGGACTCGCAGGCCGGCAACGCGATACCCTGATCATCGCCGGTGATGCTGTACGCCTCGAGCGCCAGCGCGTCGGCGCGGATTCTCTGCAAGTCGTAACTCTGAAGCGTGCCGCCGCTCCACTGCAGGTCGAAGTCCGAGTTGACCGCGTAGAGGACGCGCCCCCCTTCGGAGACAGCGAGGCCGACGGGAAAGTAGAAAGCGTTCGTCGGCGGCGCCGTACCCCCACCCGCGGTGTAACAAGCGGGGACCGCCGAAGCGACCGCGGTCGCACAGAGCGCACCGAGCAGCATGCGCCCTGCCCGTAAAGAAAGCCTCATCTCGGCCGCGAGACTAGTCAGCGCGAGCGTGGGTGTCGAGCGGGGCTTGCTCTGCGGTACCGCTCGAACTTCGTCGCGGCTAGCCGCCTGCCTGACAGCCTACGGAGACGTCCGCGCTGCGATCACGCCGCTCATTCGGCAGCGGCCATCAGGTCGATGATGACGACCCCGCGCTCCGCCTTCTCTTCAGGTGCGTGCGGCGCTCGCGGTGCCGGCCGATCGGCAGGGATCTCCAGCCGCGGCTGCTCGTGGCGAGCACGCTCCTGCTCTTCGCGTCGTCGGATCTGCTCGATGATGAACGGAGGCAGCATGGTGGACCTCCCACGAGGAGCGATAAGCGGATGCGGGCGAGAAGGCCTGACTCCCAGCAAAAGTAGCAACCAAAGTGCCACGGTCAAGGTTTCCGGGCTGCTCTGTGCCGATCGCTCGCAACCCTTCACACAGCGCGTTACTCCACCGAACTCGCACGCGAGGACCCGCTCGTGTGAGGGGCCGGCACCTCGGCCACTCGGCATCTCGGCACCTCGGCACCGAACCTGCCGCACGCAGCGCGGACCGCACGGCGAGCCGCTTTGCGCCTCGCCGTCCTCATTATCAGTTAACGGACGCGCGGGCCCGTTGTGTAGGCCGAATTTGTTCTTTCCCACGCTGCGAAGCGGCAGGCAGGGACGGTTGCATGCGACCATACGAGCATGCGGCCCAAAGGAGCGCAGCGACGCTAGAGGTATGCCGCCCCGCATAGATTCGCACCGATGCACCGTTTCCTCCCTTTGCCGCCTCTGCCGGGGCAAGAGCGCGGCGCTCGGTGCGATCCTCGTGCCGTTCTTCTTCTCCAGGCACTGCATCCGCTGCCTCCTCTGCGTGATCTGCGTGCTCTGCGCCCCATGGGTGATGCATGAATCCAGCGCGTGGGCTGCGCCGTTCGACGTCCGGGGCGAAGACTGGGAGGGCCTCGGCCAGCTCGTGCGCATCGCCGAGGGGGAGCTAGGGACGCAGCGCGTCGTAGCGCTCTCCGCGCGAGGCCCGGGGCGAGCCACGGTCACGTTGCCTCTCCACGATCTGAAGCGCGAGGACGCTGTCCTCCTCGTCCATCCCGAACGCGCGCTCGACGTCGACGAGCTCGCCGCGTTCATGCGCGCCGGCGGGCGGGTCGTGCTCCTCGACGACTACGGCAGCGGTGACGATCTCCTCGCGCGATTCGGGATCCGGCGCGTTCCGCTGCCGGCGCGGCCGGCGGAGATGCTCCGGGGAAACCCCTCGTTCGCGATTGCCGAGGCCGCGAGCGGCCACTCCGCCGTGCGCGACGTGGCCCACGTCGTCACCAACCATGGAACCGGGCTCGCGCACCCCGCGCTCTCGCGGCTGCTCGTCGTACGCAGCGCGCACACCGACGCGCCCGACGAGCCCGACGTGATGCTCGCGCTCGCCGGCGCCGTCGGGCAAGGGCGCCTCATCGCCGTCGGCGACGCGTCGATCGCGATCAACTCGATGCTGCGCTTCCCGGGCAACCGCACGTTCTGTACGTCGCTCGTCCGCTACGCCACCGAGGACGACGCGTGGGGCGCGCGCAACGGCAAGCTCTACATCCTTGCGAACGACTTCGAGATGACCGGCGGCTTCGGCGACGACTCGCGACTCGGCGGCGCGACGAATCAGGCGCGGCGCGCCCTCCTCGAGGCGCTCGAGACGCTGCGCAGGGACGGGATGCCTCCCCTCGTGGCGTACCTCGTCGCCGTCGCTCTCGGGCTCGCGCTCGTCGTCTGGACGAGCACCCGCGCCGGCAAGACGCACCGCGCAGTCCTACCCCGTTACGTGCGCCCGATCGCGCTCGCCGCCCAGGGAGGCGTGGCCGGGCGCGCCGCCGTCGTCGGTGCGCCCGGCGCGTCGCGCGTACTCGCCGTCCTCGAGCTCAAGAGCGCTCTCGAAGAGGAGCTCGCGGCGCGGCTCGGGCTCGACCGGGTGCCCGCGCACGACGAGCTTGTCGCGCGCGCGCAGGCGGACAAGCTCCTCGACGAAGAGTCCGCGCGCGAGCTGTCGCGCCTGCTCGCGAGCCTCACCCAGATCGAGACGATGCTCGCGATGCGCAAGCGCCCGGTGCTCGAGCGCCTGCGGGACGCCGACGTCTTCGCGATCGCCGCTCGCGTGCGGCGCCTCCTTGCGAGCGCAGGGCACGCTGGCGCGCCGGGGCCCCTGGAGCCGTGAGCGCAGGCAGCGGAGCCACAAAAGTGAACGCGTGATAAAGTGCAGGGAAGCTCCGGTGACTGCCGCCGCCACCAACGAGATTGCCGCCGCGCAAGAACGCATCGACGACGTTCGGCGCGAGGTGGCGCGCGTCTACGTGGGGTCGTCGCGGCCGGTCGACACGATGCTGGTCGCGCTGCTGGCCCGCGGGCACGCGCTGCTCGAGGGCGTGCCCGGCGTGGCCAAGACCACGCTCGTGAAGGCCTTCGCCACGGCCACAGGGTGCACCTCGCGCCGCATCCAGTTCACGCCCGACCTCCTCCCCGCCGACATCACCGGCACGTACGTCCTTTCGCCGCGCGACGGAACCTTCGCGCTGCGCGCCGGCCCCGTCTTCGCCAATGTCGTCCTGGCCGACGAGATCAACCGCGCCCCGGCCAAGACGCAGAGCGCGCTGCTCGAGGCGATGCAGGAGCGACAGGTCACCATCGAGGGCGACCGCTTCGAGCTTCCTCTGCCCTTCCTCGTCCTCGCCACGCAGAACCCGGTCGACCTCGAGGGCACCTACCCGCTCCCGGAGGCGCAGATCGACCGCTTCCTGGTGCGCGTCTCGATGGGGTACCCGACGGCGCGCGAAGAGGCGCACATGCTCCGCACCTACGGCGGCGAACCGCCGGCTGCGCGGCCCATCCTCGACGCCCGCGACGTCGTCCGTCTGCAGGCCATCGCCTCGCGCGTCTACGTCGAGGACGACCTCACGGACTACGCGGTCGGGATCACGAGCTTCACGCGCACCCACGCGAAGGTCGCGCTGGGGGCGAGCCCTCGCGCCACGCTCGGGCTGCTGCAGGCGGCCAAGGCCTGGGCGCTCCTCTCCGGCCGTCCTTTCGTCGCCCCGGACGACCTCCGGGCGGTCGCGCCGAGCGTGCTCGCCCACCGGATGGTGATGACGGCGGACGCCGAGGGCGAACCGAAAGCGCGCGAACGCATCGTCGAGGAGGCCCTCGCAAAGGTGAGCTACCGGCGGGGAATGCGGGCGGTTTAGGACTAAGCTTGCGAGCGTGGAGCTGCACCCCACGCGCTCGACGTTTCATGTGGCCGTCGCCGGCGCGGGGCTCATCGCGCTGGGGACGGCCGCCCGGTTGCCGGCGGTGCTCGCGTTCGGCGGGGCGATGCTCCTGGCGGTCGCGGTCGGGCGCGCGGTCGCGCTGATCGCGGTGACCCGGCTGCGCGCGGCGGGGTTCGAGATGGTCTGGCGCGGCTCGACGCGCGTCCACAGAGTCGCTCGCGGGGCCGCGTTGCGCGTCGAGGGAGAGCTGCGCAACCGAGGAACGGACGCGGTGCGCTGCGTGTCGCTGCGGGCGATCGCCTCGAGCATGCTCGCGGTCGAGATCGCGCCGAAGGTCGTGGACCTGCCGCCCGGGGCCCGGGCGCGCGTCGACATGACGGTGCGCGGAACGCGCGTCGGACGGTGGGGGGTGCACGGGATCGCCCTCGAGGTGCGCGGGACGCCGCTCGGCGGCGAGGGGCTCTACGAGGTGCCGCTGCTCTTCGCGAACCCGCTGGGCGTCGAGGTCCTGCCCCCGCCGCTCGCGGCGTTCATCGCGTCGCCGCGGGGCGGGCGGTCGCGACGCACCGCGGAGCTGGGGCGCCCGGTGAACATGGCGGGCGAGGGGGACGAGCTTCGCGAGCTGCGCGACCACGTCGCGGGCGACCCGTTCAAGCGCATCGCGTGGAAAGCGAGCGCGCGACGCGGGCGGCTGCTCGTGCGCGAAATGGAGCGCGACGAACGCGACGTCGTGTGGCTCCTGATCGACGCGTCGGTCGAGCTGTGGGCGGGGCAGCCGGGAGCCTCGCCGCTCGATCGCGTGGTGGAGGAGGCCGGGGCCATCGCAACGCGCCACTTGCGGCGGGGGGATCGAGTCGGGCTCGTCGTCGCGGCGTCGCGGCTGCGCTCGTGGATCGCGCCCGGCGAGGGCGCAGCCCACGCGACGATGATCGCGGCGGCGCTCGCGAGCGCGGCGAGCTGCATCGACGCCGATCGCTCCGACCTCGACGAGATGGGCGTCGCCCAGCGCGTGGCCGAGCACGCGCGGCCCCTGGATCCGCGGGGCCTGACCGACCTGCCGAAGGGCGACCTCGACGCGCTCGCGCGCCGTGCCGATCACCTCCGGCATCGCGCGCCGTTCGCGCCGCGCGTCCCCTTCGCGCACACCGACCGCGAGAAGAAGCTGCGCCACTACCTCGCGGCGTTCGGAATCGAGTCACCGCCGCGGTCGGACGGCGAGCGCGAGCGAGCCGAGACGACGCTCGCGCTGGTCCTCGAGCGGCTCGCCGCGGAGAGGGCGAAGGGGAGCATCGTCCACGTCTGGGCGCCGGCGCCTGCGCAGGCGCCGGCGATGGGGCGAGCCGTGGCGCGCCTCCGGGCTCGGCGCTTCGAGCTTCGCTGGACCGTCCCGTCGTTCGACGCCGGCGTGGGCGGCGGCGAGCGGCGCAGCGGCGTGGCGGACGTCGTCGACGAGGCCGTGCGGATGCGGGCGCAGGCGACGCGGTCGCGGGCGGAGCGAGTGCTCCGGCGCATGGGGGTTCGCGTCGTGGGGCGCCCCGCCTGGCGCGCGAAGGAGCCGCCGCAAGCGGGGGAGCGCGCGGAGGGTGACCCGCCGGCGGAGGCGCACGCTCACGACGAAGCCGGAGCGGGCTCCGGCACGCCGCCGCCGGAGGGGGGAGCGGCGGCGTAGCCCGAAGGGCGCTAGGGTCGCCGCGTGACTTCGCGCGATCCGCGAGCGGTCCTGCGGAGCGCAGGGCTGCGACCCAAGAAGCGCTTCGGGCAGAACTTCCTCGTCGCCGAGCCGATCGCGCGCGCCATCGCGGAGGCCTGCGTCCGCGCCGAGGAGGCGGGCCGCGCGCGCGTCGTCGAGATAGGGGCCGGGACGGGCGCGCTGACGCGGCACCTCGCTCCCCGCGCGCGCTCGGTCGTGGCGATAGAGCACGACCGGGAGCTGGTCCCGCTGCTCGAGCAAGAGCTCGTCCAAACGGGCGTGCGCGTGCTCGAAGGGGATGCGCAAGAGGTGGACGTGGGAGAGCTCCTCGGCGAGGCAGAGGCGGCGTCGCCGCGCGTCCTGTGCGGCAACCTCCCGTACGCGCTGACGGGGCAAATGCTGCGGCGCGCGGTGGCTCACGCCGGAGGCCTGGAGCGGGTCGTCTTCATGGTGCAGAGCGAGGTCGCCGAAAGGCTCACGGCCAAGCCGGGAACGAAGGCGTGGGGCGCGCTCACGGTGTTCGTCCGCGCCGCGTTCGACGTGCGCCGCCTCCTGCGCGCTCCGCCGGGGGCGTTCCATCCGCCGCCCGAAGTCTCGAGCGCAGTCGTCGAGCTCACGCCGCTCCGCCCTCCCCGCGCGGAGGAGACGGAGCGCTTCCGCGCGCTCGTGCGGCACGCGTTCGAAGCGCGCCGCAAGACGCTGCGCAATGCGTGGAGCCGGCTCGCGCCGGGCGACGCGATCGAGCGGGCGGCGGCGCGCGCGGGGGTCTCGCTCGACGCAAGGGGGGAGACACTGGACGTCGAGGACTTCGCGCGGATGGCGGAGGAGCTGGGGACACACGAGGCCGAGTCGGGGTCGGGGGCGCGCTAGACGAATTTAACCGGGGAGGGGAAGAAAGCCACGGCGGAGCGGTGGCCTCTCGTTGCTGGATGGCGGATGGCGGACCGTCGTCTCTTGGAAGGCGGCCGTCGATAGCGGGAAGACGGTCGTTGATATGGAGGATCGGACCGCTGTCCGTGAGCAACGGTCCGGTGTCCGAGGGCGGCGGACCGCTGTCCGTGACCAACGGTCCGGTGTCCGAGGGCGGCGGACCGCTGTCCGTGAGCAACGGTCCGGTGTCCGTGAGCAACCGTCCGGTTCAGAGGTCAGCGGACCGCTGTCCGTGACCAACGGTCCGGCGTCCGAGATCAACGGCTCGCTGTCCGAGATCAACGGTCCGATGTCAGAGATCAACCGACCGCTGTCCGTGACCCACGGTCCGGTGTCCGAGATCAACGGCTCGCTGTCCGAAATCAACGGTCCGGTGTCCGAGGTCAGCGGACCGCTGTCCGTGAGCAACGGTCCGGTGTCCGAGATCAACGGCTCGCTGTCCGAGATCAACGGCCCGTTGTCAGAGATCAACCGACCGCTGTCCGTGAGCGACGGTCCGGTGTCCGAGATCAACGGCTCGCTGTCCGAGATCAACGGTCCGGCGCCAGAGATCAACCGACCGCTGTCCGCGATCAACGGTCCGCTCTCGGAGATCGACGGACCGACATCCGAGATCTACGGTCCGGTGTCGGAGGGCTGCGGACCGCTGAACGAGATCAACGGTCCGATGGCAGAGATCGATGGACCGACATCCGAGATCCAGGGTCCGGTTTCAGAGGTCAGCGGATCCCGTCCGAGCTCAATGGACCTCTGGGCCGTGCGCCCTGTTTCAGTCCAGCGTATTTTTCCCTTGTTCCCTCTCGGTCGTTTTGCGCGAGGGGTAGGAGTGTCGCCGTCCGGAAGCAGAGCGATAAGAGTCCTTTCCTCCAATTTTCGGATGTGCCGATGCACAAGCTCACAGCCAGTCCCGAACGACGAGCGGCTGTATCGGCGCATTCCGTTCGGTCACAATCTGGTCGTGCGTCACGAGGGTAAGTGGCGCACTGGCTCCCAAGCCTTCGGCGATCGCGATCTGAAGCCGTCGGTTGATTTGGCCTCGCTGTGCAAAACCGGCATGCTCGCTGCACGAAGTCGTGGGCGCGATCGATGCCACCGAGCGATCGAGGTCATCGACGGGACACGGCTCGCGAGATCGTGGTGCTGGCGGTGCGCGTGAAGCGGCTGCTGCGCGCACTGCCGCGGAGACTCAGCGAACGAGCCCGGTGAGCAGCGCCACCAGGCGGCTGGCGATCTCGATGCAGCGGGCGGCTGCAGCGCTCCATTCCGTCCTTCGCTTCCGCACGAGCGCTGGCGCGGCCTGTGCGCGACTGGGCGTGACCGCCACAACACAAACGCCCGCGTTGCACCGCGAGTCGAGCCGCGGACGTCGCGCGTTAGGGGTCGCGGTCGGGGTCGAGGTCGGGGTCGCGTCCGTGCCAGCGTCGGAAACGGCGTTGCTCGACCTCGACCTCAACCCTGACCCGACCGGGGCTACTTGCTCGCCCCCAGCTGCGTCAGCGCAGCCTGCGCGTCGATGCGGTCCGGCGAGTTCACCGGGGCGACCTCGAGAAAGCGACGGTAATGCTCCACGGCGTCGGCGCCCTTCCCGGATTTGCGCAGCGCCTCCGCGGCGAGAAACTCGGCCGGCGCGAGCCATCCGGGCCTGGGGTCGAGCTTCTCCGAAGCGACCGCCGCAGGAACGAGCTGCGCCAGCGCCCCCCCGACGTTGCCTCGCTCGAGCAGGAGCTTTCCGTACTTGTACCGCCAGTACGGGTGCGGAACCGTCCCGTCGGCGGTCAGCGTCGCGCCGTCGCCGGCGATGGCGCGCGTCCACTCGGCCATCGCGGCGCCGGGGTCGTTCTTGTCCTCGTAGCACTCGGCCAGGATCGCGTGCGCCTCGTGGCGCGACGGGCGTAGCTCCAGGGCGTGGCGGGCGTCCTTGATCGCGTCCTCGATCGCGCCCTCCATCCGCTCGAGCACGCCCTTCTGCCAGTAGGCCTCCGCGTTCATCTTGTCGAGAGCGAGCGCCTTGTCGATCTCGTCGCGCGCGAGCTCCAGCTGCGCGGGCGTCGCCTCGTTGGCCTCCCACGCGAGGTAAACGTGGAACTCGGCCCGGTTCGGATCGAGGTCGACCGCGCGCTTCAAATAGCGCAGGGCGTCGACCTGTTCGGAGCGGCCCTTGAGCATCAGCGCACGCCCGATGTAGTGGTGCGCTTCGGCGCTCTGCGGGCGCTTCTGGAGCACCTTGCGCAACATCGGCAGCGCGTCGTCGGGGCGCCCGATGGCCACGTAGGCGCTGCCCACGCGCAGCTGCAGGTCGGGGTCGTCGGGCGCCTTCGCGAGGGCGCTCCGGAACTGGTCGATGGCCCGCTGCACGTCGCCGGACCCCTCGAAGAGGAGGCCGCGCTCGAGCGAAAGGCCGGGGTAGTCCTTGTCGACGGCGCCCACCTTGTCGAGCTCGGCGCTCGCGTCGTCGAACTTGCGCGCGCGGCGCAGGGCGACCGCGAGGCGGAAGTGCGTCGCGACGTCGCGCGGCTCCTTCTCGATGGCGGATCGGTAGTCGGCGATGGCGGTGTCGTAGTCGCCTTGCAGCTCCGCGACCTCTCCGAAAGCGCGATCCAGCGCCGGCGACGCCGGCAGCTTCTTCTTCGCGTCGTCGAGCGCCGCCTTCGCCTCGGGGAGCCGGCCGCGGGCGGACAGGAGCTCCGACAGCGCCACGTACGGCAAAACGGCATCCCGCCGGGTGGGATCGACCAGCGCGATGGCGGCTCGCAGGTCCGCCTCGGCGGCGTCGTTGTTCCCCAGGTGCTGCTCCACGCGGCCGAGCGCGAGGAGCACGGCGATGCTCTTCGGAAAGCGCTGCTTGGCGGCGAGCAACTGCTGCTTGGCGTCGGCCAGGCGCTCGAGCCCGAGCTTGGCCTCGGCGTCGCTCGCGATGAGCTCGGGCGAGTTCGGATCGGCCTGAAGCGCCGTATCGAAGCGCGACAGCGCCTCGGTGTAGCGGCCCTCGGTGAGCAGCAGCCGGCCCTCGCCGCCGAGCGCGTCGACGTTGCGCGGATTGAGCTTCACCGCCTGAGCGAAGGCCTCCCGCGCTTCGCTCGCCGCCCCACGCTCCAGCGCGACGCCCGCACGCGCCGCGTACGCGTCCGACAGCTCGCACGGCGACGCCTTCGCGCGCGCCGGCCCCTCGAGCACCGCGGCGAGGTCGCGCATCGCCTGCGCCTCGTCGACGGGGGCGCTCTTCATGCGGGCGCGAAGCGTCAGCGCCCCCGGGTGCTGGGGCGAGGCCGCGAGCGTCGCCTCGATCTCCTTTCGGGCGTTCGCGGCGTCGCCCGCGAGGTCGTAGGCGCGCGCCAGGCCGAAGTGCGCGCGCGCGTCGTTCAGCGCGTCGAGCGCGCGCTTGAACGCGACGAGCGCGGCGGCGCCGTCGTGCTCCGCGAGCTCGACGTCGCCGCGAAGCAGGGCGACTTCGTTGCGAATCGGGTCGCCGTCGTACGCGCGTGCGCTCCCATCGAGCACCTTGCGTGCCTTGTCGAGGTCGCCGTCGGCCGCGAGCTGCGCCGCCTGCGCGACGTCCTGGTATTTCGTGGGCTCCTTGGCGGAGAGCTCGCCGAGGAGCTGCTTCGCTCGCGGCGCGCGGGTCGTGTCGGCGCCGAAGCGCACGGTGCTCGCGAAATCGAGGAACGCCGCGTAGGCCGTGAGCGGCTGCGCGCGCGGAGCGCGCGCGTGCGCGGCGAAGGTCGCGTCCATCGCGGCCTTCGTCGCGTCGTACGTGTCGACCGCCAGCGTGCGCTCGGCCTCGAGCAACGAGAGCGCCGCCGCGCGTTCGTAGTCGCCCGCGTGGAGGCGGTCGGATACGTAGAGGTAGCCGAACGCACCGTAGGCCGTGAGCTGGAGCGCGGCTCCGGCGATGGCGAGCGCGGCGACGACCCCGCCGATGGCGAGGCCGCGCAGCGAGCGCTTTCGCCGCCCCTCGATCGGGCGCTCGCGCATCGGCACGTGCGCCGCCGTGGTCGACACGGGCGCGGTCGCGGCTGCGCGCACGCCGACGCTCGGCGGCGGCGACGGCGACGGCGCAGCGGCCGGCCCGGGCATCGCGTCGACGCCGATGGAAGCCCCTCCACCCCCGGGGTCGCCTCCGCCGAAATCGACCTCGCCATAGCCCATCCCGCCGGCCACGTTGAACGCGTCCGCTCGGACGACCGCCGAGAGCTCCTTGTGCC
>CALKVG010000112.1 GCA_937998045.1 uncultured Myxococcales bacterium
GATCGTCGGGCTCGACGAGCAGCGGATCCACGGCGCCCCCGAGCGTCACACTGAACGCTTCCATGTGCACCTGGGTGGGCGGCGCGAGTCCTACCTCGGGTGGGACGGCAAACACGGCGGTCCTCGGCGTCACCGACCCCACTTCGACGAACCTGCTGAACAAGATGTGCCAGGTCTGCACGCCAGCCACTGGTTGCCCGATGATGACCGGGCCCGCGCCCGTAGCGCCGGGTTCGTTTCAGCAACTGGGTTGGGACCCGGTTTACGATCCGGGCCCGGACAACTCCCAGCCCATCTACATCCCGAAGGACGTCATCATCCCGACGCTGGACGACGTTCCGGACGGGGCCGACACGCAGTACGACGGATACAGTCCGGGCCTTTGGACGACGACGGACCTCGCGTACCTCGACTCGAACAATTGGCACTGGGACTTCTTCATGAACACGAACAACTGGACGCAGGTCACCACGGACCCAACGGTCCCGGGCGTCGACGTGGACGCCTACAACGCATTCGTGGATATTCTCAAAAACCACAACCCTGGGAACCACACGGTGCATCACATTTATATCGGCGACAATGGGCACAGTACTGCGGGCAGTGCGTTGCCGGGGTGCTGCGATTGTACGAATGCTCAGGATACATGCAGGTCCGAACTCGACGGCGTGGAGAGCCTGGTGGGCCAAATTTCGAACGGCGGGCGTCCGCACCTGACACGCATGCGGATGCCGTATGGATACCCGCTGATACCGGGTAGCGGCGCCACGGCGGCCGCGATGAGCGATGCGCAGAACGTGATCAAAACGTACGCAGTTTCGATCGGGTGGCACCTCCTCACTCACGATGCCGACAACGTCCCGTGCGGGTGCTCGAACATCAACGCGTCCTGTTCGTGCCAGGATGAGTCCAAGGGGGGAATGTGCTGCACCGACACTCCGGGGTGCGCGGGCGGCGGCGCCATGGGCGGGCCCTACAACTACCCGCAGGCGGAGGTCAACCAGATGACGATGCAAGCCGGTTGCGGCCCCGGCGCCGCAGGCTGGGGCATCGTGCTGATGCACGGCGTCCTCCCGTGGACCGCCGGCGCGCTGCCGATGCTCTTCGGCCCGAACGGCTACTTCACCAAAGCCGGATTCCGCATCGGGACCGTCGAGGACGCGGTGTGCTGGAAATACGGAATGCACTCCTGGGACGTCGTCAACAAGATCAACGGCTATACGGGGACGCCGCAAGAGCGCAAACCGAACTGACTACGCGCGGCGGCGGCGGCGCAGAGCGAGCGCGAGGAGGACTCCGACAGCGGAGAGTCCCCCGGCGCTCGCGGCCTGCCCCGCGGAGCAACCGCACGACGACGTGTGCGGGTGTGGTGTCTCGCGCACGGCGCCCGCGTCCGCGGTCGAGGCGTCCTTCAAGGCGGCGGCATCCTCCACGCCGGCATCGGGCACAACCATCCCGCCGTCGAGGCCACCAGCATCCGTGCACGGGCCGACGGTCCCCTTGAGCATGGCGAAGCCGGAGCCGCATGCAGCGGCGACCGCCCCGCCCGGGCACGCCAGCGGCCCACTCACGCAGCCAAAAGGGAAGTCCGGCGCAAAGGTCATCCCGTCGTCAGCTGATGCTCCCAGCTGCTTGAAGGCTTGGTCCCAGGGCTGGCCCATGCACGCGTACAGCTTGCCCGCCGACCACGCCATGCAAGAGACAACGGCGGAGGATTGAAGAGAGAACGCGAACGGCGCGCCCGAGTCGACGGGGGGGACCGCGGCCTTGAATACGCCCGAGGCACTGTCACCGACGAAAACCTTCGAGCCGTCGCTGGACATCGCGAAGCCAGCCAGCGTGCCCTTCGCCTGGTAGGCCGTACGGAATGTCGCCGCGCCGTCATCGCTGACGACGAGCCGATCGACGGCGGAATCGCTGATGCGTACGTAGACCCGGTCGGGATTGGTCGGGTCAATCGCCGTTACGTATGCGGAGGCCTGCGTCTCGTAGGGCGGAACCAGTGGGATCTCGGTGGCCGTGTAGCTCGCGCCGCCGTTCGTGGAGGCGAGAACCAGTCCCGTCCGCCTGAACGACCCGTCGGATCCGAACATAGTGCGCGCTCCGCCGACGTAAATGCGATTGGGGTCGCTGGGCGCGACGTCGATCGTTTCAACGAGGACGTCTGGCTCGATCGGTCCTCCGACCGCGCCCCATGTCGTGCCGTCGTCATGCGAAACGAATATTTGGGTCGAGAAGTTGTTCTCGCCCGCATCGGTAACTCCAAGATAGCGGGATGAAAGAGCCAGCGCCGTGTGGGGATCATCGCGGCGAACGGTCACGTCCGTGATCGGTTCGGTCATCGCGAAATGCCACGAGCACCCATGATCCGAGGAGACGGCGAGGCCTTGATAGACCCCCGCGAGGACCGCGCCGGACGTGACACCGATCGACGGGTCTTGGTTCGTGCTCGTGCCGTAGCCGACCGCGTTCTCGCAGATCCAGCCGAAGTTCGCGCCCGTGTCGTGGCTCACGAGCAGGCCAAACGTTGCCTCGATGACGAAGAAGTTTTGATCGGTCGGGGCGACGACGAGTTGATGGGCCGCTGGCAACCGCCCGTTCGCACGGGCATCGCCCGCGTGGCAGGCGAGAAGATAGGCAAAAGCGCCCCCCGCGGCCCCCCACGCCGTCAGATGGCGACACGCGCGCATGCCCGCCGGAGCGTAGCACTCTAGCTGGTCCCTATCATTTCGCGCGCCCCACCGCAGCGACGCGCTGGGGCGAAGCTTCGGTGCGGTCGGGGGGTTAAACGCGCAGGAGCGCGCACGGGTTGGTGATCACTTCGCGAGCATCGTGACGGTGCCATTCGAGAGGCTCCAGTAGGCCGCCTTGTCTCCGACCCCTGCCGTCGCGGCTCCCGTCTGATTTTGCGCTATGACGGTGCCCGAGCTCGGGACGCCAACTTGGGCCCGCGATACGCTATTTCGGTTTGCCCAATACACGTAGGTAGAAGAGAGATTGCCGCGTTTGTCGGCGACGATGCTTTTGGCATTTTGCTTTCCAGATGCAAGCGCGATCGGTGCGCTCGATCCACAGCCGCCCACCGGGCACTGCATCACGCCCGTGACCTCAGACCAGTATACGTAGTGGTTGTCGGCGGTAATCAGCGTCGGGTTCGAGCGAAAGAAAAGGCGTGCGATGGGGTCGCGCGCAGCGAAAGGTCGTCGTCGAGGGCATGGCGGATTCGGTGGCGGTCAAGGAGTGGGCAGGGATCTGTTCGGCGAGACGAACAGAGAGAAAGCGCTCGCGCGACGGGGTCGAACGCGAGAGGCGGGGTGCATGGTGGGCGTGGTCATAGCTCCTCATCCTCGAGGGAGGCACCGCGGTTTCTGCACTCCTTATCGAGAGGGGGCCGCCGGCGGTTGCGAGGAAACGCGGTAAGGTTTCTATTCCGGTTTGATTCCGAGCGGATCGGCCGGTCCCTTGG
>CALKVG010000113.1 GCA_937998045.1 uncultured Myxococcales bacterium
GGGAGGTACATCGAGCGCACCGAGAGCACCGCGCGCGTTCTCCAGGCGACCGGATCGCTCGCCCTCGACGCGGAGCTCCCGCCGCGCCGCTCTTGGCACCCGCTCGTGATCGTCTCCGGACAGGAAAGCGACTACGTGGCGCGCTTCGGTCCGCGCGCGCTCGGCGACGCCGAGGTCGTCCAGCGGTACCTCGCGCGCGACGACGCGAACCCGGTCTCGCTGACGCGATCCATTGACGCGGCGCGCGAGAACGCCCGCTCGATCCGCGAAGTGATCAGCCTCGACGTGTGGCAGGTCATCAACGAGCTCTACGTCCTCCTCCGATCCGACGAGGCCGACGCGATGTACGAGCGCGACCGCGACGCGCTCTTCGCCCGCGTGCAGCGCGCGACGCAGCTCGCGCTGGGCCTCCTGCGGAGCACGATGTTGCACGACGCGCCGCTCGATTTCGTGTGGCTCGGCGTCCTGCTCGAGCGAGTGAGCCAGACGGCGCGACTGCTCGATGTGCAGTACCATGCGCTCGTGGCCCAGGGCGCTCCGCACCCGGTGCTCGAGACCGCCTTGTGGCTGTCGCTGCTGCGCGCGTGCTCGGGGTTCGAGGCGTTCATGAAGCGAAACCGGGGGCGCGTCACGGGCGCCGCCGTCGCGGCCTTCCTCGTCCTCGAGCCCCGGTTCCCGCGGTCGGTGCGCTACTGCGTCACGTCGGCGCGCGAGCGACTCTCGGCGATCTGCGGTGACGGCGGCCTGCCGGGGAAGCTCGCGCTCACGCAGGCGCTCGCCCTCGAGGCGTCCCTCGCCGCCGTCGCCCCCGACGAGCTTCGCGGCGAACGCGTACACCAGGTGCTGACGCACGTCGTCAACGAGACCCACTCGGTATGCGACGCCATCGGCGGAGAGATATGGGGCCGCACGCCGATCCTTGCGTCGGCTCAAGCGCAACGGCAATAAGATGTAGGTAGATGCCGAACCTGTTCGCGATGTCGTTCGAGGGCACGCTCGCCCCGTCATTCGATCTGCGCTGTCTACACCCAGGACGAAAGCCGCCGGACGGTTGGGGGATCGGCTACTACCCGGGAGGCGAGCCCTCCGCCTCGGTGCTCAAGGAACCGGCGCCCGCGAGCGGGAGCATCCGCAGCGAGCTCGTGAAGGCGTGGGATCACCTCGCGTCGTCGATCTTCGTGGTGCACATCCGCACGGCCACGTGGGGGCAGAATAGCGACGCCAACACCCAGCCGTTCTCCTACCCCTACGCCGGGCGCGAGTGGCTCTTCGGGCACAGCGGGAGCTTGCGCGATCGACTGGTCGTCAACGGGCGCTTCGAGCCCGTCGGCGCCACCGACACCGAGCTCGTTTTCTGCGATCTGCTGGAACGCGTCGCCGAAGCGGGGTGGCGGTCGATCGGGGACATCGATTTGCCGAGGCTCCGCCAGGAGCTCCTCGAGCTGAACGATCACGGGAGCCTCAGCATCGTCATGAGCGACGGCCTGGATCTCCTCGTCTACGCCGACGCGCGCGACGACGGCCCGCTGCATTTCGCGCAGCTCTCGCCGCCGCACGGGCCATCGCTAGCGTTCGGTGACGATGACTTCCACGTCGACCTCATGAGGAGGGGCGAGGTGAACCGCAAGGGCGTCGTGATCTCGTCGACGCCCCTCACTCGCGCGGACCCCGAGCGAGCCGAGGGACCGTCGCGTCGAATCGAGTGGACGCGGATCCCCGCCGCTCAGCTGATCGTCGTCCGGCAGGGCACCATCGTTGCAGAGATTGCCGGAGGCAGTGCCGAACGCCACGGGAGCCAGCGCAAGGTGCGCCCGGTGCAGATGTCGCCGAAGCGTGCAGAACCCAAGGACCTGAACATCGTCCACCGAACGTCGTACCGCTACGCCCGACCCGTGGAGCGCAGCACGCACGTCGTGCGGCTCGTGCCGGTGCACGACCGACTGCAGGAGCTCCTCGAGCACTCGCTGGTCATCGAGGCCGACGGCGAAGAGATTGAGGCAAAACATGTCGAGTTCGACGACGTGTTCGGCAACCGCGTGAGACGCCTCGTGCTCGAGCAGCCGTATTCGGAGCTCGTCCTCGAGGCCCGCTCGCGCATGCGCCTCAAGGACACCGATCCGCTCGACTTCAAACCCCTCAGCGTGCGCAGCGCCATCCCGCTCGTCTGGATGCCCTGGCAACGGGAGATGATGGCTCCCTACCTCTTGCCGGCCGAGCTGCCCGAGACGCAGCTCCAGGAGCTCGCGGGGTACGCGATGACCTTCGTCGAGCGCAACGACTACGACCTCGTCGGGACACTGCTCGACATGAACCGCTCGATCTTCAAGGAGTACAAGTACAGCCAGGGCACGACGACGCTCGGCACGACGGCGTTCGACGTGTACGCCACCCGCCGCGGCGTCTGCCAGGACTTCACGAACCTCTTCATCTGTCTGGCTCGCCTCCTCGGCGTCCCCGCGCGGTACGTCTGCGGGTACCTCTACACCGGCCCGAAGGCGGAGAACCAGGCGCAGTCGGAGGCATCGCACGCTTGGGTCCAGCTCTACCTGCCAGAGCTCGGCTGGAAGGGCTTCGACCCGACCAACGGAGTCCTCACGCAGACCGATCACGTTCGCGTCGCGGTGGGACGCAACTACGGCGACGCGACGCCCACGTCGGGGACGATCTACGTGGGCGGCGGGCTGGAGACCCTTCGGGTCGACGTGCGCGTGACGACCGACGGCTGAGCCCGCGAAGTAGCTCTGCGAGCATCCCCGGCTCGCTGCAACCGGGAGGAAACGCGGTGGCAAAGCCCCCGATCCCTCACGCGTGCCAAGTTCCTCTCATGGCCAAACTTCCCTCCACGGGCTTCATGCTCGACGAGCTCGAGGCGGCGACCTCGGGACAGGACGACATCGGCGCGGAGGTCGAGAGCTTCGCGAGGTCGATGCCGCGCTCCTATCGAGAGATCTTCGACGCCGGCGCGATCGAAGCGCACGCGGCCATCGTGGAGCGGCGCGGGTCGAACGCGATGCACATCGAGGTCTGGAAAGAGGATCCCGACGGGATCGTCGCCGTCTGCATCGTCGGCATCGATCGACCCGGGCTGCTCTCGCAGATCAGCGCTGCGTTCGTCGCGCACGACATGGACGTGATGGGCGCTCAGGCGTACTGCCGGCGCCGCCCGGACGGGCGCGTGGAGGCGATCGACTTCTTCTGGGTCCGGCGGCTCTCCTCGGGCACCGGCACACCGCTTCCGATCCGCAGGAGCGACATCGAGAGCTTCGGCAAGACGCTGGACGCGCTCCTCCTGGGGCGCGCTCGGCCGCAGCGCTCGGTGCGCTACACGCGCAGCGTGCGCGCGGTCGGCCTTTCGACGCGCCTCCGCTTCGAGCACCGCGAACCGGAGGGCTACACGATCCTGACCGTCGAGGGCCAAGATCGACCCGGACTGCTCCTCGCAATCACGGGCGCCCTCTTCGAACAGAAGGTGCAGATCGTCCGGTCCGAGGTTTCCACGAACGACGATCGCGTGCTCGATCGCTTTCACCTCACGGAGCTCAACGGCGCCCCCCTGCAGCGCGCGCGTCTGCTCGCGTTGCAGAACGCCGTGCTCGCGGCGGTGGATTCCGGCGGCTCCTCAAGCGCGGCCCCCCCGAACCGCGTTGAAGATGGCCGCGCCGGCGACGAGCGCGTTCGCGGCGATGACGGGGGCAGCGTGCAAGAGGACGCCGTACCCGAGCCAGAGGAGAGCCGCGACGAACTGAAGGAGGAGTAGCCTTCGCCTGTTCGACGCGAAATAGGAGAGCGTGAAGAGGCCGGTGGCGACCCATCCGATGGCGTCGATCACTCGGCGGATCCCTCGCCGCTCGCGCGCACGCGCTGGCCAGCGCCCGGCCGCAGCGTCAACCAGTCGGTCCGCACTCTCGCCCACTCGTGAATGGTCACCCCCTGGGCCTCGAAGAACGCGCGGATGCGCGGAGCGTCCCACTTGCACAGGTCCTCGAGGATCGGGACGAGCACGCTGAGGGCGTCGTCGCTGATCACCGTGCGCTTGGCGATCTGCGCGATGTCCCTCGCCTCCGAGACGGCGACCGTGTAGCCGTCGCGCTGCGCGACGTGCAGTAGGACGTGGATGTCCGACGTGCCGTCGCCCATATAGACGACGCGATCGTCGGCGACTCCGCGCTCTGCCTGGAGACGCATGAGCGTGGCGACCTTCCCGAAGCCCGCCGGAACGTGCACGAGCGAGGCGATCTCGCCCGTTGCGGGGTCGTAGTTGAACCGCGTTCCGAAAATCTGGTCGGCGGGGATGATCCCTTCGAGCGCCGACTGGATGACCTCCTCGGGCGCCGCCGAGATGACCGAGAAGGAGAAGTGATGGTCGTCGATTCCGTTGTCGAGGAGGCGAAAGAGGAGGCGGATATTCTGCTTGAGTTCGATGCGCTTGCCAACGGCGAAGAGGTGCTCGCGGCGCACCGCCCGGAAGTCGGGGTCGTGAAGAAGTAAGTACGCAAGCTCGCCCCCCTGTTGAACCAGGTTGAGCTTCGAGACCTGAGACACTCTCTCCTCGAAGTTCGAGATGCCGAGGAGCTCGGCCAGGGCAAAGCCGGAGTCGTTGAAGCTGAGCGTCTTGTCGAAGTCGCTGGCGAGGAGATACTCCCGCACGCCGCGACGGATGTTGCGTTGCGTCATGACCCAAGCATGACGTCGCGTTGTTTCGGACGACGCACGCTCGGGTTTCAATCCGCGGCGTTCTCGCGCCTCGAAACCGCCGCGAAACGAGCCGCTTGCCGCGACGCGCCCCCAGCTTCCGCATGAGCATTTTTCGCGACTTGCGATAGGCTGCCGGCGCTCGCTGGACGGGACGTCCTCGTCCGCGTTCGCTAGGAGGCCAGGTCGACGTGGACCAGAAGAACCAATCGGGCGACATCAAGCGTGTAGGGATCCTCTTCTCGGGCGGCCCGGCACCTGCCGCGAACTCGGTCATCGCGGCCGCGGCGGGCGCGTTCCGCCGCAGCGGCCGTGAGGCCGTGGCGCTGCTCCACGGTTACTCCGCGCTGCAGAACTACGATCGTTCGAGCGCCCCGCTCGTGCCCGAACAGCACTTCCACGTCTTCGTCGACCGCGACCTGTGGGGTCTGCGCAACGCCCGCGGCGTCTTCATCGGCACCGGCCGCGCCAACCCGGGCAAGGCTATCGCCACGATGCGCGATCTCGACGACCCCTCCAAGACGGCCGCCATGAAGAGGACCTACGAGGGCTTGCTCGATCTCGGCGTCGACGCCCTCGTCTCCATCGGCGGCGACGACACGCTGCGCACGGCGAACATCTTCCACGAGTTCCAGCGGCGCTTGCCGTCCTCTGCCCGCCGCATCCGAATCGTCCACGTCCCGAAGACGATCGACAACGACTACCGCGGCATCGACTTCACGTTCGGCTTCTTCACCGCCGTCGACGTCATGGCGAAGGAGGTGCTCAACCTCCGCGCCGACGCGATCGCGACGAGCAGCTACTACATCGTCGAGACGATGGGCCGAAAGGCCGGCTGGCTCGCGTACGGCGTCGCGATCTCCGGAGAGGCGCACATGGTCGTGGGCGTCGAAGACGTCGTGGGCGAGCTCGCCGTCGAGGAGACCATCGAAGACCCGCAGAAGGGCAAGCGCACGGTCTCACGCCTCTCGATCGATCGCCTCGTCGATCGCGTCGTAGAGCTCATCATCGCGCGCGAGCGGCGGGGAAAGCTCTACGGAACGGTCGTCCTTGCCGAGGGTCTCGCCGAGCTCTTGCCGGAGTCGTTCCTGCGCAACGTCGTGCGCGACGACCACGGGCACATCTCGCTCGCTCGCCTCGAGATCGGGAAGATCGTCGCGCGCACCGTCGCCGAGCGGTACGAGAAGCGCACCGGCAAGCCGAAGAAGCTGACCGGCGTTCAGCTCGGGTACGAGTCGCGCTGCGCCCCGCCGCACGCGTTCGACGTGGTCCTCGGCAGCCAGCTCGGCCTGGGCGCGTACCACGCGCTGGTCGAGAAGGGCCTCGACGGCCACATGGTGAGCGTCTCCGGTCAGCTCGAGCTGCGATACGTTCCCTTCTCGCAGCTCATCGACCCGAACACGATGCGGGCGGACGTTCGCTTCATCGAGCGCACGAGCGACTTCCATCGCCTCGCGACCGAACTGGGAACCAGGTTCTAGCGACGACCTCCATCGGGTCTCGCGCTCGCGCTGCGTGGGGAGCGCGGCGGGCAGTGCAGACTCCTCCGAGCGACCGCCCCCTCCGCCGTCGCCGTCGCGCCGTCAGGCACGACGACGAGGGGCGGAGTCGTATTGTCCAGACTATCGAGAACGAAGTAGCCCCGAGTCGGGACATTACAGAGTCTGCAGCTGAGCGCCGAACTGCAAGGAGTTCTGGACGGGGTTCGGGCCCGCCGTGCTGCCGGTGCCGCGGTCGATGTGCTGGTAGGTCGCGACGATGCGCATGCCGTAGTCCTTGATGACGTAGGCGAGCGCGGCGTCGAAGATCGTCCACGCCGGATCGATGGTCTGCTGGATGCGGAGGAGCGGCTGCAATTTGCCGATGCCGATCGGCTCCGGGGTCAGGTAGCTCACGAGCGCATAGAAGGCATGGCTCGGGGCGAGCGTCGGCCCGAAGTTGTAGCCGTCGTTGAACTTGTAATACTGGCCCTCGAACGTGAAGGTCCCGGCGTTCGGCACCGCCTCCTCGGCGAGGATGTCGGCCATGAAGAGCGCCGTGTCCTTCGGGGCGCCCGTCGTCGTGTCGATCGATCCGTTCTTCTGGTACTGCGCGGCGGCGCCAATCGTGACCACGCTCTTCTCGCCGTAGTACGTGCTCGAGCCCCACAGCCCCGGCTCGCTCCCCTGCAAGCTGTACGACACACGCGCCGAGTAGTACGGCTGCTGGTCCTGCTGGTTGAAAGTGCTCCCCGTCGCCATCCCCAGGTTCGAGCCGCCCAGGCCGTATGCGCCCGCGTAGTACTTGAGCTTCGAGTCGAACGCGTTGCCCCAGACCGTGACTCCCACGTCGCGCCCGGTGGCGAAGTCCTTCGGGCCGAGCGGCGGCGCGCCGGGGAAGTAGAACCCGGGGTAGTTCCACGGGCTCATGAAGAACGGACCGCTGAAGTTCGAGCGATCCGAGGGAACGAGCAGCCGCCCCGCCCACACCTGGAACTCATCGACCGCCTTGTACTCGGCGATGAGATCCATGATGCCCACCGACCCTGGCGCGGCCAGCGTGAAGGAGTTGACCACCGCGTTGAAGTTCGCGACCCAGGCGAAGTGCTCGAACGCCGTGCCGTGAAACCGCGCTTCCACCGTGGAGTCGTATCCGTACGGATCGAGGTGGAGTTCGGACATGTCCTTCGGCTGATCCGGGTCCTGCAAGCGGAAGCCGACGCGGACGCCGAAGTTGTAGCCCATCGTGAGCATGCTGGGCGCTGCCGCCGGCGGCGGCGGCGGGACGGGCGGAGGCGGAGGCGCCGGCTCCACGGCCGCAGGGGGCGGCGGTGCCGGCGGCGGAAGAGGAGCGGGCGCGGGAGCCGCAGCCGGAGGGGGCGCCGGCGCGGCAGGCGGCGCGGCGACCGGGGCGAGGGCCGCGGGCGGAGGGGCCGCAGCCGGTGCGGCTGGAGCCCCT
>CALKVG010000114.1 GCA_937998045.1 uncultured Myxococcales bacterium
GGCACACGCTCGCGCCCACCTCCCCGCGGGGCTCGGTGTCCTCGGGTCGCTTCAGCCTCTTTTGAGCCATGTCCGCGATGCCTCACGCCTCCCAGCCGCGTCGCCTGTCGCGTCGGAAGCGCGCGGCGGCGTTGGCTTACGGCCTCGGCGCCCTCGTCGCGGGCGCGTGCATAGTGGCCCCCCCTCCCGATCTGCCTCCGCAACAGGTGGTCAGGCCGACGATCCTCCACGACGCGGTCGTCCCCCCCGCGGACGGGATCTTGACCTCCGCGGACCTCTCGCAAAGTGGCGTGATGAATTTCCTGGTACCGGTCGTGCTCGAAGACCCGAACCAGGCCTTCGCCTGGGAACTGTTCGTCGACTACGACGCGTACACGAATGACCGGCCGTGTTCCCTGGGGACGGTGCAGCCGACGCCTGGGGCGATGGATGGTGGAACGATCGGCGTGCCGTTCTCTCTGCACTTCGACGACTGCAACCTCGCGGCGCCGTATTGCCATCGCATCGAGTTCGTCGTCGCGTATTCGTTCAGCGAGTACCACATTCCGGACAGCATCGGGGGCGATAGCGTCGTCTGGCTCTACAACGGCGCCGGCGGAACGAACGGCTGTACGCCCTACGACGCGAGCGCGTTCGGCGAGGGCGGATTCCCCATGATGGACGCCCCCTCCGAGCAGCTTCCGATCGTTCCCGAATCGGGGAGCGACCCGTGAGGTATGCGGGCCGCATCGTTCTGGCCGTGGCGATCGGCGTGGCGTGCGGTCCGGCGCCCAGCGTTCAGGTGCCGGCGAACTCCTGCCCCGACCATCCGTGCGAAGCGTACGACCAGTCGGGTGCACCCCCCGTCTGCAACGGCGGAGCATGCGTCGTCAACACGACGTTCACGAACGCGGTGTTCGTCCTTTCGCTGCCCGGCGACTCGTATTTCGCACCCGACCGAACGATCGCCATGCCCTTCCCACTGCCCAGTCTTCCCTGCGGCACCAGCACGTGCACGCGGCTCGACGACGTGGCCAGATTCAGCGGCGCCTACGTGGTCCTGCCGCACGTCCAGGCGGACCTCTTGCACTACGCGCTCAATCCAAACAATGCCGAGACGACCTTGCCCGTCCACGTGACGTACCGCGCGCTCTGGCCATCGACGTCGACCTCGGAGAGCGACGACGCGGTCACCGCAGGGCTTCCGCTCGAGCCTCTGGAGCTCGACTCGATCCCCGATCTGCGTTTCGATACGTTCCCGGCCCCCGCCGGCGGGAGCAGCGAGACGTTTCAGTCCTACCTGTGGCCGGGGAACTACGAGAGGACCATCACTCCGGTGCCTCCGTTCGACGCCGTCTTCCCCCCGGACGTGGCGATCGTCACGGTCGCCCGCGGGAGTGGGCTGGAGCTCGACTCGATGAACGTCGACGCGACGTCCGAAACTCAAGCACCTACCCCGCAGGTGCCGACCTTCACCCTGACGCGCGACGTCGGGGACTTCGACGGTTGGACGACTTACTTGCGGGACCAGACCACCAAGCGAATCGTATCGAGCGTCGTCACGCTGGCGGGGTCGCCCGCCGCCAACGTCGTGCTCCCGACCAATCATCACAGCGGCGATGCCTTGACCAACGCCGAGCTGGTGATCGCGCCGCCGCCGGGTTCGTACTTGCCTACGGAGGTCTTCGCGCCTCAGGGAATGACGCTGTCGCCGAACGTGACATACCCGGCGTTCGACGGCCTTCACGGGCCCCTGACCATCACCGGCACCGTCTCGGCTCAAGACGGCAAGCCCGTCGAGGCGGACCTCATTTTCGAAGCGACGGCAATCGATACGGGACGGACCTGTCCGTTCAATCTGACCAACTTCGAATACACGGGGCGCGCGAGCGCACGTCTCGATGGGCGAGGCGCCTCGACGTATACGTTGACGCTCCCCCAGGGGGAATATCGCGTCTCGATTCGCCCGCTCGATCCCTCCCCCGAGAGCCCGTCTTCCCCCGTGCCGCCGCCGCCCTACGCGGCCACGGCGATCGACTCGTTCGTCGTCGGAGGGAAGCACGCTTGTGCGCCGGCCAGCCCGGGTGCGCTCTCCGTTCCCTCGACGCGGTTCGTCGAAGGGAGCGCGCTCATCACCGACAAGCGTAGCCTCGCGGCTGCGACGGTCGACGCCGTCCCGGTGCAGTGCTCCGAAGGTTCGACCGCGTCCGCGTGTCTTCCTCGTGCGCGCGAGACAACGACCCAGGACGACGGGACGTTCGGTCTGTGGCTCGACCCCGGCGCCTATCGGCTGCGCGTGCGCCCTCCGGACGGGAGCCGCTTGCCCTGGGTTTGGTACCCCAAAGTGGTGAACGTCGGATCGACGCCGATGGCGCCGGTGCAGCTCTTCGTTCCGGCTCCGGTCTACGCGGGCCTGACCCTCAGCGATCCGCTGGGAAACCCCATCGTGAATGGGATCGTGCGCGTCTTCGAGTCGCCCGACGCGACGACCGGCTGGATGGAAACGGGACGCGCCATAACGGACGCGACCGGACACTACGACATGTATCTGGCTCCGCCCACGGACTAGGGGGTGTCCCTAGTTTTTCTTGCCGAGAAGCTGGATCATGTCGATCA
>CALKVG010000115.1 GCA_937998045.1 uncultured Myxococcales bacterium
GCATTGGCGTCGGACGCGGGATCACCGGCGGTGCCGTGGCCGGGGTCGGCGGGGTGCTCGTGTTCGGCTCCGGCTGCGGCTTCGCCGCGGGCGGATGCGACGACGGGACCTGTACGCCGAGGCCCATCATCGTGGCCTTGCGCGCGAGCGGCGTCGCGCCCATCCCCGGCGTCGTCGACGTGCGCGCTTCGCTCATCGTCGACACGCCCGCCCCGCCGAAGCTCGGGCTCCCCTTGGGCGTGACCCGCGGCGGCGCGACGGGAGGCTCCGGCGTATTCGTCCCTTCCGGCTCCGACTCGAAGGCCTTGCCCGCGTCGGCGCGGGTGTTCACCAGCTTGTCGATGACCGTCTTCGACGGGTCGTCGATTTTGATGAACTTGACGCCCATGCCCGCGGGACGCTCACCGCTCGATGTCCCCGCGTCCCGCTTCCACACGACCCGGCCGACGCCGGCGATGACCGCCTGATCGCTCGCGAGCCGGATCTCGAATTTGAGGAGAGTCCCGGGAGGGAACGGGTTCGCTGTCTTGATGTAGATGCCCCCACGGCTCACGTCGTGCGCGTGGTTCTCGATGAACTCATCGACCGTCGCGCTCTTGTACCGCACATTGAGGCTGACGATTTTCACGCGGCGGTCCTTGCGGGTGTCCTGGGTCATCGCGCTCGCCCTCGTTCCCTCGATTTGCGCGCTTCTGTCCGCGGAGGGCCCACTCTTTGAGCATGGTAACCCGGGCGGTGGTCAAAAAGCCAACGGAGGCCGCCGCTCCCCCGGCAAAGCCGCGCGCGATAGACGTGTTACGCTTCCGGGCCTCCCGTGCCGTCCGCGCCTTCCTCCGGCTCCTCCGGCTCCATTCGCGCGGGGTGGCGGGCGCGAGGGTCGGGCCTCGGTCCGTTCCGCGCGCACGCGCGGCGAGGCGTGCGCCTTCGCGCGCTCATGACCCACGTCCAGGCTGGCTGGCAGCGGTACGTCACCGTTGAGAACATCGGCCTCGGCGGCGCGCGCGTCGCCGCCCTCGACAAAGTCGCGCCCGGGGACGCGGTCACGCTCTCTTTCACCGCGCCCACCCTCTGGGACCCGCTCGTCTTGCGATCGCGCGTCGCGTGGCTCTCGCCCCCCGCAGCAGCCGGCACCCCTCGCCGCGTCGGCCTCGCCTTCGAGCACAAGACCCCCGAAGCGGTCTTCGCGCTCTACGAGCTCATCGCAACCATCGGCTACGAATAGAGTGCTGAAGACGCCAGGGACCACAAGACGCCAAGAGGTCACTCGCCCTTCGTCGCCTTGTTTGGCTTGTTTGCCCGGCCGCGCGGGGCGGCGATGACGTAGTCGATCGTCCTGGCGAGCTGGCGCGATCGCTTGTTCACTTCGCGCTGCAGGTTGGCGAGCGCCTGCGCGCGGTCGTCGTAAAGGCGAAGGCCCTTGCGCTTCATCTTCGGGTCGCTGAGGAGCGCGTACGTGAGCCAGGGGAAGACCGCCGTCACGTCGGAGTGCACGTAAATGCTGCCGGTCTGCACGCTCTCGGCGGAGACCTTGCCCCAGGTGTGGCCCTCTCCGGCGGGGCACGAGCTGAGCGCGCCGTTGTCGACCGGGTCGACGCAGAACTGCACGTCGATGTCGAAACCGCTCGTCGGGACTCCGAGAATCTGGTCGAGGAGAGGCTCGCCCTGGAGCGTGTAGTTTTTCGGCACGCCGCCGCCCAAGATCCACACCGCCATCGGCTTCTTCAAGGTGCCGAAGCAGTGGTGCTGCATCGCGCCCATCTCGAAGACGTCGTCGCAGACGTCGATCTCGAGCTTGAACGACTCGCCAAGGAGACGCCTAAGCTTCACGATGTTGAGGAAGATCGACCCGTCCTGCACCGCGCCGACGAAGATCGGCACCGCGTGCTTGAAGGCCGTCGACAAGAGCGACGGCTCCTTCACGCCGAGCGCCTTTTCGATCTGCGCGAGGCGCGCGCCAAGCAAGTAGTGCAGCTCGGGCGTGGTCATCTTGCGCTGGAACTCCGAGCCGCGCAGAAGGGCGGAGAAGAGCTTGTCGGTCTCGAGCAGCGTCTCCTCCCAGAAGCCGAGATCGTAAATGCGGATGATGCGCGCCAGGCGGTATTGCAGGTCACCTGCCGTCGGGTCGATCTCGCGGATGCGGTGCCCGATGATGCGGTGCGCGTCGTGGTAGAGGTTGGCGCCCGTCGTCGTAATGCAGTCGACGAGACCCCGCTCGACTAGCGGGATGAGGCAGGACTGGTGCAGTCCAGCCGGAGTCATGGCGCCGCTGAACGTGAGAAAGATCGCGTGTCCCTGTTCGACACTCCGGCGCATGAGCTCATACGCCGTGCGTTCCTGCCGCCCGACGTACGCGGGAAATCGTTCGGTAAGTACCTCGTGAGGACTCTCTTTTCCGGTGATGGCGCGCGGGCGAACGTCCGGCGCCCGGTCGAAGCGCCGCCGGAGCGAGCCTTCGGAAGAACCGCGACGCGACTCCGTTGCCGAAGCGTTACGCAGGGCTTGGGGCGTGCGTGCGGCTGTACGAGAACCTAAGGCTTTCTTTGACATGGGCGCCGCGTTCTCTCGCGCTCGCTCGCGCAGGAGTCAAGCGGTGCTTGCCCGGAGGGGAGAAAGGGTGCATTCCATGGCTTGGCCAATGGCTTCGACGGGCTCGCCTGCATCGCCTCCGGCTTCCGGGCGCACTCCAAGTGCGCCGCCCGGTCCCGCTCCCCAGGCCCCGCAGGCGCTGCCCCTCGCCGGCTCCTTCGCGCAGCCCGCGCCCGCGCCGATCGCACGCCCCGCGACGTTCGAGCAGCTCGCGATGCTGCCGGACGACCGCATCGACGTGGCGCTCGGGGCCGCGCTCATGGCGCGCGACGCGTATGGCACGCTCGACGTGACGCGCCTCCTCGCGCGCTTCGACGAGATGGCCACCCCGCTCGCGGCGGGCGGAGGGCTCGCCTCGCGGCCCCCGGCCGCCCAGGCCGATGCCATCTCCACGTACCTTTACGGGGAGCTCGGCTTCCGCGGCAACGAACAGGACTACTACGACCCGAAGAACAGCCTGCTGCCGGACGTCCTCGAGCGCAAACTCGGAATCCCGATCACGCTGGCGCTCGTCTACTGCGAGGTCGCGCGCCGCCTGGGCGTTCGCGCGCGCGGCGTGAGCTTCCCCGGGCACTTCCTCGTGCGCATCGACGCAGCGGGTCGCGACGACTCTCCCGTCGCGGTCGATCCCTTCTTCGGCGGTCGCCGGCTCGACGAGCCCGCGCTGCAGCGCCTGCTCGAGCGCGCGTCGCCGTCACAGCGGTATAGCGAGGCCGAGCACCTCGCGCCCGCGCCGACGCGCACGATGCTCGTGCGCATGCTCATCAATCTGAAGTGGATCTACGCCACGCGCGGGGACTTCGCGCGCGCCCTCCTCGCGCTGGACCGCATCATCTGCCTCACGCCGGACTCGGTGCCCGCGCTGCGTGAGCGCGGCATGCTCGCCGCGCGCCTCGGCGCCGTCGAGGCAGCGCGCGCGGATCTCTCGCGGCTCCTCGAGCTCGTACCGCAAGCGCCCGACGCAGCGACCATCCGCCAGCGCCTCGAGGAGCTGCGCGCGAAGGCGAGCATTCTCAACTAGAGCGGCGAAGTGCCGACGACGCCGCGGCCGACGTCGGCGGTGAAGGAGTTGCCGAAGAAGTCGCGCGTTTGCAGCCGCGCGCTCGGCAGGAGGACGACGGCCGTCTCGACGGCGTCGAGGCTCAAGTCGTAGGTGAGCGCCGCGGCGATGGCCCCGTGCGGCACGGCGACGGTCGCCGCCGCCTCGAAGACGCACCGCACGACGCCGACGCTCGGATACGGCCACCCGTCCGCGGCCGACGCCAGCGGGAACGCGGTCACCTCGACGGCGATGCGCGCGCCCGGGCACCCGCTCGCGCACGTCGGGTGCAACACGGTGTCCCGCGACGGGTCGTAGCGCAGCGCGGTGAGGTCGTCGCCCACCGAAAGCGTCCCGACGTTGGGCGGTCCGGAGACGTAGAACGCCGAGAAGTCGTTTCCGCCGTTGCCGGCGAACGAGATGGGCGCCGGACCGAAGGGCATCGACGTGGGCGCGAACTGCGCAGCGAAAGCGTTCGCGCCCTCGGGATACGTGCAGCCGTAATAGGAACCGCCAATCGCGCACGTGATGGGGTTCGAGCCGTCGTCGCCGGCGAGGGTCGTGCCGCCGAGGAAGCCGCTCACGCGAATGAGGCCGGCGTCGACGTCCCGTGGCAGGGGCCGCGACGTCGCGTCGAAGTGGTCGGCGATGCATCCGGTTCCCCCCTGGCGGTCGTCGTAGTCGTGAAAGAACGCCGGACCGAACGAGACCGAGAGCGCGAGCTCCTTGGCCTGCGTCGACGCGAGCTCGTAGAAGGTCATCCTTCCGAAGAGGCCGCTCGGGAGGACGTCGGGGCGCGCATCTTCGGGCCCGTCCGACTCGGCGTCGGACGGGGCGCTCTCGAGCGAGGCGTCGGACGCGGGCGGGGCGGCCTCGCGCATCACGGACGCGTCAAGCCCGGTGTCGTGCGCGACGTTCGTGGACGACGACGACGAACAGGCGAGGACGCACAACGCCAGGCAGAGGAGCGGTCGATAGAGAGGGCCCATCGGACCTGACGGCGAGCAAGAAGGAAACCAGCGAGGCCGACTCAGCGAGGACACCGCGGTGGCGGAGCCTGCCCGCTGCTGTTATGCGAACGTCATGGCGGTCCGCCGGTTGGAGGTGGAGCGCATGTGATGGCGGCGCCGCTCCGACCCTCGATCGCCGTGCTCGTCGCGTTGGCGGCGTTCCTCATCTCGGGCGCCGCGCGGGCGCAGGTGCACTGGGACGTCGGCGCCGACGTCGGGGCGATGAAACGGTTCACGACCGGCGGCGACGTCGCGGCGCCCAACCCCGGCTTCGGCCCTGTGTTCGAGCTGCAGAGCCATGTCGCGCTCGTCCCGATGCTGCGCGTCGGGGCGTACTTCGCGCAGGACATTTCGCCCGCGTCGAACGTCGGGACGCGGACGTTCTGGGAAGGCGGGCTGCACCTGAAGGCGATGCCGCCGGTCCTCCCCTCGCCGTGGCGCACGTGGGCGTTCGTCGGCTTCGGCTACGCGTACACGTATGAAGGGAGCTACCACGCGCCCGTCGCGATGGGCGCGCGAACGACGAGCGTCCTCTTCGGGGGCGCCTATGGCGGAATGCTCGAAGTCCCGCTCGGCATCGCCCTCGGGTACCGGCTGCGCGGGGCCCTGAGTCCGTGGCTCGCATTTCTCCAGCTCGGTGGCCGGCTGGGGGTTGGCTTCTATGGGCCCATGTACGACGACGGGGCGGCGGGAATCGTGGCCGATACGGTCGCCGTCGCGCCATTTATGGGCAAAGACTCGTTCGCCTTGACGCTCTGCGTAGGGCTAAGCTTGGAACAGTAGCGTCGCGGCCCGCGCGGCTGCATGCTCGGGCTTCTCGCAATGAGCAACGACCCCCGGCCTCGAACCCGCTCCGGCGCGTCTGCGACGCCGGCACGCGAGCGAGCCGGGGACGAGCCGCCCGGGCCCGCCGACGGCGCGGAACGTGGTCGAAACCAGGCTGAGCCGCCGGCGTCGGCGCGGGGTGAAGCCCGCAAGTCCGAACGACCCAGCGTGCGCCCCGGTGGGCCGGAAGCGCTCGTCGGCACGATCATCGGCGGGCGCTATCGCATCGAGCGCCTGATCGGCGAGGGGGGCATGGGGGCGGTCTACCAGGCCGAGCACACCCACATGCGCAAGCGCCTCGCCGTGAAGGTGCTGCACCCGGAGATGAGCCGACTGCCGGAGGTGGTCGCGCGCTTCGAGCGCGAGGCGATGGCCGCCGCGCACATCGAGCACCCGAACGTGGCGGCGGCGACGGACTTCGGGAAGCTCGACGACGGCTCGTTCTTTCTCGTCCTCGAGTACGTCGAGGGCGTGAGCCTGCGCGATGCCATCGCCGGGTCGCCGCTGGAGCTCGGGCGGGCCATCCACATCATGCGCCAGATCGCGGGCGCCCTCGGGCGCGCGCACGCGCTCGGCATCGTGCACCGCGACCTGAAGCCGGAGAACGTCATGCTCGTCGCGCGCGACGGCGACGGCGACTGCGTGAAGGTGCTCGACTTCGGGATCGCGAAGGTGCCCGTCGGTGAGCTCGTGGGCGAGCGGCAGGCGAGCGGGCCGGTGCTCACGCAGCTCGGGATGGTGTACGGCACGCCGGAGTACATGGCGCCGGAGCAGGCGCTCGGGCAGAGCGTGGACGCCCGCGCCGACCTCTACGCGCTCGGCTGCATCGCGTTCGAGATGATCACGGGCGCCCGCCCTTACGATCACGAGAGCAAGGTGACGCTGCTCGGGATGCACGTGACCGCGCCGATCCCGAAGATGAGAGCGCGCGTGCCGGAGGCGAACGTCCCGCCGGAGATGGAGGCCATCGTGGAGCGGCTGCTGGCGAAGGACGTCGCCGGGCGCTTCGAAGACGCGAAGGAGCTGACGGCGGCGCTCGACGCAACGAGCGCGAAGCTCGCGGCGAGCGGACGCATCGCGGAGATCCCCGCGCCTGCGTCGGCGCTGGGGAGCCCGCGCGCGGCGCGCACGAGCACCGCAGACGCGTCGGGGCCGCGGTCGGCGCTCGCGCTGGGTCCGACGAGCCTGGCGCAGCCGGCGATCGGCCGGCGTGCAGGTAGCACGCCGGCACTCTCTCCCTCCGAGTCGATCGCAGGGCGGCCGAGCCTCGCCTCGCTCGTCGGCTCGTCGCTCGGGAACGTGCTCAAGGCGGCTCCCTCGTGGCTGACGCCGCGCCTCGCGGTGGTGCTCGCGGCGGCGCTCGGCGGGATCATCTTGTCGGCGGTCATCGTCGTATCGGCGACCGATCACGGGGGCGGGTCCGCGGCGGGACCGGCGCGCGGGAGCGCGAGCGCGGCGCTGCCCGCGCCGCCGCCGCGTCCGGCGGATCCAAAGACGGACGAGGTGGTCGCCGCGGCGCAGGCGAAGATCGACAAGGGCGATTTCGCGAGCGCGATCGACGAACTGACGCCCGTCGAGAAGAAGGACCCGCGCCGGGCGGACGTGCACGCCGCGTTCGAACGCGCATACACGGGCGTGCGCAACACGCGCGAGGCGATGCGCGAGGCGTCGCTCTGGCTGGCGGCGGACGCGAACGCCGCGGCCGACGTGAAGCTGGAGGAGGACGTCCGGAACGCGGCGCTCCTGCGCGAGGCCCAGGACGACGCGTTCGAGGTGCTCGAGTCGAAGATGGGGGTGAGGGGGATCGACATCCTCTACGACATCGCATACGGCTCCTCCGGGCGTCTCTACCCGCAAGCCGCGGCGCGCGCGAAGAAATCGCTCGAGTCCGCCGAAGTCCGCAAGGCAGCCAGCCCCGCGCTGTCCGTCGTCCTCGCCTTCCGCGACGCGAAGACCTGCGAGCAAAAGCATGCCCTCCTCGGCGAAGCGCGGGACAAGGGCGACGTCCGCATGTTCGCGCTCCTTCAGCCGTACGAAGCGACCCGCGGCTGCGGCTTCTTCGGCCGGTCCGACTGCTACCCCTGTATGCACCGCGACCACGACCTCGACGACGCCCTGCAGGTCCTCCAGGACCGCTCCACCAAGCCTCAGTGACCGTCGTCTACGCCCAATGGGCGGGGATTTAGTCTCCTAGTCGACGCGGCCGCGGGTTACAGCCCGAAGCGCTCGCGGTTGGCGCGGACGAATTCGACGTAGGCCTCCGCGGTTTGCTGCGGGGCGATCAGGCCGGATTCGACGGCTTCCTCGAGGGCATTCTTCACTTCGCCGATTTTGCGCGAGGGCGGGAGGCCGAAGGCGCGCATGATCTCGTCGCCGATTCCGCTCGGCAGCGCGGGGATGCGCGCGTCCTCTTCGGCGAGCGTCGTGATGCGGTGCTGCAGCTCCTCGATTTGCTGCAGGCCGCGGCGCTTCTTCTCGGGGCGCTTCGTCGTGATGTCGGCGCGCGCCAGGCACAGCAGATCCTCGAGATGCGCGCCCAGCTCGCGCGCGAAGCGGCGGACGGCGCTGTCGGTCCAGTCGTTGGCGTACTGGTTGGCGCGCAGGTGGTGCAGCACCAGAAAACGCACCGTCTCCTTGAGCGAGGGCTCGTACCCGAAGAGGCCGATGCGGCGATCGAGCTTCTCGAACATGCGCGTCCCCACCTCCGCGTGGCCGAGGAAGTGCACCTTGCCGTCGGGCGAGATCGACCGCGTCTTCACCTTGCCGATGTCGTGGAAGAGCGCCGCCCAGCGGACCTCGAGCCGCGGCACCGACTGGCGGACCACCTGCTTGGTGTGCTTCCACACGTCCTTGTGGCGCCACTCGCCGTCGCCGAAGCCGACCATCGCGTGCACTTCCGGGAAGACCGCCGCGAGCGCGCCCGCTTCGAGTAGCTCGTCGAGGCCGCGCTCCGGGTCGTCGCCCATGACGACGCGGTCGAGGCGGGCCCGCACCGCCCGCGGGTCGCGCTTGGCGGCCGCGCGAAACTCGTCCGGAGTCACCTGAGGGATGACGCTCGGCGCAGGACGCCCCTCGGCCGCAACCGCGGCCATTTCGAGCGCGTCGAACACGCGATCCACCTGCAACGGCGTGGGTTCCGGCATCGGAAGGGGGCGCTTCTAGCACGCAGCGGGGGTGCGCGCGAAAGGGTGACGGAAGAGGCGAGGGTGAACGCTCAGGACGAGAGCTGGAGCTTCGCCGAAGTCGGCACGTGCGGCGCGCCCGGCTGGGCGCCCTCCTCGTCGAGGAACGAGGACAGCTCCTCGCTCACCTTGCGCAGGTACTGCTGCTTGACGTGAAAGGGGAGGAACGCGCTCTTGAAGCCGCTCAGGATGAGCTGCGTGAGATCGCGCAACGTGAGGCCCATTTGCGCGTGGCAGTGCCAGAGTTCCTTGCTCACGGTCGTGTCCGTGACCAGGCGGTTGTCGGTGTTCACCGTCACGCGTAGGCCGAGGTTCTTGTAGAGCTTCAGCGGGTGGCTCGAGAGATCGCGGATGGCGCCGGTCTGGACGTTCGACGACGGGCAGCACTCGAGCGGGATGCGGTGATCGTTCACGTAGTGGAGAAGATCCCCGTTCTCGCGCAGGCGGCACCCGTGGCCGATGCGGTGCGCCCCGCAGACGTGAATGGCCTGCGCGATCGATTCGGGCCCATACGCCTCGCCGGCATGGATGGTCACGTTGATGTTGTTGTCCCGGACGAGCTGGAACGCCGCCTTGTGGTGCTTGGCGGGGTGATCGTACTCGGCGCCGGCGAGGTCGAAGCCGACGACGCCGCGGCCCTTGTAGGCCACCGCAAGCTCCGCCATCTCGAGCGAGTGCTCCGGCGAGACGTTGCGGATGCCGCAGATGATGACGTTCGACTCGATGCCGAGCTTCTCCTGCGCCTCGCGCAGCCCTTCCAGGACGCTCTCGACGACCGTCGTGAGCTTCAGGCCGCGCCGGGTGTGGAGCATCGGCGCGTAGCGCACTTCCATGTAGCGGACGTTCTCGCGCGCGGCGTCCTCCGCGAGCTCGAAGGCGATGCGCCGTAGCGCGTCCTCCGTCTGCATGACGCGCAGGGTGACGTCGAACGCCTTGAGGTACTCGACGAGCGAACCGCAATTTTCGCCGAGGTGCATCGCGGCGCGCAGAGCCTCGGGGTCGCGCGCCGGCAATTCGACCCGCTGGCGCTCCGCAAGTTCGAGGATCGTCTGCAGGCGGAGCGACCCATCGAGGTGGACGTGTAGGTCGGTCTTCGGGAGCTTTTCGATGAGCTCGAGAGGAATTGTCTTGCCGCTCTGCGGTTGGGGCATAAGAAAGCGTACCATGCCGAGCGAGACTCGCCTTGCGACGTGCATGCTGTGCGAAGCCATGTGCGGCATCGCCGTCCACGTCGAGGGACGTCGCGACCCCGGCTCCGCCGGAGCGTGGTCGAAATCCGAGGAGAAGGCGACCCGGATCGAGGGCGACCGGGAGGATCCGCTGTCGCGGGGTCACATCTGTCCGAAGGCGGTCGCGCTGGAGGACATACGCCTCGATCCGGACCGCGTAGGTGAGCCGTGCATGCGCGACGGGGGCGCGTGGCGTTCGGTCGGATGGGACGCCGCCATCGACACGGCCGCGGCGAAGCTCGCGCGGGTCGCGCGGGAGCACGGCCGCCACTCGGTCGCGGTCTACACGGGCAACCCGATGGCGCACAACGGCCACGCGTTCCTCGGGCGGATGCTCCTGCAGCAGGCGCTGCGGACGCGGACGAACTTCTCCGCCACGAGCGTCGACCAGCTGCCGCACATGCTGGCCGGACTCGAGATGTTCGGCCACCAGCTTCTCTTGCCGGTGCCCGACGTCGACCGCACGCGCTTCTTCCTGTGCATCGGCGCGAACCCGCTCGTGTCGGGCGGCAGCCTCATGTCCGCGCCGGGCGTCGACCGGCGCCTGCGCGAGATGCGCGCGCGGGGCGGCAAGCTCGTCGTCGTCGACCCGCGCCGCACCGAGACGGCGCGCGTCGCGGACGAGCACCACTTCGTGCGCCCGGGGACGGACGCGCTCTTTCTCATGGCGATGGTGCGCACGCTCTTCGAGGAGGGGCGCGTGCACCCCGGGCGGCTCGCCGGCTTCGTGACCGGCCTCGCGGAGCTCGAACGCGCGAGCGCGCCGTTCTCGCCCGAGCGCGTGGCCCCCGTCGTCGGGATCGCCGCGGCGGACGTGCGGCGCCTCGCGCGCGAGCTGGCGGACGCGCCGTGCGGCGTCGTTTACGGGCGGGTCGGCGTGTGCCAGCAGGAGTTCGGCGCGCTCGCGTCTTGGCTGGTGCTCGCGCTGAACGTCCTGACGGGGAACCTGGATCGGCCGGGCGGCGCGATGTTCACGACGCCGGCGATCGACCTCGTGCGCCTGGCGGCGCGCACCGGGCAGCGCGGCGCGTTCGCGCGGTACAAGAGCCACGTGCGCGGGCTGCCGGAGTTCGGCGGCGAGCTGCCGGCGGCGTGCCTCGCGGAGGAGATCGAGGCGGGGCACGTCCGCGCGCTGGTGACGCTCGCGGGCAACCCGGTGGCGTCGCTGCCGAACGGGGCGCGCCTGGCGCGCGCGCTCGAAAAGCTGGAAGCGATGGTATCGGTCGACATCTACAAGAACGAGACGACGCGCCACGCGCACGTCCTCCTGCCGACGACGTTCGGCCTCGAGCGCGAGCACTTCGATCTCCTCCTCTCGGCGCTCGCCGTTCGCAACTATTCGCGCTGGTCGATGCCCGTCTTCGATCCACCGCCGGGCGTGCGGGACGACTGGACGATTCTCGCCGACCTCGCGTGCGCGTTCGCCCGCCACACGCCGGAGCGCGGACGCATGCCGCAGCTCGTGACGCGCGCCGTGCGAGCGCTCGGCCCAAAGCGCATGTTCGACGTCGCCCTCCGCACGGGGCCGCACCGCCTCTCGCTGCGAACGCTGCGCAAGCATCCTCACGGGCTCGACCTCGGGCCGCTGGAGCCGCGCTTCCCGTGGGCGCTCTACACGAAGGATCACACGATTCACCTCGCGCCGCAGCGCTTCGTGGAAGACGTGCCGCGGCTCGCCGCCACGCTCGACACGCGCGCGCCCGATGGGCAGCTCGTCCTCGTCGGCCGGCGCACCCTGCGCAGCAACAACTCGTGGATGCACAACAGCCATCGGCTCGTGAAGGGGCGCGAGGCGTGCACGCTCCTCATGCACCCGGGCGACGCCTCTGCGCGCGGTCTCGCGAGCGGCGTGCGCGTCCGGCTGAAGTCGCGTGTGGGAGAGGTGGAGGTCGCGCTGGAAGTGAGCGACGAGATCGCGCCGGGCGTCGTGAGCTTGCCGCACGGGTGGGGGCACGCGAAGCCAGGCGTCGAGCTGCGCGTCGCGCGCGAGCACGCCGGCGCGAGCATCAACGACGTGACCGACGACGCGCGGATCGACGCGCTCAGCGGGAACGCCGCCTTCAGCGGGACGCCGGTGACCGTCGAGCAGGCGTGAGTTACATAGCGGCCATGACCCTGAGGCAGCGTTTCCTGGGCTTGATCGCCGTCGTGCTCCTCGCATGCGGGGGTCATGCTGGCACCGCGGCCAAGCCCACCGCGGCCGCGCCGCCTCCGGCACCGGTCGCCCCCCCGGCGCCGCCGGTCGTCTTTCCTCCGGGGTGGCCGTTCGCGCAGGGCGCACCGGCGCCGACAGGTGGGCGAGGCATGGTCGTCACGGCGAATGCGATCGCGACGAAGGTCGGCGTCGACGTCCTCGCGAGCGGCGGCAACGCCGTCGACGCGGCGGTGGCCACGGCGTTCGCGCTGGCGGTCGCGTTCCCGACGGCAGGCAACATCGGCGGCGGCGGCTTCATGGTCGCGCGCGTGGGCGCGCGGCCGTACGCGCTGGACTTCCGCGAGGCCGCGCCGGCGGCGGCGACGCGGGACATGTACCTCGGCAGCGACGGCAAGCCGACGCGCGACTCGCGCGAGGGCTGGCGGTCCGCCGGCGTGCCGGGGAGCGTCGCCGGCCTGTTCGAGGCGTGGCAGAAGCTCGGCTCGAAGAAGAAGACGTGGAGCGAGCTCCTGGCGCCCTCCATCGAGCTCGCCGAACGCGGCTTCCCGGTGGACGCGTCGTTCCCCGGGACGATGGACTGGGCGAAGGCGCGCCTGGCGAAGTTCCCGGCCTCGGCGGCGCTCTTTCTCCCGAACGGCGCGCCGCCGGCGGTGGGCACGACGTGGCGCGATCCGGAGCTCGCGGCGGTGCTCCGGCGCGTCTCCGAGCAGGGCCCGCCAGGGTTCTACGAGGGACCCGTCGGCGAGCAGATCGCGAAGGCGATGAAGGAGGGCGGGGGCCTCATCACGCAGGCCGACTTGAAGGCGTATCGTGCGAAGTGGCGCGACCCCATCGAGTACGAGTACCGCGGACGGCACATCATCGGGATGCCGCCGCCGTCGTCGGGTGGCGTCACGATGGCGATGATCGCGCACCTTCTCGAGGCGTACGACCTCACGAAGATGGGGTGGCACTCCCCCGAGGAGATCCACCTGACCGCCGAGGCGATGCGCCGCGCGTTCGCTGCGCGCAACGCGAAGCTCGGCGATCCCGACTTCGTGAAGATGCCCGTCGAGGAGCTGCTCTCGCCGGACTGGGCTCGCGCGCAGCGCGCGACGATGCACCTCGACCGGGCGACGCCGACCAGGGAGCTCTTCCCGAACATCGCCGTCGACAGCGGCGCCGGCCCGCACACGACGCACTTCTCGGTCGTGGATGCGGACGGCAACGCGGTCGCCCTCACGACGACGCTCAACGCCTGGTACGGAAGCGGCGTGACCGTGCCCGGTCTGGGCTTCCTCCTCAACGACGAGATGGACGACTTCGCGACGGTGCCGGGCACGGCGAACATGTTCGGCCTCGTGCAGGGCGAGCCCAACGCGATCGCTCCCGGCAAGCGCATGCTCTCGTCGATGTCACCGACGATCGTCCTCTCGGGGGACGGCGCCGCCACGTCTCCGGCTTCGCCGGAGCGTGATCGAAACGTCAGGGTGGAGCTCGTGCTCGGCGCGGCGGGCGGGTCGCGCATCATCACGGCGGTCTTCGAGGAGCTGTCGAACGCGCTCGACTTCGGAATGAGCGCGGCGGACGCCGTGCGCGCGCCGCGCTTTCACCAGCAGGATTCGCCCGACGTCCTGTTCCTCGAGCCGCACGCGCTGCCGGAGGACGTGGTGCGTGCGCTCCAGCAGATGGGTCACCAGACGAAAGAGGTGGAGCACCTCGCGGACGCGCCGGCGATTGGGGTGAGGCGGCTGCTCGGCGATGCGGAGCGCCCCCCGCGATGGTCTGACGACCGAGTCTACTGGGAGGGAGCCGCGGAGCCCCGACGCGAGGGGTCGCTCGCGCTGGGCCTCTAGCAAGCTTTGCGGCTTGGGGATCTGGCCCCTACGGCGCGAGCGGCGCGGGCGGCGGGAGGCCCTGGGC